>JBCBZH010000284.1:0-5476 GCA_039815415.1 Bacteroidota bacterium
GAAACTCCAGGTGAGCATCTCTGTGGCAGCTGGAAGCGACGCAGATCAGCAGTCCGAGATACGCACCCATGATGGCACCCTCGACACTCACCTCGCGCGGCCGTCTCCGCGTGTACCCGATGTAATGATGCCTTGCGATTCGGAATACACCTCCCGCCTACGCGTCCGTGACCGATCCGTGCGGATGAGTGTCGTTGTGCTCATGCTGTCCATCGTCGGCTGTAACGCCCCCGCCCCTGAGGTAGAGGTACATCAAGCGGAAGCGATCGCTCTGCACGACTCCCTTGTGGTGATCGAAAGTCAAGTACGGAACGCTTTAGCCCAAGCAGCTACCGAGGCCGAGACCCGCCAGCTCGCTACGTCTGTCCTCGACTCGCTGGATGCGATCCGGGCTGACCTTGACGCGTGGAGCAGCTTCGTCGTAGAGCCATCCGGCGACCATGACGACACGCATGAACATGACGACTCGCACGACCATGACGACGCCCATGACCATGATCACACCCCTGCGGTCGACGTGACACCGCAGCAAATGGTCGAGTTGCAGCAAGCCTTGCTGGATGGGATTGTGGCACTTCAAATTCGCCTGAATCGACTCAGCCTCGATGCGGCGCCAGCGAGCCCAGCTGGCAACCTATAACGTGAGCTACGCTTCCGCACTCCCAGAACGAGCGTACCCCAAGCGTCCAACTGGCCGTCTCGGGACAGGACGCGCCACCCCCTTTCCGGAGCTTCGGATAGTCGAAGAGGTGGCTGGATGAGTACTCTGGCATCGGACCACCTGTACGATGTAGTTATCGTCGGTGCAGGGGCTGCAGGTGTGGGTGTCTCCGTCGCACTCAGGGACGCAGGGATCGAGAACTTCGTCGTTCTCGACCGCCATTCTGTAGGCGCCTCCTTCGCGTGGTGGCCTGCCGAGACTCGCTTCATTACACCCTCGTTTCCAACGAATTCGGTCGGCATGCTCGACTTGAACTCCATCGTGATTGGAACTTCGGCTGCATACGCTCTCGGGGTTGAGCATCCGACGGGGCCAGAGTACGCGGCCTACCTAAGAGGGATCGCAGAGCATTTCGAGTTGCCGGTCCACAAGCACACCGATGTGTTGCGGGTTGCTCGACGGGGCGACGAGTTTGCGGTCGAGACGGTGGATGAGACCGTGCGAGCTCGGCATGTCATCTGGGCAGCAGGCGACTTCCAGTACCCGAGACGAAGCGGGATTGCAGGCAGCGCATTGTGCCAACACACCGCCACGATTCCCTTCTATGCCGGGTTGGATGGGGATGACTTCATCGTGGTCGGCGGCTATGAGAGTGGCGTTGACGCGGCCTACCACCTCGCTGTACTCGGCAAGCGCGTGCGGTTGTTCGACAAGGGCTCGCCATGGACAAGTACAAGTTCCGACCCAAGCGTGGCCCTGTCGACCTATTCGCTCGAACGGATGCGGGATGCTGCCTTCCGCGAGGGTGTGGAGTTGTTCCCAGATACTCCGATCGCGTCGGTGACACGCACGAGCGATCATTACGTTGTGATGGCAGAGGACGGCCTCAGATTCCGCACCCCTGTACCGCCGCTCCTGGCGGACGGCTTTGAAGGAAGTCATACACTCATCGCTGATCTGTTCGAATCACGCGACGATGGCTTCCCACGCCTCAACGAGGACGATGAATCGACCCTGGTCCCGGGGATATTCCTCTGCGGGGCGAGCGTTCGGCACGACAACCACATCTTCTGTTTCATCTACAAGTACAGGCAGCGATTCGCCGTCGTCGCTAAGGCAATCGCGACGTCGCTGGGTCTTGCCGCAGAGGACCTGGAGTCGTATCGCATGTGGGGCATGTACCTCGATGACCTTTCGTGCTGCGGACAGGAGTGCGTATGCTGATCGCTTCGCGCCTATCAACTGGCGAAACCCTGGCGTCAATCAAGATGTCACGCACGTTGCCATGGCCGCACGGGCGCTCGGACTCCATGGCGATGATGGACGCACCACCCCGGGAGATCGCCGACGTGTCCTTCGAGGACTGCGTGAGCAGTGGCTACGTGCTGATCTCGAATCAATCGACCAAATGAGCGTTCGTCTCGCGCATCAGCAATGTCGTTCTGGAGATTGACGCGATGGCGAGACGCGGCTTCAGCTGTGCCTGACCGATCCGTGGAGGGCGCTACGCCGCCGCGTCGCCGCTCTAGAGCCCTCCGCGTAGAGTGGCTTGGTCAAACAGCCGCCAGCCTGTTCTGGATCGGTAGCGTGTTTGCATACGGGATCAGCTCCAGTGGTGACTGGTTGCAGCTTTGTGCAGCGTCGGCGTGGCTGTTGGCCAACATCGCAGCGGTTACGACCGCCAATGATGATTGAGATGTCGGCAGCACTGGAGTGGCTGAGCATCAGGCGTGACGACGGCACGCGATTGAAACGAGAGCATGGGCTACCGAGTCGTGCCCTGGACTCAGCGACGCCTATCCCCTTCCCCACCGCCATGGCGTATCCCCACAGTGGTTCCACGCTTCATCCGAGAGGTAGCCGATAGGATCGTGAACCAGCAGTAGGGATCGCCAACGGAGCCTGATGCCCCTGAGCATCCGAGTCGAAGCGTGAGAGAGCACCGACTCTCCTCCCCCGTCACCGAGGTCAACCAGATGAACCCGCCTCCTCCCTCGAGCTGGCGTTCGCTGTGTCTGTGTAGCGACGGAGGAGGCACCGCTGCGCGGTGTCCGGCGCTCGGTTTCTCTCCCGCTGGAGATCACTGATGGATGTCATCACGCATAACCAGATAGCACCGGACAACCGAAACGGTCGCCGCGCCGCGTTCAGCGCGAGAAGCCCGCGGGGTTCATTCCTGTGAGGTTCATCATAGAGCGGTTAATCGCACCGTGCCTCCGCCCTCGTAGCTTGGTTGCGAGGTGCGTTCTGGCACTCAGACCCTACGACTTGCACGTCATCATGAACACCCTGTCCCGTCGCCATTTCCTCCGCACCGGCAGCGCCTTCGCGCTTGGCTTTGGCGGACTGCACACCTTCTCTGCATGTGCGAGCTTGCAGCCCGAGGCTTGGTTACGTGCCCCCTATGGGTTTGGACCGCTCGATCGCGACCCAGCTGGGATGCTGGACCTACCCAGAGGCTTTTCGTACCGCGTCGTCTCCCGGTGGAAGGACACGATGGACGACGGCTTCTTGGTGCCGCACCGCCCGGACGGCATGGCGGCGTTCCCGGGCCCTGACGGTTTGACCGTGCTCATTCGCAACCACGAAGTAAACAGCAACGCCAACGCCGACGAAGGCCCGTTTGGAGGCGACCTCGCGCACTTGGCACGCCTCGACTCGTCGCTGTTGTATGACGCCGGGACAGGAACGCCCTGCCTAGGGGCCACCACAACGGTCGTCTACGACACGCGCACCCAGAGCGTCGTTCGGCAGTTCCTGAGTTTGGCAGGCACCCTGCGCAACTGCGCAGGCGGACCGACTCCCTGGAACACCTGGATCACATGTGAGGAGACGGTTGAACGGGCTGGGGACGGGCTCCTGGCAGATCACGGCTACCCGTTCGAGGTGTCCGCGTCCGCAGAGGCTGGGCTGAGCACTCCCGTCCCCCTCAAAGCGATGGGCCGCTTCAACCACGAAGCCGTGGCTGTGGACCCCGCCAGCGGCGTCGTGTACCAAACGGAAGACGCCCACGATGGACTGATCTACCGGTTTATTCCAGACGTGCCGGGTCAGCTCGCACGAGGGGGACGCTTGCAAGCGCTCGTCGTGCGCGAGAGAGAGAGCCTCGACACCCGAAACTGGGACGGTACGAACGTGTCCGTCGGCCTCCAGATGCCCGTCGAGTGGATTGACATGGACGACGTGGAATCCCCCGAGGACGATTTGCGCCTCCGCGGATTCGCTGCAGGCGCGGCCCGCTTTGCACGCGGCGAGGGCATGTGGTACGGAAACGACGCCGTGTACTTCGCGTGCACGAATGGAGGCCAGGCTCGCAAAGGTCAGATCTGGCGGTACGTACCCAGCCCAGTTGAAGGAACGGATGCCGAAGGGCAGCGACCCGGCGTGCTCGAGCTATTCGTAGAACCCAACGACGGAGCCGTGGTCGACAACGCGGACAACCTGACCGTGGCGCCCTGGGGCGACCTGATCGTGTGTGAGGACGGCAGCGGCGACCAGTTCCTCGTCGGCGTGACCCCGGAGGGAGAGCTCTACAAGTTCGCCCGCAACGCACTCGACGGCTCGGAACTCGCCGGCACCACGTTCGCGCCCGATGGCACGACGCTGTTCGTCAACATCCAGCACGCTGGCCTAACGCTGGCCGTGAGAGGGCCCTGGAAGCGTTCCTGACCTACGGCCGCCCTGCCATGCACCGTACGGCCCCAGGCTTTGTACGGAACCTCTCTTCGGTGTCGCCCTGAGCTAAAAGGCCGAGGGAGCCAACGTGACTTAGGATCTCGTCGGGCGTCATCTGGCGTGTTGAGATCCCGGATCTCCGCGCGCCGCCCGAGGGCGCGAGTCCGGGATGACAGCGTTCTCGGCTCGTCCAATCACAGGGGGGCCCAGCATGAGATCCGCCAGCTCGAGCTGGCGACTGCTGAGCCGCCATCATCATCACCGTAGATTGGGACGTCTCCCCGGTGGATTTATGCCTCGTCCGTTTTTCCTGGTCGCGCTCGTCCTTGCGAGTGTAAGCGCTTACGCACAGCCGGTGCTCCAGAGCGAGCACCTCGCTGACCCTGACCGACTCATCGACGTGCTCCGCGCCAACGCCACGTTCTGGATAGGGGACGCCTGGGACCAAACGAACGGCGGCTTCTACACCAACATCGACCGTGAGGGCGACGTCAACTTCGGCTGGGGCTCGAACAAGGATGTCCTCACGCAAAGCCGCAACGCCTTCGCCTTCGTCCGCGCGTTCCAACTCACAGGCGACGAGGCGTTCTTGGACGCGGCCCGCGTGGCGCTGGACTTCCAGTACGCCCACGGCTGGGACGAAACCCACGGCGGCTGGTTCGAGAAGCTCTCCTCGACAGGCAGCCCCCTAAACGCGTCGAATGACAAGACCGCGTTCATCCAGCACTACGGCGTTCTGGGTCCCCTGGCAATGTGGGAGGCCACCGGGAATGAGACAGATCGCCAGCGCGTCCTCGATGCCCTGGCATGGAATGACACCCACCTCTGGGACGGCCGCGACGACCTGGAGGGGTACTACGACCGAGTCCGCCGAGACGGCTCGAACGGGCGGGACAAGGGATTCAACGCCACGGTGGATGCGCTGACGACCCATGCGTTTGCAGCAATTAAATTAAACATCAAGCAAAAAGCCAAATACGTGCTTGATGCAGATATTTGCAAGTGTTTTGACCGCATCAACCACGAGGCATTACTGAGAAAAGTAAACACATTCCCAGCAATGCGCCGCCAAATTGCTGCATGGTTAAAAGCGGGAGTGATTGATGGTAAATGTCATATCGCAACGGAAGAAGGCACACA
>JBCBZH010000034.1:0-22918 GCA_039815415.1 Bacteroidota bacterium
CGCGAGGAAGCCATTCCGCCTCCTCCCCCACCACCTCCGCCGCCGCCGCCAGAGGCTCCCGATGCACCGCCACCGCCGCCCCCTCCGCCACCACCAGCGCCCGAACCGCCCCCTCCGCCGCCAGCCCCCCCACCGGCTCCCTCTGAAGATGATGTCATCGCGTCTGTTGTGATCAACTCCGACAATCTCCGTTTAGATCAAACTCGAATCCGACCTGTTATCGCACAAGAGTTCGCCCCCCGCCCCGGTGAATTGGGGTTGCCTCTCGATCCGGGTGAAGCCCTCGTGGCCTTTGAGGTGAATGACCTGGGCGTTGCTGACAACATCCGGGTCCTGAGCGCCAGCTCGGACACACACGCACGCTATGCACGCATGCATGTCGAATCTTTCGCCTTCAGCCGGGACGCTGCAGGGACCGAAAGCACCGCAAAGGTTCGGCTTTGGAGAGCGTTTGCGCAAGGCGAGTAGGACATGGCACGAGCGACACCAACTCGACGCCCTAGCCGACAGATAAACAGACGTCGAGCTGGCGAGGCGTTCGCCAGCTCGAGGGAAAGCAGAGCTGGGATCGGCTACTGGATCGTCAGCCGATACTCAAGCTCGACGCGGCAGTCGGAGGTGGTGCCGATCACGATGCTCTGCTCCCCGGCGACGCGCTGAAACAGGCCGTCTTCGAAGGGATGCGAGCGGATCTGCTGCACATCGTCGAAGCGAGCATCGCGGGTGGTTTGGGTGTCCCACTCCATGCCCGAGAACCGAACACCGAAGGTGCCATTCACGTCGCGAGCCCGCTCGGCAGAGACCAGGCCATCGACCGCGCGGCGCTGACGCGGGTTGAACGCGTACAAGCCCACCGCCCCTCCGCTCGCACTCGGGTGCGTCCCATAGGGGAGCCCGGTTGGAAAGTCCGTGCTGGAGATCACGTTGTTTCCGGCATCCACGAGGGCGACCTGGAATTGAAAGTCGCCAGGGTTGGTGGACGACTCGCAGTTGCCGAATGCCTCGAAGGCAACGACATCCACGGTAACGAGAGCGGCCTCGGGTTCGGGATCGGCGGTGTCGCAGGCGGCGAGACCCAGGGCGAGGACGAGAACAGGAAGGGTGCGAAGAAACGTCATGGCTGAACAGGTCAGATGGAACAAGCTGGCGGGCAGCGTGCCCTCCACTCCCCGACGCACCGTTCCTGCATGTCACCGATCACGCATCGTCGTTTTCTCCAGAGGGTCAGAACCACCTCCACGGACTGCCAACCCATATACATGTCGGGCTGGCGATGTGGCGTCGCCAGCCCGACGGAGGGCCGAAATGTCCCCGAAGGCCCGTTGTTATGGAGGGACCTCCTAGTACTGCGCCAGCTCGAGCGTCACGGAGGCCTCGCCCGGCTCACACGGGATGTACTCTTTCGATGGCCCGTAACTCCCCCCGTTGGCTGTAGCCCCAAAGGCGTTGACGAGAAGCGAGCTGCGCTCGCACTCTGCCACCTCAAACACCGCCTGCCCATTGGCGTCTGCGTTGGTGGTCTCGATCCAGTCCACGCTGAGCCCGAGCTGGTCATAACCGACCCCGACCCGCGCAGCCGACAGCGGCTCTCCCGTGTTGACATCCTGAACGGTCACGCGAACCGTCAACGAGTCGTCTCCGATGGCTGCAAGGTCACAGCCGGAAGTGAGCAGAAGAAGCAGAAACGCACCGCACAGGCGCAGCGTGGAGGCCGGAGAAATGAGCATGGCGATAGAGGAATGAGGATGTAGAGCGCACAAGACGCCGTCCTCTCCAGACGCACCTCTTTTCTCTCCAACCGATCACACCGGGTGCATTGTCGCCAGCTCGGGTGGATGCCCTCGAGCTAGCGAATGCCGCGCAGGAACGATGCGCGTACCGTTTCAGGAGCAGGGAATAACGACTCGGACGAGCGTTCCCCCTCCCTCGAGAGGCCTGACCTCGAACGTGCCGCTCGCCAGATGTGCCCGGTGCCGCATCGTCCGAAGGCCGACGCCCGGGCCCCTGCTGGAATCCATCCCTCTGCCATCATCGGAGACCGTGAGCACGACACCCCGCGCGTCCGATTCCAGCGAGAGGTCAACGCGCGTAGGCTGGCCGTGCCGGAGGGCATTGCTCACAGCCTCCTGGGCAATCCGGTGGAGGTGTGTCTCCACCTCAGATGCCAGGCGCGGGAGATCTGTATCAGCCCGGCTTATCACCTCGACACCCGTGGCATGAGATGCTGCGGCAGCCACGTCGGCCAGAGCGGAGGGGAGACCACCTGACTCGATCTCGGACGGCGACAGTCCCCGCGCGAGACGCCGCACCTGCTGAACGCTGGAGTCGACCATGCCGGCCGCATCCATCATCTCGGCACTCGTAATGGCCTTCCCCTTCTCAAGACGACGCACCAGACCGTGCGTGTAGAATGAGAGCCCTGTGAGGTGGGACCCGACGCCATCATGCAGCTCGCGCCCGATCCGTGCCTGGGTCGCCTCCACGGAGTCCAGAAGGTCGGCCTGAAGCTGGGCACTCATCTTCGTCTCGTGAACCCACCGCTGAGCCGCACGCCCGACTGCCCTGGCCAACACACCGACGCAGATCCCACTGCCCGCAATCATGGCCGCGATCCAGAACGCAGACTCACCGAGGGCACCGACAGCAGCATCGACGATAGCGAGGTAGCCGAGAGCCGCCACTGCGCCTGTAAACACGGCCACCGCAAGCCGGAGGCGGAAGGCAGAGAGGGCGACGAACAGCATCAGCACCACAATCGGGCCGTCAAGCGTGGCGACAGGTGGGGTCAGGAGAAGCGTGGCCCCTGACGCATAGCCCCCCACTTCCAACAGCGTCATCACGAAAGGTCCGGCATTGGACGGACCGCGCCCCTCTGCCAGCCGCACCATGGCTGATCGGTACGCCGCGATCTCGACCACTGCCACGGCACCTACGAACCCCATCAGAGGAATCGCTCCTCCCCAACCGACCGTTGAGGGCACCACCACCTGGGACGCTACATGTGGAGCAACCCACACAGCGAGCAGGACCCACAATCCGCCGAAGAACACGGCCAGCACAGCCGACCGCAGGCGCTCGAACTGAAGCACGACGACGCCCAAGGGGTCCGGGGCGCTCACTAGAGCAGCCCGCGCTCTTGGGCGTGGCGGATGGCATAGCGTGTCAGGTCGCCACCACTCTTCAAGCCCAGCTTCTTCTTAATCCGCGCCCGGTAACTCTCGACCGTGTTCGGGCTGACGACCATCGCCTCGGCAATCTGTGACGTCGCGAGGCCGCGCCCTAGGTGCTCCAGGGCCTCCAGCTCGCGGTCGCTCAAGGCGTCGACGCCTGCCCCTGGCGTGACCGATCGGCCGTCGGAGACCTGGCGCACGATGGACTCGAACATGGCCGGGCTCACGTATGTGCCACCTCGGAGCACACGCCGGATGGCTTCCACGATCAACCCCCCAGCCTCACTCTTCATCAGGTAGCCTCTTGCGCCTGCCTTCAGCACGCGCTCAGCATACAAGCTCTCGTCGTGCATCGACACCACCAGCACGGGGAGATCAGGCCGGGTGGCTTGGAGGGATTTCACCAGCTCGACCCCGCTCAGGCCTTTCATCGACACGTCGGTCACAAGCAGGTTGCAGTCGTCCGGGATCTCGGCGAGGGCCTCCTCGGCGGATGCGGCTTCGCCACACACCTCCAGGCCTGGTGCCTCGCCGATCAGGAACCCGTAGCCCTTGCGGGTCACGGGATGGTCGTCCACGACGAAGATGCGAGCGGTCATCCTACGAGAATAACGGCCCTCATGGACTCGAACCCGTGATGTGGTGGACTCCACCACGCCACATGGGTGGCCTCCACCCCCAATGGGGAGTGAGTCCCAATACAAACCGCCAGGTGCAGAAGGCGAATACTGGACGCCCCATGCAGGCCGCCATCGAGATCCCGCTCGAATCGGCTTGCGGTCTGCCCGCTTTCCCTGTCGCCTCATGATCCGCTCCTTCTTGCCGTCTACCCTTCTAGCTCTCTGCCTGCCGCTGGCGGGGTGCGCGACTTCAACGCCTTCTGAGTCCTCAGCTCCCCGAGCCGCCACCGCAAGCCCGGTCGATTCGATGGGAGACCTCGTCGGCGAATGGACCTACGCCGTTGCCTCGCCGGGGGGCGGCGACGAAGGCACGTTCACCATCACAGGACGCCCGGGCGCGTACAAGGGGGAAATCATCGCACAGGGCGAGCCCTACCCTCTCCGCTTCATCTCCCTCGACGGTGACGCACTCTCGTTCCAGTTTCAGGTAGGCAACGGTCCCATCGTCCGCTGCAATGGCACTCTCGAGGGCGGAGAGTTCAACGGCACCGCCAATGCGGGACCGTTCGGCACGTTTCCCATGACGGCCACCCACGCCTCGAAACGGTGAGGGCCGCACCCTGATGGACGCCAGCTCGAGCTGATCTCGCCCAGCCTCGAGCTGGCGAAGCTCAAACCTGGGCTGATCTACCGCGCCGCCAGCACGCGCAGCGCGTCCACCAGCTTCTCGGTGTCCGCCGGGCTGTTGTAGAGCGTGGGTGTTACGCGCACGCAGTCGCCTCCGGCGATTCCGGAGCGAGCGACAGTGAAGATGCCGAACTCGTCCTGCAGTGTGTTGGCCAGCGCGCGGTTCTCGTCGCGCCCGCCGCGCTCGTGCAGACGGAAGCTCGTGATGGCGCCCACCAGCTCGCCATCGTCTGGTGTGAGGATGTCTACGCCGTCGAGCGGACGCGCCTCAGCCACCCAGAGGTCGCGCAGATACCGAACCCGCGCCGCCTTGCGCTCCACGCCGATGGCGTCCTGAAAGTCGAGCGCGTCGGGGACCGTCAGCAGCGCCGCGAAGTTCATTGTGCCTGTGTGCAGGCGGCTGTCGATGCGGCCCAGGTTGCCCCGCTCGCCCGGCGCCGGGTCGATACCATCGAGGCCGCGCTCGCGAATGACCATCGCGCCCACGCCCACCGGAGCGCCCACCCACTTGTGCAGGTTGAGACCGATGTAGTCGGCACCGAGGTCCTTGAGGTCGAGCGGCACCTGCCCGAACGAGTGCGCCGCGTCCACGATCACGTCTGCGCCGCGCGCTTTCGCCAGCTCGGTGATGGCTCGGACCGGGTGGATGAGCCCGGTCTTGTTGTTGGCGTGCGTGAGGAGCAGCAGCCGGGTCTGCGGGTTCGCATCGAGCGCTTCGGTGTAGGCGTCGAGGATGGCCGCATGGGAGGCCGGTTCCGGAATCGTCAGCGTAGCAACATCCGCACCGTGGCGCTGCGCCAGCCCGTCCATGGCCCACTGCATGGCCGGGTAGTCGAGATCGGCGTACATCACCGTGTCGCCCGCTCGGAGCCGGTTGTATTGCAGGATGAGCGCCTGCAGCGCCTCGGTCGCGTTGCGCGAAAAGGCGATCTCGCCCGGCTGGATGCCCAGCGCCTCCGCTACACGCGCCCGCACCGATTGCACCAGCTCGGGGAAGTCGCGCCGGGCGAAGAGCGAGCTTTCGCGGTTGACGCGGTCTGTGTGTCGGTGATAGGCCGCCAGCACAGGCGCCGCCATCATGCCGAAGTAGCCCGCCTCCATGTTGGTGGTGCGGTCGGTGACCCAGTAGAGGGCTGCGATCTGACGCCAGTAGTCTTCGTCGTTGGGACCGCCACGCGTCGAGCTGGCGATTGGCATGGTCGTCCGCGCACTGGCATGGGGGGCCCACGCGGGCGTCGCGGCGAGGCCTGCTGAGGCCAGCCCCGTCCGGCGGAGAAAGTCGCGGCGTGTGGTCATACCGCAAGGGTACCGCTACCCCGCCCGCTGCGCCAAGCGTCTGAGCCTATGGACCAACCTCGAGCTGGAGATCCGCTCTGATCCAATCCAGAACTGTCATCCTGAGCGGAACGAAGTGGAGTCGAAGGATCTCCGTCGAGCACAGCGCCAGCTCGAGGCTGGGGAACCGCTGTGACTTCCTGAGATCCTTCGACTGCGCCCTGCGGGCTTCGCTCAGGAGGACAATCCATGTGAGAGGTTCGCTCTCCCGCGAGGCGCTCGCAGCTCATTCGAGACCTCGCTAGCTCGAGCCGTCGTCTGCTCGAGCTGGTGATCACCCATCATCCCGACACCGACGCCGTGTAGCGCAGCTCCACGCGGCAGCTCGACTTTGACCCAAGGCGGATGGTCTTGCGCCCGAGGTTCGACCACGTGCCATTGCTGAAGCGGTGCGATGCACGCCCGGTGCGCTCGCTCATGTCTCGGTCGCGAATGTTCGAGCCGCCGAAGTTTGTGTCCCACTCCGAGGCCTCGAACCCGATGGTGACATTGCCAATGCGGTCCTCCGCGATCTCGTAGGAGCGGGAATACTGGCCGAGGAGCACCTCCTTGCCGTGGGTCAGTTTCGGCATTCCGCGATACACGGTTCGGCTGTACTGCGACATCGCGCGCACGTCTTCCGTCACGTCGAACTCGAACTCGCCTGCATTGTTGATGCCGGCCACGTCGCAGTCGCCCTCCACATAGATGCGGTCCATCGCGATGCGGAGCGTGACTATGCGCGGCTCCGGCTCAGGGTCGATTCCCGTCTCCGGCAGGCCGGGCTCGGTCATGGTGTCGCACGCGGAGATCGTCAGCGCGAAGGCGAGGAGGAAAGCAGAGCGGAGGAGCGTCATGGCCAGGAAGGCGGATGGAACAGGTCGAGGACAGGTGCCTCTGTTTCTGGACGCACCGTTGCGCCAGACATCCGATCACGGGGCCGTATGTTTTCTCGACGTGCATCCACCCACGCCTGCCCGAATGGACTCTACGGACGTGACCGCCATGCTCGCCGACCTCGAAGGCGGGAACGAGGCTGCCGTAGATGTCATCCTCCCCCATGTCTACACCGAGCTACAGAACTTGGCGCGGCGGCAGTTGCGAGGCGAGCGCGACGGGCACACGCTCGACACGGGTGCTCTGGTCAATGAAGCGTACCTCAAGCTGGTCAAGCAAGACCGGGCCACCTGGAAGAACCGGGCCCACTTCCTCGGCGTGGCGGCCATCGCGATGCGGCGCATCCTCATCAACTACGCCAAGAAGCGGCGAGCCGAGAAGCGCGGCGGCGGCGCCGTGCTGGCGACCTATGAAGACGGCGACGTGGGCCGCGTGACGCGCACCGACGAGCTGCTGGCCCTTGATGAAGCCCTCCACCAGCTCGCCGAGCGATCCGAGAGGCAGGCGCGGGTGGTCGAGATGTGGTTCTTCGGCGGGCTGACACACGTCGAGATCGCTGAAGCCCTCGGCATCTCCGAGCCGACCGTCCGGCGCGACTGGCGTGTTGCGAAAGCGTGGCTCAGCCACACCCTTCGCGACGACGGCGAGAGCCCTTCCGGCAGCGCGTGATCGGATGCGCGCGCGTTTGGTGCGTCAACGAATAGGACTTGAGCTGTCCGTCTTCTTTCTTGTCATTCCGAGCCGCAAGGCCGACGCAGTCAACTTGATTCGGAATCTCAGTCGAGCCAAACACCTCAGCTTCGGCCACGAGATCCTGAATCAAGTTCAGGGTGACATATCTATTGGAGCCCGAAGCGACTTGGGGCTCCATTTCGACTCCATCCTGCACAGGTAGACCTGTTTCTCTCATGGCTGACGTCACTGTCCGCTGGACTCGCGTCCAGACGCTCTTCGAACAGGCTCTCGACCGACCGAAGGATGAACAGTCGGCGTGGCTTCGGGCGCAGTGTGGCGACGACCCGGAGCTGTACCACGAGGTGGAAGCGCTGCTGGACGGCGACTCCAACCAGCACACGCTGTTCGAGGGGCGCGTCTCCGACCTGCTCCTCCCCGAAGACTTCGACGCGGCGCTCACCCGCTCGCATGATGGCGAGCGCGTGGGTCCGTGGGTGCTGGGAGACCGCATCGGCGAGGGCGGCATGGGCACCGTCTACCGAGCCGACCGAGCCGACGGGGGCTACGACCAGACGGCAGCGCTCAAGCTCATCAAGCCCGGCATGGACTCCGAGGCCGTGGTGGCCCGGTTCCAGGCCGAGCGACAGATCCTGGCGCGGCTCGAGCACCCCGGCATCGCCCGGCTTCTCGACGGCGGCCTCACGGACCAGGGCCGTCCCTACTTCGCGATGGAGCTGGTAGAGGGCGAGCCCATCACGGCGTACGCCGACGACCGCCAGCTCGACGTGCCCGCCCGACTGAGGCTGTTCGCGACCGTCTGCGAGGCCGTCCGCTACGCGCATCGCCAGCTCGTGGTCCACCGCGACCTGAAGCCATCGAACATCCTTGTTGGCCCCGGCGGCGAGGTAAAGCTGCTCGACTTTGGCATCGCGCGTCTTCTCGAAGACGACAACGACCTCGAGCTGACGCGCACCGGTCAGCGCGTGTTGACGCCGTCGTACGCCGCCCCAGAGCAGCTTCGCGGTGAAGCGCCCACTACGGCGACCGACGTATACGCCCTTGGCGGACTGCTCTATCGCTTCCTCTCTGGAACCCCGCCCATCGACACAGCCGACCGCAGCCTGGCGGAGGTCGAGCTGGCGGTTCTCAACGAGACGCCGAAGCGGCCCAGCGACCGCATCACGATGGAAACTGCTCGCCAGCGCGACGCATCGGAAGACGAGCTGGCGAAGCGCCTCCGGGGTGATCTGGATGTGATCTGCCTCAAGGCTCTCGAGAAAGACCCCGAACGGCGCTATGGCTCGGCGGGCGAGTTGCTGTCGGACATCCAGCGCCATCTCGCGGGCCAGCCCATCGAGGCCCGTCCGGCGACGCGGCGCTACCGGGCCGGGCTGTTCATCAAGCGTCACCGAGCAGGCATGCTGGGCACCGCCGCTGCTCTCATCGCCCTCATCGCGCTGACCGGGTTCTACACGGTCCGGCTGGCGACCGAGCGCGACCGTGCCGAGGCCGAAGCGACCACAGCTCAGCAGACCGCTGAGTTTCTGGAGGACCTCTTCGAGGGTGCGACCCCGGACGGCTCGCAGGGCCTCGAGCTGACGGCGGCGGACCTTCTCCAGATCGGAGCACGCCAACTCGAGGAGGACCTGGAAGATCAGCCAGGAGTGCGGGCCGATCTGTACCGCGTCATCGGCAAGGTGTACCGCAAGCTCGGCGCCTACGATTCCTCCGTGGTGTATCTCGAACGCGCCCTCGCCCTCTGCGAGTCACTCGACGATCCGATTGCCCTCTCGGAGGTGCAGTCGCACTTGGCGGTCTCCGTGCGTCGAGCCGGCGACCCCGAGCGCGCCATCGACCTCAACCGCGCCGCGCTGGCGATCCAGACCGAGTATCTGGGCCCGAACGCGCCCGAGGTCGGCGTGCTGCACTACGGACTCGGCGCCGCGTACCACGACCTCGCCCAACTCGACGAGGCGGAGACCAACTACCGAGAGGCCGCCCGCATCCTGGCCGACCAGCCCGACTTCGCCGATGACGCCGACGGCGCGATGAACAACCTCGCAGGTCTGCTCTACAACCGACAGGACTACGCCGAGGCCGCGGAGGTCGCCGGGCAGGTCGTGCGGAGCCAAGAGGCGCGCTACGATTCCTCCCGGATGACCGTTGGGATGGCGTACGGGACCTACGGCATGGCTCTCCACGACTCCGGTGATCTCGATGCTGCAGAGCGCGCCTACCAGCAAGCGATCCGCATTTTCCGGCGCCTGAGCGGAGACCGCCACCCCAGCCTGACCTATCCCCTCCTCGACCTCGGCTCGCTGTACACGGATCGGCGCGAGTACGCGAAGGCCGAGGCCACCATCCAGGAAGCCATCGACATCCGCGAGGCCACGCTGGACCCGGACGACGCGAATATTGGGCGAGCGGTCAAGAACCTCGGCTTCCTCTACCTCGACATGAGCCGCCTAGACGACGCCGAGCAGCAATTCCAGAAGGCCCTTCGGTCGCTCAGGGCGGGTCTGGGTGACGATCATTACCGCGTGGCCGAGAGCGCCGGCGGGCTGGCGCGCGTTTACACCGAGCAAGGCGATCCCGCCCGAGCGGAGCCGCTCTACGAGGAGGCCGCCGCCACCTTTGCCACCACCCTTGGCGAGGACAACACCAATGCTGCTGAATACAGCGTCCGGCACGCCTACACGCTCCACCAGCTCGGTCGCGCGGCCGAGGCGGAGCAGCGGTTCGCCGCAGCCATGCCGCAGGCCCGGAGCGTGCTGGCGGAAGACACCCCGAAACGAGCCACCGTGGAGCGGCTCTACGGCACCTACCTCGCCGACCGGAGCCAATGCGACGAGGCCCGGACCGTGCTCCAGCAGGCTGAAGCGATCTATCGCCAGCTCGAGGATGTCGATGGCGAGCGCGAAGCTCGGCAAGCCCGCACCGCCTGCTCGGCCTAGAGGGTTCGCCTCAGCGTGCCTGCCTCTGGATCCACGCGAGGACATGGGATCGAGCAGAGGCCATGTCGTGCTCGGTGCGGCTGTCCACGAGCATGGATGAGCCATGCACGCCGTTTTCCACGACGTGAACCTCAACTCCGGCGGCTTCCATCAGGTCGCGCTGTTCGATGGAGGACTCGCGTTCCATCTCGGAGGCGGGCCGCAGAACAAGAGCGGGCGCCTCCACGTCATCGAGCCACTGACGAGCGCGGCAGGCTGCCATCGGGCCTCCACTCGCAGGCGAGAAGGCCAGGACCCCGGCCACACGCTCGGGGTGCTTGGCCACCAGTTGGAAAACGAGCGCCGCCGAGTACGAGCTGCCCCACACGAAGACTGGCGCATCCCTGACAGCCACTGACGTCGCTTCGAGAGCCGCGACGAGGTCCGGGTACGCATCGCAGAACTCGGCGGGCGTGCCCTCCACCAGCCCGTCGGCCGTCCGGTTGGTGCCGCCGAAGTGGTCTCCGCCAGCTCGCTGATCCCACGCGATGGCGCGAATGCCCGAGGCATTCAGCCACGCCGCGATCTCCGCGTACTCGCTGCGCCCATTGGCTCCTGCCTGATGGAAGAGCAACACGAGAGGCGCCGAGGCGTCCAGGTCGCCCATGTAGGTCTCGCCGTAGATCGTCACGCCGTCGGCGGTCTGGGCAGTGAGCGTCGGCGGCAGGTCGGGCGAGGCCGGAGCGCTCGCGCAGGCGGCCAGCCCGAGGCACAGGCTGAGACTCAAGAGAACGCGGGCGTCAGGCATGGCAGGCGGAAGGAGGGTTCGCTTCCAGAACGATAGCCGAATCCCATCGACTGCGCTCTGAACGGAGTGGCGATCTCCTCGAGCTGGCGCCCAACGACCTCGCCAGCTCGACGGAAAGAAAATCAGAGAGGTGTGACCGATTCCGGGAGGCGGCCCAGCGTGAAGAGATGACACCGCTCATCTACACCCTCGAGTCCATGCGTCCCCTTGCTGCCGCCTGTACGGCTCTTCTTCTCTTCGCCGCCTGCGACAGCGCAGGGCCCGGCCCGGACCCAGGCCCCGACCCCATCGACATGCAGGTCACAGAGTACCTGACGGGCCTCCCAGACTGGGACACCTTCAAGCCCGATGTGCCGGAGCAAGCCCCAACGCCCACGGGCGCGCCCGTTAGCGAGGCGCCAGTCACGATGGATGTGACGACGCTCGATGAGGACGGCAACCCGGTGATTGCAGAGGACGTGACCTACACCTGCACGTCCACACCGTACACGCTGGCCGACACGCCCGAGGACATCGTCATCTACGACCCGGACCGATCCGTCCTCTACCCCGGCGCCTTTGTTCAGGGTAAGAGCTACGTCGTGGGCAGCATCGACGCGCTGACGATTCCGGAGCGCGCGCCACTCCGCATCTCCATTCCCGATGTCGCCAGCACGACGGGCGACAACTTCCGCACCGTCACACCCAACCAGGCGGAGGTCTCGAACGCCATCGGAAACATCGTCGGCAATGCCGTCCTGGATGGGCTGTCGACGCCCAGTTCCATCGACTTCAAGATGGAGACCTACCACTCGGAGAGCCAGTTCGCGCTGGCGGCTCAAGTGTCAGGCAACTACCTCGGCTTCAGCGGATCCGCCTCCGGCTCCATCGACCGCAACGCCTCCGAGACGACCATCGCTGTGCAGTTCACGCAGCGGATGTACACGGTTGCCGTGGAACGCCCCGCCTCGGACCCCGCGTCCTTCTTCTCTGAGGACTTCACACCGGCCAAGCTCCAGTCGCTCCGCGATCGGGGCCAGATCGGTCCGAACAACCTTCCGGTCTACGTCTCGGAGGTCGTCTACGGCCGCATGATGATGTTCACGCTGACCTCCACCGAGAGTGAGTCTGACATCCGGGCTACGCTCCAGGCAGCGTACGACGGTATCGGCGGCAGCGTGCAGGGCTCGCTGAGTGCCCGCCAGCAGTCGCTGCTCCAGAACTCGAAGGTCGCCATCACGTCCTACGGCGGGGAGGCCGAGGCCACGCTGGCGATGATCAAATCGGGCAACTGGGCCGACTACTTCACGGCCAACGCCCCGCTGAACTCCGCCAGCCCGCTGTCCTACACGTTCCGCAATGTGGGCGACAACTCCATCGCGGCGGTGACCGAGGCCACCAACTACGACATCCGCACCTGCTACGCGCGCCAGGCCACGCCGGGGACGTTCGACTTGAAGGAGGCACAGACACTCGCTCTCCCCTTCGCACCGGACGTAGACGGACGCCATGTGGGCGACGTGACCGGTGACGGCATCGATGACCTCATCTTCAACCAAACCGGCCCCTCGGGCAACGAGACGGTGATCGGCGTCGGCGACGGCAACGGCGGCTTCTCCCTCAGCTCGACGCTGACTGGCGATGGCTCGGTCTCGTGGACCAACTACCGCTTCCGCACCGGCGACGTAGACGGCGATGGCGCCACCGAGCTGGTGTGGGTCGAGCCCGGCACCAGTACGCTGACAACGTATGTCGCCAACTGGAACGGCAGCGGGCTGGCGATGCAGGCGCCGCTGGTCAAGTCCGACGTCGCTGGCTGGGACACTGGCTACGAGCCTGCCCTGGGGGACGTAGATGGCGACGGCTCGGACGACTTGATCATGAACCGCGCCAATACCCTCAATCGCGTCTGGGTCTTCTTCGCCAACGGCGACGGTACGTTCGACCTCGCCAGTTCGGGCGGCCAGACGCTCACCAACGGCGGCGGATGGGAGAACTACACCCTCTTGCTGACAGACCATACCGGCGACGGCAACATCGATCTCGTCTGGAGCGCCATGGGTGACCGCAACGTCGTCCACCACACGTCGGCCAAGCCGAGCCGGACGCCGGGGGCTCCCTTCACCGGCCTCTACACCCCCGTCCAGATCTTCCCCGTCAACGGGTGGCAGGCCTACGTCGGCCTGCAGGCCACGGGCGACTTCCGTGGCGACGGGCGTGGAGACATCCTGTACCCGAACGCCGTAGGTACAGCGGTCCACCGCGCGTATGGCCTGGGCAATGGATTCTCCCTCTCGAACACAAGCAACTACCAGCGCGTGAACCTGCTCGCCAACGGCGACCCGCGCATCACGCACTCCGTCCGGGCCAACGTCAACGGCGACGCCATCGACGACCTCGTTCTCAACATCCTCGACGGGGTGACCAACAAGACGTTTGTGCTGCTCGGCCAGGCAGGCCAGGCGGGCCTTGACGATGCCACTCGCGTTCCGCAGCTCCACCCGGAGCAGGGCATTGCATGGGGGGGCTATATCCCTCTCGTAGGCCGCTTCAACAATGACGACCGCGAGGACATCGTGTGGCTGAGCACGCAGTCCACAAACCGCGTCTTCGTCGGGCTGGCGAGGGACTAGACGCCAGCTCGAGGCCCATCCTCCGGAGGCCCGTCGGCGCGAGCTGGCGGGCCTCCCTGCATGGTCGCCAGCTCGCCAACCCGATTCGGTACTCGTAGAGACACGGCGTGCCGTGTCCGGTTCAGCGCAGTGTGTCTCTACGTCCTGTTGCGGAGTCTCGAGCTGCCGAGCATCCTTCGCACACGCATGGGGGACGTGAATATCTCTATTCTGCGCAGGAGTCCACCCCCTTGCCCTCGTGGCCGACCCCGACCTCACCGCCCTGCTGTCCGACCTCGAGGATGGCAACCGGGACGTTGTAGACCGCATCCTGCCGCTCGTGTACCCGGAGCTTCAGGCGATGGCGCAACGCCACCTCAACAGCGAGCGAAACGACCACACGCTCGACACCAGCGCACTGGTGCACGAGGCGTACCTCAAGCTGGTCAAGCAGGACCGCACCAACTGGAAAAACCGGGCACACTTCTTCGGCGTGGCGACGCTCGCCATGCGGCGCATCCTCGTCACATACGCCCACGCACGCAATGCCGAAAAGCGCGGCGGCGGCGTGGCCGCCATCACCCTGATGGATGACCAGACCGCACGAGAAGCGAAGTCTGACGAGTTGATCGCGCTGGATGAAGCGCTGACCCGGCTGGCGACCGTGGCCGATCGGCCTGCCAAGATTGTGGAGCTGCGCTTCTTCGGCGGCCTCAAAATGCACGAGATCGCAGAGGTGCTAAGCATCTCCGAGGCGACAGCTCAGCGAGACTGGCGCATGGCGCGCGCCTGGCTGGCGTCGGACCTGAAAGAACCGTTCGATGACGAACCTGGATGACAGGTTTGCCGCTGGTTTGCAGCGTAAGACGTAAGCCCTCCCCTCGCCTCCAATGAACCCGACGCTCTGGTCCCGCGCTGCACCTCTCTTCGCTGAGGCTCTGGAGCAGCCCCCTGAGACGCGGGAGGCATGGCTGGCGGAGCATTGCGACGATCCCGATCTGGCAGAGGTCGTCCGAACGTTGCTCGCCGCGGATGAGGATGAGGTGACGCTTCTCGATGGCGTGGCCCTGGATGCCCTCCCGGAGGACGACGCCCACCGCCTTTTCGCATCCGCCCCGGAGACCGTGGGCCCCTGGCGCATCCGTGAGCAGGTCGGGACCGGCGGCATGGGGCTGGTCTACCGCGCCGAGCGCAACGACGGCGCCTTCGAGCAGACCGTCGCCCTCAAGCTCATCAAGCGCGGCATGGACTCCGATGCCGTGCTCCGACGCTTCCAGGCCGAGCGTCGCATCCTCGCGCGGCTGGAGCACCCTGGTATCGCGCGGCTCATCGACGGGGGGCTGGCGGAGGACGGACGCCCGTACCTGGCCATGGAGTTCGTGGAGGGCGAGCCCATCACCACCTACTGCGACCGCCACCTGCTCGACATCGAGGCCCGGCTGGACCTGTTCCGACAGGCCTGCGAGGCCGTCGACTATGCGCACCGCCAGCTCGTGGTCCACCGCGACCTGAAGCCGTCCAACGTGCTGGTGAGCGAAGGGTCCGATGGCACGCGGCGCGTCAAGCTGCTTGACTTCGGCATCGCCCGCGTGCTGGCGGACGAGGCCACGGAATCGCCCCTGACCGTGCTGACAGCCCCCGGCCAGTTCGTGCTCACGCCCGAGTACGCCGCGCCTGAGCAGGTGATGGGCGGGACGATCTCCACCGCCACCGACGTCTACGCTCTGGGCATCCTGCTCTACGAGCTGCTGGTCGGCCAGCGGCCGTACTCGTTCGACGCCCGCACGCCAGGCGTGATCGAGCACGTGGTGCAGACCGTGCAGCCGCCGCGCCCGAGCACCGCGGTCACAGACTCCCCGACGACCCACGGCACGCCCACCGACCGGCTGCGTCGCCAGCTCGCAGGCGACCTCGACATGATCTGCCTGACGGCGCTGCGCAAAGAGCCCGAGCGTCGGTATGCGTCTGTGGCCGCGCTCGCCGACGACATCCGGCGGCACCAGCAGAACCTCCCGGTTCAGGCCCGCCCCGATACCGTCGGCTACCGGGCGCGGACGTTCGTGCGGCGCCACCGCGTCGGGCTGGCGGCGACCGCCGCCGCGCTGGCGGGCATCGTGCTGGTGTCGGGCATCGCGTTTGCGCGCGTGAGCGACGAGCGCGACCGCGCCCAGACCGAAGCCGCGAAGGCCGAGCAGGTTTCGACATTCATCGCAGATCTCTTCCGCGACGGCAACCCCAACCAGACGCAGGGCGACTCCGTGCTGGTGGTGGACGTGCTCGAGCGCGGCGCGGAGCGGGTGATGACGGAGCTGGACGGCCAGCCTGAAGTGCAGGGCGCGCTTCTCCGCGTCATCGGCGAGGTGTACAGCACCGTTGGCCGCTTCGACGAGGCCGACTCCCTGCTCTCCACCGCGCTCGGTCTGCACCGCGATCTGTCGCCTGACGAGCTAGCAGCCACGACCACGGCGCTCGCACAGCTCCGCAAGCAGATCGGGGACTACCCCGCCGCAGACTCGCTCTTCCAGGACGCCCTCGCCCTTCGCCAGCGCGAGGACCCCGCCAGCATGGAGACCGCGTCTGCCCTCCTCGACAGAGCCTTTTTCCTCTTCGACGAGGCCGACTACGCAGGCTCGGATTCGCTGGCACGCGAGGCCCTCGCCATCCAGCGACGCCATGTGGATGACGACGCCCTCGAGATGGCGGGCATCTACGAGCTACTCAGCACCCTCGCCGATGACGTCGGGGAACTCACCCGCGCCGACTCGCTGGCCCAGCGCACCCTATCCATCTACCGTGAGCATCTCACCGCTCCGCACGAGAACATTGCCCAGGGCTTGATGGTGGCGGCCACAGCGCGTCGGCGCCTGAGCCAATTCGACGACGCCGAGGCGTATCTCCTCGAGTCCCTCGAGATGCGTCGGGCGCTGTATGGCGACGTCCACGACGAGGTCGGGTACGCGCTCAACAACCTGGCGAGTCTGGAGGAGGAGCGCGGAGATCTGGAGGCAGCGGAGCGCTATGCGCGTGAGGGGCTGGCTGTGCGCCGTGCCGTGTATGGCGAGGATCACATCGAGGTGGCTGCGAGCCTGGGCAATCTGGCCGCCATCCAGCGCGCCCGGGAGGACTATGCTGGAGCCAGGAGTACGCTCATCGACACCCGAGCCATTATCCTCGCAGCCCTGGGACGGGACCATCCCTTCTATGGGGCCATGACCTACCGGATCGGCATGATGGATGTGGCCCTGGGGCGCTCAGCGGTGGGCGAACGCGCCTTCCGCGACGCGCTGGCGCTCTACCGGATCGTCTGGCCCGACGGCCACCCGCAGATCGCGGAGGTCACCTACTCGCTCGCCACGCTGATCGGAGATCGCCAGCCCGACGAGGCGGTGGCGCTGCTCGAGGAAGGGCTGGAGTCCTGCTCTGAGTTGCCAGAGGGCGCCGAGGACCCGTGCCGGGACCGCAACCAGGGGGCGATCGACGAGATCCGAGCGGGCGCGTAACCGGATCTCCCGATGAGCCACACACGGCTCTCGCATTCATAGCCCGCCTCGCCAGCTCGGCGCGTCCGGCTCGAGCTGGCGAACAACAAACGAGGCCTCTCCACATTTTTTCCGGAGTCCGTGCGACCATCGAGGGTCGCTAGGCATCCAGTTGATGTGAGCCTCTCCTCCCCCCGCGACCCCGACGCCTTCCTGGCTGCGCTTCGTCCGCACTACGACGACGCGCTCCGGTACAGCCGCGCGCTGTGCGCCCGGTGGTCGCCGCAGGAGGCCGAGGACGTGTTTCAGACGGCACTGCTCCGCGCCCTCGAGAAGCACGCCACGCTCCGCCAGCCCGACCGCTTCCGGCCCTGGTTCTTCCAGATCCTGACGCGGACGTTCTACGGAGCCGTTCGCCGCCACGCCATCCGGCGGGTGCTGCCGCTCCCTACCGATGCAGAAGCCGAATCCCTCGGGCTCTATGCCGACGACCCCGAGCCTGGCGCGCTCACCGATACGCTCGCGGTTCTGGGCCGCCTCAAGTCTAAGGAGCGCGCCGCGCTGCTGCTCTACGAGCTGGCGGGCTTCTCCATCAACGAGGTGGCCGAGATCCAGGGCGACCGCAGCGCGTCGGCGGTGAAGTCGCGCCTGAGCCGCGCCCGCAGCCGCGCCCGCGAGATCGCCGACCACATTGGCGCAGCTCCGGAGCCTCCATCTGTCCACGTGATCGTCTAAGCCATGCGCTCTGAGTTCGATCCCCTCCGCTCTGCTCCGCTGCCCGACTCGTTCGAGCGGACGGCGGCATGGCTCCGCGAGGCGCCGCCGCCTCAGACACGGCGTGCGCCGGCGACGGTGCTCGTTGCCCTCCTTCTCATCATCGGAGCCTGCTCGTGGCCCGTCAGCACGACGGTCGCTGCAGGGTCTGTGATCGAGATCCTCAGCGCCGACCGCATTGGCGTGGGCCACCCGACCCTCGTAGCTCTAGATCGTCTCGTGCCCGATGAGTACCAGCACCACATTGAAGTGGCCGGGATTGGGGATGAAGGCGCCGACGGAACCGTTCTGCGCTACGCCGTCCTCGGTGCCGATGGCGAGTCCATCGAGCGCTGGAAAGACTCCGTGGCCGCGCTGCCGGGAACCGAAGCTGCCCGGGTTCTCGAGTTCAACGTGACTGAGCGCCGGCCAGCCGGCGTCATCACGGTCCAGCGTGTATTCGGCGTCAGCGCGACGCCCCATCTCTCGGACACGGAGCTGCAGGCTGAGCTGGACCGTGTGTTCTCGGACGCCACGCCCATCATCATCACCGTCCGACGCGCCGACGACGGCCAACGGATGCTCAACGTTGGAGACCACGTCACGGTCAAGGTCCGTCCTGGAACACGCGTCTCCCGCATTCCCACCCCGGACTCGTCGACCACCGGCATCCTCATCGACGGCACGGAACCCGGGGACGCCACCATCGACGGTCGCACCCTCGGACGCCCCGAGCGTGGATCGGTGACGTTCTCTGGCACGCGCTCCATGGAGATGGCCCTGGACAGCCTGCCGCCCGAGCTGGCACGCGAGATCCGGGACCGGCTCGACGCCAACCTGATCCAGGTCGACTCGCTGCGCCGCGCGCTCCCCTCTGGCGCTGTAGCAGACACCCTCAGCCAGGTCTACTTCTTCATGCGCTCGGACACGCTTCGGCGCCCGCTTCCGCCGGGTGCCCGGGTCGACACCGTGCGCCGCTTTATCCGCATCGAAACCTTTCAAGACTCGCTATGACGCTCTCTCGCCTTCGCCAGCTCGTTGTGCTGGCCGCGTTTCTTCCCGCCGCCGCCGCCGCCCAGCAAGGCACGGTGAACTACACGGTCACGTCCAAGCTCGAGGTAGAACTGCCGCCTGAGTTTGCCCACATGCAGGATCAGATGCCGTCCGAGACCACGGCCGAGCGCATCCTTCTCTTCAATGAGATGGCGACGCTGACGGTCAGCCCGCCCTCTGAGGAGGACTCGGTTACAGACCCGAGCGAGATGATGGAGTCTGGAGGCCAGCAGATTGTCGTCCGGGTGCGGGGAACGGAAGGCGATGACCAGACCTACGTGAACCTCGAGACTGGCGAGGTGATCGAGAAGCGTGAGTTTCTCGGCCGCACCTTTCGCATTCAGGACGAGGCCACCCCTCTGGCCTGGCGCCTGACGGGCGAGCAGAGTGAGTTCCTTGGCTATGCGTCTCAGAAAGCGGTCGCTGAGCAGGACTCGACCACCTACGAGGCCTGGTTCACGTCTGAGATCCCGGTGTCCGCTGGCCCGGAATCGTACGGCGGACTGCCCGGCCTGATTCTGGTCCTGACTGTGGGCAACCGGACCTTCGAGGCTACATCGGTGGATCTGAATCCTCTCGCAGAGGACGCCATCGCGGCACCGAGCGACGGCCGCGAAGTCACGAGCGAGGAGTTCGCTGAGATCGTCGAGGAGCGAATGCGCGACATGGAGACCTCCACCTTCACCACAGAGTCCGGCGCCACCGGAACCCGCTCCTTCCGCGTCATCCGCCGGGGCAACTGAGCCCTCACCCACAAACCCCACCAGAACGGGCTGGCGATCGGTCCCCCTATTCGGCCACGCATCGGGTGTCTACCTGATGCGACTGGCGCCCCTGTGTCTTCCCCCTAGATCATGTCGATCTCGCCAGCTCGTCTCCTTCTCGTCGCCGCCGTCGGGCTGGCGATGGCCCTGCCCTGCGCGGCTCAGTCCAGCGTCGTCACGGGCGTGGTGACCGACTCTACAGAGGCCGGCCTGCCCAGCGCGACGGTGGTGCTCCTTCAGCCGAGCGATTCCACCATCGTCAGCTTCGGTGCCAGCCGGAATGACGGCACATTTCGGATTCCTCGCGTCCCGCAAGGCGACTACCTGCTCCAGGTCACGTACGTCGGCTACGTGCCGTCCACGACCCTGATTGAGGTGGGCGCCGAGCCTCTGGATGTCGGCCGCATCCAGCTCGAGGCCGACCTCGATGGGCTCGATCCGCTCGTGGTCACGGCGGACCGGGGCGCGATGGTCATCAAGCGCGATACGCTGGAGTTCACCGCAGATGCCTTCGCCACGCCAGACGGGGCCAGCGTAGAAGACCTGCTCCGACGGCTTCCGGGCGTCCAGGTAGACCGGGACGGCTCCATTCAGGCCCAGGGCGAGGACGTAGACAACGTGCTGGTGGACGGCAAGGAGTTCTTCGGCGACGACCCGACCATCGCCACGCGCAACCTGCCTGCAGATGCTGTGGACCGCGTCCAGATCTACGACCAGGACTCTGAAACAGCCGAGTTCACGGGTGTGGCGGATGGCAACGAGGAGCGCACCATCAACCTCGCGCTGAAGGAGGACCGCAAGACGGGCATGTTCGGCAACGTCGGCGGTGGCTTCGGCGGCTCGTCGGTGCCCGCGGACGGCGGGCTGGCGGACGGCGCCCGCTTCGATGGCAGCGCGTCCATCAACCGGTTCAGTCCAACGACCCAGATGTCATTCCTCGGCAACGCCAACAACGTCAACCGTCAGGACTTCGGGCTGGACGACTACATCCAGTTCCTCGGCGGCTTCTCCGCGCTGGCGAGCGGCGGCGGCATCCGCATCAACTCTGGCGACATCGGCATCCCGCTGGGCAACGGCCCCAGCGATGGCTTCACGACCACGTTCTCCGGCGGCCTCAATCTCAACCACGACTTCAGCAGCTCGACGGCGCTCCAGAGCAACTACTTCGGGTCCACCATCGGCACGGATCGCCAGCGCGACCTGCGACGGCAGCAGCTCCTCGGCACGGACCTCTCGGCACGGACCACGGAGACAGGCCAGACAGCATCCCAGACCCAGGTACACCGCCTGAACCTGGACCTCCTCCACGAGATCGGCGAGGGGCACGATGTCCGGCTGCGCTCCAACATCCGCAGCCTGGGGACCGACCTGACCTCCACCAACCGGCGCGAGACGCTCGGCCCGAGCGGCCTGCTCGAAGCCGACCGGCTCACGACCTCGGACACGGATGGCTTCCAGCCCGGCGGCAACGTGTCGCTGACCTACCGGAAGCGGCTCCCCGGCCGACGCAGCCTCGTCGGAGTGGCGCGGGCCGGATTGGACGTCGAGGCCGAAGAGCGCGACGTCGTAGCGACCAATGCTACCGAGGGCGGACTGGAGCCCGTGGACCAGTTCCGAGACCAGAGCGGCACTACGTTCACCCGATCCGGGTCGCTGCTGTTCACACAGCCGATCACGCGTCGCCGTGCGCTCCAACTCAACGTGGGACACACCATCGAGAGCGAGGACGAAGACCGCGACGTGCTGGGCCGCCTCACTGGAACGCCGGTCCTCGACGACGCCCTCAGCTCGGCGTTCGAGCGCACCACTCACATCACGCAGGGCGGCTTCACCTACCGCGACAATGGCGAGAGACACATGCTGAGCCTCGGCGCGAATCTCCAGCGTACCCAGCTCGACGGCGAGATTCTCGACCGGAACGCGCCCGTGTCCCGAACGAGCCTGCACCTGCTTCCCTCGGCATCGCTCCGCTACACCTTTCCGAGCGACCAGAGCCTGACGCTTCGCTACAACGCATCGACGGACGAGCCGACGCTGCGCCAGCTCCAGCCCGTGGCGGACAATGCGAACCCGCTCAACGTGTACATCGGCAACCCGGACCTGCAGCCGGAGCTGCAGCACACGCTCTCGGCGCGCTTCATCCACTTCGACACCTTCTCGCTCACCAACTTCTCTAGCTCTGTCCGCGCCACCTACTCCCCCACCGCCATCTCGACGGCGCGCACCGTGGACGAGCAGTTCCGCCAAACCCGGACGCCCATCAACACAAGCGGCACGTGGACCGTGACCGGCAACGCAGCCTACGGCACGCCCATTCGGCCCATCCGCACCAAAATCTCCCTCTCGGCCTCCACGCAGTACCGTCGCCAGCTCGAGGAGATCAACGGCGCCGAGAATGCCGCCGACCTGTTCCGCACGACGGTGGACCTCGGCATCGAGAACCAGCGCAAAACCAAGTTTGACGTTCGAGTCGGCGGGCGGGTGACGTTCAACACGTCGGCGTACTCGCTGAGCCCAGAGTTCAACCAGCGCTACGTCACGCCCACGCTCTACGCGGAGGCAAGCACCGAGATCGGCGGCTCGTGGTTCGTCACCTCGTCGCTGGACCTCGAGCGGACGCCGGCCGACGTGTTCGGCAGCGCGCGGAGCGTGCCACTGTGGAGCGCCGAGATCTCGAAGCGCGTCAGCGATCGGGTGCGGCTCCAGCTCGTCGGCGGTGACCTGCTGGACCAAGGGATCGGGATCCAGTACGCCAACACGGGCGGGTTCATCCAGGAAGAGCGAGTGCGCTCACTGGGGCGTCACATCCTGCTGAAGCTGGTCTACAACCTGTCCGAGGTGCGAAACTGACCCTATACGGGTGAGGGCGGCTCCGCAGTGAGCCGCCCTCTCATCAGACTCGAGCTGGCGACCGCTTACCGGAGCACGCCTCGGTAGTCCAGCGGGCCGTCGTTTCCGACACGAATGGATCCGGTGAAGTTCTGACCGGCAGTTCCAAGGTCCGCGAAGTCGAACGGGCTGTCGCTCATATGGCTGAATATGATCGATCCGTTGGTCGCGTTGCAGTCGGCCCGTTCCCAGGAGAACGCATTGGTTGCCGGATCGAAGGTCGGGTTGAGGATCAGAGCACCCCGAACGGTCACCTGCCCGCTGGCAGAGACCACCAGCGCGTAG
>JBCBZH010000343.1:0-3739 GCA_039815415.1 Bacteroidota bacterium
CGATGAGGCTGCCCAATTTACTATCCGCCGCAGGCGACTTGTTGGGGCGCAAACTGCCCCAGCTGAGCTACCGGCGCGTGCGGCCCGAGGGCAGCAACCCGCGTTGTGGGCGGGCAACAAAGATAAACCGCTCTCTACCCTGGGCATCATGAAGATGCCGTCAGCCCGGCTCGCCTGTCCGAACGGCTCGTCAGCTCGAGCTGGCGGCCGATGCGGCCTCGTCGCCGGTGAGGAACCAGAAGTGCTTCGTGGGGCCGTTGCCGGCCCCGATGTCCAGACCGTGACGGATGGCTTCTTGCAGGTACGCCCGTGCTCGAGCGATGGCCTCGCGCAGCTCGAAGCCGCGTGCCAAGTTGGCGGCGATTGAGCTGGCGTACGTGCAGCCGGTGCCGTGGGTGCTGGTGGTGTCCAGGCGCTCCGCGCGGTAGAGGCGTTCGCCGTCAGCGTCGAGGAGGAGGTCCACAGCATCGGACTCGCTCTCCAAGTGCCCTCCCTTCACCAGCACGGCTCGGGGACCCATCTCGAGGATGGCGCGTGCAGCGCGGCGGGCATCGTCCAGCGTGCGCACTTCGAACCCCGCCAGCGCAGCGGCCTCATGCGTGTTGGGCGTCGCGAGGTCTGCAAGGGGAAGCATCCGCGTCCGAACGGCCTCCACAGCATCGGGTGCCAGCAGCGAGAACCCGCTCGTGGTCACCATCACCGGGTCCACCACCACCGGCGCCAGCTCGTGACGGGTGATGCCATCGGCGACTGTCTCGATGATCGCGGCCGATGACAGCATCCCGGTCTTGACGGCTCCGATGGGCAGGTCTTCAACGACCGCATCGAGCTGAGCTGCTATCAGATCCACCGGAAGATCAAACGCCCGCGTAACCTCACGCGTGCTCTGCGCCGTGATGGCGGTCAGCACGCTCATGCCGAAGACGCCGTGGGCCTCGAAGGCCTTGAGATCGGCCTGGATGCCCGCACCGCCGCCGGAGTCGGAGCCTGCAATCGTGAGTGCTGTTGGGTGGGTCAAAGGGGTTGGGGTCGAGGGGGTTGTGGAAGGTGCCCGACCCGTCCGGTTGGCGCAAGTGAATCCCATGAAACACCCGTAGAGACGGCCTCGGCGTGGCGCTTCCACGCCAGCGCCAGCTCGACGTGCGACTGGGCAAACGAGGTCCCCTCGAGCTGGCGACAAGCCCTACGTTCCTTCCCCCACCGCCCGAAGGAACCGGGGCGCCGTCACCGCAGGATCGTACGCGAACAGGAGCGACGAGATGGCGGCAGCCCCGCTAGCCCCAGCCGCCATCGCGAGTCGTGCGCGCGGGGCGCTCATCCCCCCAAGCGCAAGGACGGGAATCTCGACCGCCTCCACGCAGCGGCGAAGCGCGTCGATGCCTGCAGGTGCAGCATCCGGGTGGGAGCGCGTTCGGAAGACCGGTGAGAAGGTGACATAGTTGGCGCCCGCACGCTGGGCGATCAGCGCCTGCGTGGCCGAGTGCGCCGAGAACCCGACGAGCGGCAGGTCTGCCACCTCGTCCCACTGCGGCCCCCGCTCGCCGATGTGGATGCCCGCGTTGAGCTGGCGAGCGATGGCGGCGTAGCGCGAGATGCTGAGCGTCACGTCGGGCCGGCGATCTCGAAGCTGTATCGCCAGATCGGTGGCGGCCTCCGAGAACTGGGTCGAGCTGGCGGTGTGGTCGCGGAGGAGGACCCAGCGGATGCCGGCATTCACCAGCTCGAGGGTGCGGCGCTGGATGTCAGCGGCAGGCATCTCGGGGCGCCCGCTCGCGAACCCATCCGCGATCAGCAGGAGGCGCGACGGCAGCGGCCTCATGCGCCCCCCAGCTCGATGCGGCCCTCGTCCGGTGTGGAGGCCTGGGCGTAGAGGCGGCGGGAGATGCGACCGGCTCGATAGGCCAATCGGCCTGCGTGAGCAGCGTGGCCGATGGCGGCCGCCATCCAGGCCGGATGCTTCGCGCCTGAGACCGCCGTATTGAGGAGCACCCCGTCGTAGCCCAATTCCATCGCCTGCGCCACGTCCGACGCCGTCCCGAGCCCGGCGTCCACCACAAGCGGCACGTCCTCGATCAACTCGCGGATGATGCGGAGTGCATACGGATTGACCAGCCCCATGCCGCTGCCGATGGGCGCTGCAAGAGGCATCACAGCAGCACACCCCACGTCGGCCAGCTTGCGAGCGGTGATGGGGTCGTCGCCACAGTAGGCGAGCACCTGGAACCCGTCGGTTACCAACTCGGAGCAGGCCTTTAGGAGCTGCACGGCATCCGGGTACAGCGTTTCGTTGTCCCCGATGACTTCCACTTTCACAAGATCCGTCTCGAGGGCCTCCCGGGCGAGCTGCGCAGTCAGCACGGCTTCACGCGCCGTGTAGCACCCGGCGGTATTGGGCAGCATATGCAGCGAACGCCCACTCGCACTCGTCATCGACCGGAGGGCGCCTAGAAGGCTCTGCTTGTCCCCCGCCGCGCCGAGGTCCACCCGGCGCACGGACACCGTCACCAGCTCGGTACCCGAGGCCTCGACCGAGTCCAGCAAGGATTGGAGGCTCGGGTAGCGGCTCGTGCCGAGAAACACCCGGCTATGCAGCGTCAGCCCGCCAATCTTGAGAGGGTCTTGGGACTGAGAGTTGGGGATTGGGGGGGGAGTGGTCACTGTGCGCGGGCGGACCTCCTCAGTCACTCTCCTCAATTCTGCATTCTCCATTCCCCTACCCTCCTTGGGCGGCGGTGATAATCTCAACGCGGGCGCCCTCGGGAACCAGCGTCTCGGACCAGTTGGCACGGCGCACGACGCGGTCGGCCACGGCCACAGCGATGCCGGGAATGGAAGGGTCATGGTCGAGCTGGCGCAGCAGGCCGTCCACGGTCAGACCGGGCGGCACGGTGCGTGCGGTTCCGTTGACGGTGATGTCGATGGCGGTGGAGGTCATGGATCTCAATCGAAGCGTCGGGGCGAGAACGGCTGGCGGAGAGCGGCGGTTTCGTCGCGGCCACCCAGCAAGCCCTCCACAGCGTCGGCCGCGAGGTCGGCCGTGACGGGCGCGAGCAGGATGCCGTGGCGGTAGTGACCCGTAGCGGCGACCACACGCGGATACGCGGACACACCGATGAGCGGCGCGTGGTCCCGGCTGGCAGGCCGAAGCCCGGCCCACATCTCAATCACCTCCATCTCCTCCACGGCGGGCACCACCTCGACGGCGCCCTCCAGAACCCGGTAGAGGCCACCGCCTGTCACCCGCACATCAATGCCCATCTCTTCGCTGGTCGCGCCCACTACAAGGCGTCCATCGGCCTTCGGCACGAGGTAGGCATCCGGACCCCGGACCACATGGTGGAGCGCCAGCGCGTCGGTCATGCGCAGCGAGAGCGCTTGTCCTTTCACCGGGCGGACCGGCGGCGCAGGCACCAGCCCGTCGATCTCCGCCGACCAGGCTCCCGCCGCCAGCACGACGACCCGCGCCTCAAGCTGGCGACCATCGGAAAGGCGCAAGCGTGGACGCGCTTCATTCGGCTCGATCGCTGTAACCGCCGCCTCCTCGATCACCTCTACACCAGCCTCGCGCACGGCCATCGCCAGCGCGACGACGAGCTGGCGGTTGTCCACCTGATGATCGTCGGGCGACCAGACGGCGGCGGGCAGGCGTGGCGACAGCAGCGGCTCGAGATCAATGGCCTGATCGATCGTCCACCATTCGACCGGCGCACCGTGTTCGTGCTGGAAGCGGTACAGCCGC
>JBCBZH010000070.1:0-16730 GCA_039815415.1 Bacteroidota bacterium
CGACAGCACGCCGAGGTCGGCGCCGTACGGGTCTGTGGCACGAGACGAGTAGCCTTCAATGCGCCCGCCGAAGACCTGCTCCCGAGGATCGGTCTCGATCAGAACCAGCCCACTCGCGGCTTGTCCGTATCGCGCAGGCACGCCTTCGGTCAGAACCCGTATCCGCTGGATCGACTCGAACGGGAGCGGACAACAACCCAACAGCCGGGCGCCGTCCAGAACGAGTTCAGGCTGCGTCCGTGATCGGGCCGTCAGCCTCCCCGTTGCCAGATCTCGCCGGACACCAGGCGCGAATGCCGCGACCTCGTTCACAGACCGAACCGGAAGTCCATCGATGTCAGCCTTTCGGGTCCACTCTGTGGAGATGTGGAGCGAGTCTGAGTCGGTCGTATCTGATGCGACTGGCTGTGCCTGCAGAAGCGGGGTCGCGGCCACAAGGAAAGCGATGGCTGCGAAGATGGGGATGGGTTTCAAGAGAGACGGGAGGATGAGTCCAGAAGTCGGCGCTATGTAGGCACGTTATTCGCCTCCCACAATACACGTTCGATCCTTCACGGGGCAGGCACTCTCGGGTCGCCTCTATCAAGGGCACAGTCTTTTCTCGAGATGGCGACACCTCTCGCCTGCCTCGTCTCGATCTTCTTGCAGTGCCGCCCAGTACGGGCCGTCCCCCCACCGTATGCGACGCTGGATCCTCCAGGCCCTCGCCCCCGACAGCCCCCTCCGCCAGAACGCGCTCGCGCTGGCGGACCAGGGCACCGTCAGCGCGACGCGCCTGCTGCTGAGCATTCTCGTCGGCCGTGCCCTCGGCGCCGACGGGCTGGGGCACTACGCGCTGGCGCTCACACTGGTCTACCTCGTGGAGGGCATCGTCGAGACGCTGGCGACACTACCCTACACTGTCCTCCGCCGCCAGTCCGACGCGCCCGCCGCCTACACGGGCAGCGTGCTGGTCGTGACCGGTGCCATCGGGCTGGCGCTGGGCGTGGTCGTGGCCGTGTGTGCGCTCACCCTCGCCAGCTCGTTGCAGCCGGTCCTTCTGGTGCTGAGCGTCGCCCTCGTGTGGCGCGGTCTGGCGGAGGCCGCTCGACGCATCGCGTTCGCCCATGAGCGGGTCGGCGACGCGCTGGCGCTGGACGTCGCGCTGGCGGTGATCCTGGGTGGCGGAGCCTTAGCACTCTGGGCGATGGGCGCCATCACCGTCTCGTGGGTAGTCGGGCTCTACGGGCTGGGCAGCGGCCTGCCCTTCCTCGCGTGGCTGGCGGTGCGGGGCCGAGGGCGCATCGAGATCCAGACGAACCGTCTTGGCCCTGACGTGGCGCGCAATTGGGGCTTCGGGCGCTGGGTGCTGGGCACCCGCCTCGCGCTGACGGCGCGCGTCCATAGCATCCCCTGGGCCCTGGCCGCTGTCGCGGGGGCTGCGGAAGTGGGCCTGTTCGACGCCGCGGGAAAGGTGGTCGGGCTGGCGGTGCCGGTGCTCATCAGCGTCGCTAATGTGCTGACGCCGCGCGTGGCGCGGGCACTCCACGAGTCCGGCGTGGCGGCGGTGCGCCGCGAGATTCTGCTCACTACAGGCGCCCTCGTGGCGCTCACGGGCGCGCTGGTGGTCGCTCTCACGCTCGGGGCCGACCTCGTGCTCGGGCTGCTCTTCGGGCCGGAGTTCGAGGGGCAGCGGCTGCTGGTGCTGCTGTTCGGCGTCGGGCTGGTGGTGGAGGCCATCGGCATCCCCGCGGACGCCGGGCTGTGGGCCATTGAGCGTCCCCGCGTGGGGTTCTGGATCGGGCTCGTGGCGCTCGTGGTGATGGCGGGTGCGGCGTGGGTGCTGATTCCGGCCTATGGCGCTGTGGGTGCGGCAGGCGCGCTGGCGGCGGCGAGCGCAGCGGCAGCAGTTCTCCAGCTCGTGGCGTTCCTCCATCTATCGGCGAAGGCTCGCGCGGAGGAGGAACGAGCGGCCTGAACGAGCTGGCGACCTCTCCTACTGGCCGTCATGCCTGCAAAGGCAGGCATCCACTCGCCAGCTCGAGCTGGTGCAAAGAGACGGTGCTCGATTCAACGTCGAGCCGTGAACGTCGTGCCCTGTCCTAGGCCGTCGCTCTCGGCCCTAAGGCGACCACAATGCTTGAGCATCACCGACCGTGCCACCGCCAGTCCGACGCCCGGCCCCTGGTGGTCGCGCGGGACGGGGGACGTCTCATTCACTCTCGCATTCTCAGCGATTTGAGACGCGCCTTGAATCCCACCGCCGCGGAGGTGTAGCCGCCTCCGGCTCCATCCACGAAGTGGACCTGTCGGCCCATCCGCTCGTAGACGAGGCACGTCATCACGGCGCGGTCGGAGACGTGGATACCGTAGGCCAGCATCCCGGCCACGAACCACGCCTCGAGGTCGGCCTCGAGCTGACGACGCTGCTCGGGAGTGCCCGCGAGCACCATCCGGATCATGCCGTCGAACTTGCGATAGTCGGTCGCGTCGCGCAGCAGCCGGGGATAAGATTCCCAGTCGGTGTCAGAGGTGTTCGCGCGCCGCCAGATCAGGAGCTTTCCAAGTAGCGTCCGCCCCCACGCTGTCGCTCGGTATCGCCAGCTCGATCCGGTGTGACGGAGCTTGACCTCAGGATCGAGGTGACGCGGGGAGGCGCTGAGCTTGAGCGCCTCCATCGCGACCGGATGCCCCGTTGTGTCCGGCCCGTAGATGCGCTCGATGGCGGGCAGCACCTCGCGGTAGACGGCGTCTGCGTTCGATCCGACCGCCTGGACGAGCAGCGACACGGTCTCCCCGTGCGGGCTAGGGAGGTCCTGCCAGCGGCACTCGAGCCCGGCGTAGGGGTCGTCGCCCGCTGCGGGTTCCGCCGAGCTGGCGTACTGCGGCGCCGTCTCGGGCGCCTTGATGCGGTCCTCCGCCCACGCCAGCCCGTCGCCGCGGAACAGGGCCTGGGCGTAGTTGGGTGACACCTGGAGCCGGGCGATCTCGAGCCGGCACCCCGCCTCCAGAATCTCCGCGACCGGGACGAGGCCAACCCGGAGCGCCAGCTCGAGGCGCTCCTGCGCATGCGCCTGGAGGGTAGCGAGCGCGGCGAGAGCCGGGTCGAGGAGGTCGGGCGGCAGCACGAGCGTGGCCCCGTCGCCACCGAAGACGAAGGGCAGATCGGCCTGATCGGTGGCGTTGAGCACCGCCGCGATGGACGCGGCACCGACGTAGTTGACATCCCGGTACCGCCCGGCCTTGACGGCCTCGGTGGAGCCCTTCACGTCTGTAATCACGACCGTCCACTCGGGCGGAACCGGCGCGTAGGCGTCCTCGGTCACCAGATCGGAGAACCGCTCCAGCGGGCGAAGCTGCTCGTAGAACGTGGAGTGGGGCATGGCGCGCAACCTAGCGCCCCGGCCTCGAGCTGGCGAGGCTACTCCGCTTCCCGGCGCACGGTGTCTGGGCTGAATGCGGGCGCACACACGGCCCAGTACTCGCACTCCTCGTCCAGTAACGGATTGCTGTACCGGACGCGCTCCCCAGCTTCGCAAAGCACGGTCTCGCCAGCTCGAACATCCAGATGGCCGCCGGCGTGCTCCACACGCATGGTCCCTCGCAGCACAATCGTGACCTCATCGAACTGGGGCGTCTGCGCGGGCTCCTCCCACCCACCGGGCGCAATCATGTGGGCGACAGACAGCGAGGCGGTCTCGCTGTTGACGCGGCCCACGAACTCCTCGATGGTCTTGCCGCCGGGACCGGGAATGCGAGTGGGTTCAGCGAGGTGGCGAGGCATAGGTCGGGCTGGCGAGAGAGGGCTGCAACGCCAGGTCGCTGACAGGGATTCGCCAGATCGAGCCCCGCGCGTTCTGAATGCGCCTCGAGCTGATGAGTCAGGCCATCAGCTGGCGGATGGTCTCAGCATAGGTGCGACTCACGCGAACAACCGCCCCATCAGACAGACGAACGGTGAAGCCGCCGGAGTTGTCGCGTTCGAGTGCCCGAAGCGCATCCAGCGCGACAATGGTGGACCGGTGGACACGCGCGAACCGATCCGGGTCGAGTCGCTCCTCCAGGGCGCCGATGCCCTGCGAGGCGAGATAGGTCTTGCGTGCGCCACCTGCACGAAGGGTATGCAGCTTGGCATAGTCGCCCGCTGCCTCCACCCACACGATGTCGGCCACGGCGACTGGCACGAACACGCCTCCCTCTTCCACCAGCAAGCGGTCGGGGATGCGGCGCTCTGCCCGGACCGTCTCCACGACGCGCTCCACAGCGGGCTCTGCCGCCAGCGCGCGCTCCACCGCCTCGGCGAACCGTGCCTGGGTGAACGGCTTCAGCAGATAGTCCACCGCCGCTACCTCGAACGCACGCACGGCGAACTGATCGAACGCCGTCGAGAACACGACACGTGGTGTTTCCAGGTCACGAGCATCCAGCGCCTCGAGGACCTCGAATCCGGTCAGCCCCGGCATCTGGATGTCCAGAAACAGGAGGTCGATGGGTACACCCGATGTTCTCGAGCTGGCGATGGCCTCCACCGCCTCGGCTCCATTGGCGCACTCGCTTACAACCTCAACGTCACGGTCCAACACCTCGAGTGCATCGCGCACCATGCGTCGGGCGGGAGCCTCATCGTCCACAATCAAGGCGCGCGTCATGCCTGAACCACTGGGATTGTGAACCGCGCCTCGAAGCCGCGCACCTGGCCATCGCCCGAGCCCGGGACATCCAGCACCAGCCCAGTGCCGAATAGTGCACGGAGCCGCGCGTCCGTGTTCGCCAACCCGACACCCCCAGCACCGCCATTGAGCAGCTCGCCCACAGGGGCATGGGGCCCCGCGCCATTGTCGCGAACAAGCAGGTGAACCGCACCGCCCACGCGCCGTGCCTCGACGCGCACGGTCCCGCCCTCGAGCATTGGCGCCAGCCCGTGCCGGACTGCGTTCTCGACGAGCGGCTGCACAAGCATGGGCGGCAGGGCCACATCCAGCGCGTCCGCGTCGGCGTCGATCTGTACCTGGAGGCGCTCCCCCATGCGCTCTTGCTCCAGCGTCAGGTAATCGCGCACGAAGTCCAGCTCTTCACGTAGCAGCACGCGGTCGCGGCGGGCGGCAGCGAGCGTGTAGCGGACGAGGCCTGCCAAACGAGCCACCAGATCGCGCGTGGCACCCTGCTCCGACGGTACCGATGCGGCTACTGAGTTGAGCGTGTTGAACAGAAAGTGAGGGTCCATCTGCGCCCGCAGCGCGGCCAGTTGCGCCTCCGAGGCCGCCCGTTCCAACTCAGCCTGTCGCGCCAGCAATGCCCGCTCTCCCGCTGCTTGGCGTCGGACTTCGGTCACGTACCGGGCCGCGTGCAACGCACCGAACTGCGCCAGATACACAAGAGTCGGGATGTAGACGTCCCAGACCTGGGCATCTCCCTCCAATACCCAGTACTCAAATACATGGCCTAGTGCGCGATAGCCCCAAAACCACGCCGCGACCCACAGCGGCCCTAAGACCACATGCGCCGCGAGTTGCCACCGCAAGCGCCCGTCGAGATGGCGAACCGCGACCCACCACACAGGGACCGTGAGCACGCCCTTGATGCCGTAGTCCAGAAGCGAGCGCGGCAGTAGGCTCCCCACAGCGACCAGAAACGCCCCCAGTCCGTTCTCCATGGAAGGCCACTGGATGATGGCCGTATAGAAGATCGCCAGCGCGATGTAGGCTGCCGTGACGATCGCGACGCCGCGAAGGGTAAGGCGAGGTCGAGCGGTCTCCGTCATGGGGTGTTCGCGTAGCGCTGTTCCACGCGCGTGAGCAGAGCGTCCAACGCCTCCCGGTGGAAGAGGTGTCCGCGCGCAACGACGGCATCGATCCGACGGGCGTGGGCTACGTCGATCAGCGGGTTCTCAGTCAGGAGAACGAGATCCGCCACTGCCCCAACGGACAAGCCCGCTGGGCCCTCCTCGAGGCCGAACTCCCGAAGGTAGCGGGCTGGCGCGAGTGTCGCAGCACGGAGGATGCCGAGAGGCGGAATCCCAGCCTCGGCCCACAACGCCATCTCCTCATGAACCGCGAGCCCCTGAGGAGACATGGCCGGTGTGGCGTCCGTCCCGACCATCAGGTTCACACCGCGCCGGTGGAGGGCTGCGAGCGTGAGCAGGGCGAACGACCGATTGGCGGTCATGTCGAGCCCCCACTGCGCGTAGTTCAGGGCGAACCCTTCCGCATAGCGCCGCCAAAGCTCGCGTTGGCCGGGAGCGGTGTAGCGGACGACGTCAGGTGACGCCAAGCGAGCCAGCATGTCCGGTTGTGGTCCGCCGTACCACTCGGCCGTGAGCGCTGTCGGCACGACCCACGTGCCCTCCGCCGCTACTAGAGCAGCGAGGACATCAAGTCGCTCGGGGTCGGCATAGTCAAAGGACCCGAAGTAGCGGTGATACCATTGCGTCGAGTCCCGGGCGGGCGAGTCCGACCGCTCCGCGAGCGAGCGGAACACGTCAAGGTGTTCCAGGGAACGCTGGCGCCCGTCGGCCAGAACGCCCGCCAGACCGACCGCACGGGGCACGTGCCCCACGACGGGGACGCCAAGCGCCTCGCTCTCAGCGAGGACACCCTCGTAGGCCTCCATTGGGATCTCATTGTAGGCCTTGATGTAGTCGTAGCCGGTGGCGTAGGCATGGCGCGCCGCGGCACGGCCATCGGCTTCCGTGCGAACCCGCCAGACAGCCGGGTCACCGGCCTCTCGGGGATCCCACGGCCCCGCCGTATCGGCTCGGCTCTGGAGGAACGGGCTGGCGACCGTCACACGAGGCCCCGGGATATGCCCCTCACGGACCGAGTCCGCGAACGCAAGAACTCCTGGGGTACCCCACATTACGCGCGCGGTCGTGACGCCATAGGCGAGGAGGAGCGCTGCGGACGCCTGGTTGTTCTCCGCGTAGTACATCGTCTCAGGGTGGGAGAAATGCGCGTGCATGTCGGCCAGGCCTGGCATCAGGAACCGACCGCTACCATCCACGATGTAGGCATCAGCAGGGACGTCTACGGCTGGATTCGGCCCGATAGCGACGATGCGATCCCCATTCAGAATCACCGTCTGGTGCGGAATGACTCGCGCGGAGTCCAGCGGAACGAGCGCCACGTCCACGATGGCGATGGGCTGAGCACTCGCGGCCATCGCCAGCGCGATGCTGGCGCAGAAGCAGATAACCCTGTTCATCGGTTGGAACCAGACGGGGTGAATGCGACGCGACGGTTCACGAAGTCAAGCATGAGCGCACCGTTCTGCCAGATCGGCTTGCCGAGGATGACGGTAATGGGATCGTCTTTCTGGAAGACGAACGTGGCCTCGTACGCCTCATGCTCACCGCTGGGGTGTCCGGGAATCTCGAACGGCACGTGGTAGAGCTGCTGAGACCATTCGTACCCGCTCTCGGTCACGCCAGAGATCGCCCGAGAGAACGTCGCTTCGGTCAAGTCGAAGGCTCCCGAGGCGAGATATACCGACGCCAGATTGCCCGTGTCGATGATGGCATTTGCAGACACCCCATCAACCGAGACTGGAAGCACTGGCGCGCTTCCGCTGTCGATGATGAACATGGGCGCCTCGTCGGTCGCCTCAATGTCACGGATCAGCGTGAACGTCGAATCGGCGTAGTCGTACCGAAGTCCGTCGAGGAGATGGCGGAGGATGTTGGCTCCGAGGAAGATTTCGTCGTCTTCCTTTGAGGCATCCTCTTCTGTCCACCCTACGGTGGCTGGGACGTTGTAGAGCGTCGCGTCGCCGATCTGAATGCTATCGATCAGCACAGCGTAGGTATCGAACGACAGGCCCATCGAGGGAATCGAGCTTCGCCCCTTGGCCGTCGTGTCCACGCGGAGGCCGAGACGCTCCACCAGCGCACGGCCAATGCCCGTCCCAGGAGCCCCAGTGTCCACGATGGCTCGAGCTGGCGCCCCATTGACGGACAGCGGAATTCGCAGCCCCTCGAACGGAACGGTCGTCTCAGGAGCGTCGAGGGCGAGCGCGGGAGTGGGGAATCGAGCGTATCCGGCCTGCGTGTCCGTCGCCATTTCGGGCCGATCGACCAACGTGTACTGGAGCGCATCACCCCACCGGAATTGCTCGCGAGCCGACTCGGCAAGGCGAGCCCGAATGAACGGACGGAGCGAGTCGGGAGCTGACTCCAGAGCGCTCGCCAGCTCGAGATCGGCCTTCTCGAGGTCTCCATCGACAAGTGCTTTGAGGCCGCGAAGCAAGAACCCATCGGCTTCTCCGACCGGCGAGGTGAACACCGCCACCTCGAGCTGGCGCCAGCTCGAGATCGTCTCGGTCATCTGGTGGGGGACGCCGTGAGGGGCTTCCGGCTCGGCGGGTTGAGCCGACGGGGCCACAGCCCAGAGGCTGAGAATGAGAACGAGCAGAACGAAGCGCATGGATCGGGTTTGAGTGGACGGCTCCTCAGGCTAGGGACACACAGGGCCAATCCCCGCCTGTGTTCCGACGAACCGCAGCCTGGGCCGATGAACCACATGGAGACCTCTCGGATCTGTTCCGCATCGCGCCGGTAGCTTTCGCCTCATGACCGAGATCCGAACCCTGTGCGTCTACTGCGGCTCCAGCCCCGGCGCCCGCCCTGCCTACGCCGAGGCGGCCCGCAAGCTCGGCGCCCTTCTCGCGCGTGAGGGCATCGGGCTGGTGACGGGCGGCGGCAGAGTGGGGCTGATGGGCGTCATCGCGGATGCTGTGCTCGACGCAGGCGGCGAGGCTGTCGGCGTCATCCCGCGGACACTCCTCGACCGCGAAGTAGGGCATGAGGGCCTGACCGAGCTGGTGGTGGTCGACACCATGCACCAGCGCAAGGCGCTTATGGCTGCCCGCGCCGACGCAGTGGTGGCCCTTCCCGGTGGCCTCGGCACGCTGGAGGAGATCACCGAGATGCTGACGTGGGCCCAGCTTGGCATCCACGCCAAGCCGTGCGGCCTGCTCAACGTGGGCGGCTATTACGACGCGCTGGTGGCCTTCCTCGACCACGCCGTCGAAGAGCGGTTCGTCCGCCCGGCACATCGAGAGATGCTGACCGTCACCAGCTCGCCGGAAGAGTTACTGACCGGGCTTCGGGCCCATACGCCCCCATCGGTCGGCAAATGGATGGACCGAGGCAATGGATAGAGGCGCCAGCTCAACACGCCGCGCACGGGGACAAACCGGGGACTTCCGGGGAGCGTGCCCCCATCCCCCGCATGCTGGACTCCCCTGGGCACATAGCACGGGCCTCGAGCTGGTGAAAGCACCGTGCTGACCCGCCGCGCCGGGTGGGCGCTGGCGATCCCGGTCGCCCTGATCCTCGTCGGCTACGTGCTCTGGCCGAATCTGGAGACGTTCCGCCTGGGACTGGACGGGGCGCTGCTGGCCGACTTGTTCGGGCGAGGCCGTGCAGCAGGCACTCGTGCGCTCATCAACTCGGTTGGCGTGAGCCTCGGAACTGTCGTCGGAGGCGGGATTGTGGGCGTCGTGCTGGCGTGGACGCTGTACCGCGTGGACCTGCCGTTCCGGCGAACGCTGAGCGCCATCGCGGCGCTTCCGCTGGCGCTGCCACCGCTGGTGGGCGTGCTGGCGTTTCTGTTCCTCTACGGCGAGAGCGGGATGCTGCCACGTGGGCTTCAGGTTGCCTTCGGAATGGAGAGCGTGCCGTTCGCCTTCGGCGGCATCACCGCCGTGCTGGCGGTCCACATCTACGTCTTCTACGTCTACTTCTTCCTGTTCACCAGCGCCGCGCTGACCGACCTCGACGCCTCGCTGCTCGATGCCAGCGCCGACCTCGGGGCCAACGTCTGGACCACCTTCAGGCGCGTGGTGCTTCCGTTGCTGCGACCGGCTATCGTCGGCGCCTCGCTGCTGGTGTTCATGCTGTCGATGGCGAGCTTCACGGCACCGCTGCTGTTCGCGGAGGGCGATCCCTTCCTTACCACGCAGATCTACCAGTTCAAGATCAATGGCGCGCTGGATCGCGCCGCAGCCGTCTCGGTTGTGCTGACGTTCCTGTGCCTGCTGTTTCTCATCGCCGTCGAGGCGCGTCCGCAACGAGTTGGCGGGGGAGCCGCAAAAGGCGTCGGACGCCCCCCTGCCCCCTTGCGCTCGGCTTGGGCACGCGCCCTGGCAGGTACCCTCTCGGTGGCGTTTCTGACGGTGATCTTGCTACCGGTCGCAACGGTGGTGCTGCTCTCGTTCGTGAAGGAAGGCACATGGACGACGCAAGCGTTGCCCGACACGTTCACGCTCGACAACTACCTCGCGCTCGCAACCGAGCCCGCGGTCTGGGAGCCCATCCGCAACTCGCTCTGGATGGCCGCGCTGGCGACCCTCGCCAACGTGCTCTTCGGGGTGGTCGCAGCCCTCGTGATTGTCAAGAGCGTCGTGCCCGGGCGCGGTGTGCTGCGGGCGCTGTCGCTGCTGCCCTTCGCGGTCCCCGGAACCGTCCTGGCCGTCGGGCTGGTGGTGACCTTCGATGAGGCGAGTGCGCTGGGAGGAGGAGCTGTGCTCATCGGGACCGTCTGGCTCCTGCCGCTGGCCTACTTCATCCGACACGTCCCGCTGGTGGTCCGCTCCACGCAAGCCGCTCTCGAGAGCACCGACGACCGGCTGGTGGAGGCCTCCGCGGACCTCGGGGCGAGCGGCTGGACCACCTTCCGGCGCATCGTGTGGCCGTCCATCCAGCCCGCCGTGGTGGCCGGTGCGCTGCTCACGTTTGTGACAGCCCTCGGCGAATTCGTGGCGTCGATCCTGCTCTACGTCTACGACAACCGTCCCATCTCGGTCGAGATCTTCTCCCAGCTTAGGCTCTACGAGTTCGGTCAGGCCGCAGCGTACAGCGTGCTTCTGATGGCACTGGTCGCGCTGGCGGTGGGCGCGTCGCGGCTCCTGGGCGGGCGCGGGCTGCGGGTGTAGGCGGAACCAAGTCGCCAGCTCGAGGCCCTGTAGAGCAGTCGCATGTCATGGCCCACTCGAGCTGGCGCCATCGGCTCGGCGAGCCGATTCTCTCCTGCCTTTTTTACTCGAGGCGTTCCCCCTCAGGCTCCTAGAAAGCGCGCAACCCGTCGGGCCTGGCTCGGTACCTTCGGGCTCCACCGACTGTCGCCTGTCTGCTATGAAGATCGCCGTCCTCGGCGCCGGGGCCATCGGCTCGGCCGTTGCCTATGACCTCTGCCGACGCGACGAGGTGACCCGCGTGCAAGTGTGCGAGGCACGCCCCGGAATGCTCCGGGCCTTTCGCCAGACGTGGACCCATCCGAAGCTGCGCACCTACCTCGCCGACGCCCGCGACGCGCAGACGCTCACGCCCATCCTGAGCGGCAGCACCTGCATTGTCTCCTGCGTGGCGCCGGAACTCAATGGCAGCCTCGCCCGGATGGCGATAGAGATGGGCGCCCACTTCGTGGATCTGGGGAGCCCTGACACCATCCGAGAGGAAGAAGAGAGTCTGGCCGCGCTGGCAGAGCGACGCCAGCGATGGGTAGTGACCGGAAGCGGCCTCGCGCCCGGCCTCGCAGGCATCCTCGTGCTGCGTGGGATTAAGACCTTGGACGAGGCCCATGCCGCTCACGTCCGCGTCGGGGACGTGCCAACAGACTCGCTGGAACCGTTCAACTATCGGCTCGCCCACGCGGCGGAGAAGCTGATTGAGGACTACACCCACCCGGTTCCGGTCCTCCGCAATGGAGCAGTGGAGATGCGGGACCCGATGACCGGAATCGAAACGGTGGATGTGGAGGGATTTGGAGAGATGGAAGCGTTCTATGCTGGAAACGGGCTCGGCGCCATCGCCCGCGCCCTCGAAGGCCGCCTGGACCGCCTCGATGCCAAGACCCTTCGCTACCCGGGCCATGCCAGTCAGATGCGGTTCCTCCTGGACCTCGGCCTGGCCGACACCACCTCCATCGACGTTCGGACGCACCTGACCTACCGTGACATCCTCATCCGACGGATGCGCAAGCGCCTCGGCGGTGCCTACCGGGACGCAGTCGTGGTTCGCGTAGAGGTGGAAGGCCGCAAGGAGGGTGACGAAGGTCGTCTCGTCTACGAGCTGGTGGACCACTTCGACGAGGCGACAGGCCTCTCGGCGATGCAGCGCTGCACAGGCTTCCCTGCGGCGGCAGCGGCGGTCCTGCTCGGCGACCGACGTGTGCCCGGAGGCGGCGTGGGCTCGGCCGAAGAAGTACTTCCGTTCGGACCGTTCTTCGAGATGCTGGACGCCAACGGGCTGACGATTCAAGAGCGGTGGGAGGTCGCGGAGCCGGCATGACCCCGGGCCGCCTCCGCACGTTCGCACGCGAGTGGCTGGGCCCAACCCTCGCCGGGCTGGCAGGCGCCGCCGTGCTCATCGCGGGCGCAGAGATCGGAGGTGCTATCGGCTGGGCGATCCTCGGGCTGGCGGCACTCGGCCTGATCGGCGTCGTGGTGTGGGCCCTGCGGTCGGTCTACCGCGACTACCCGTTCGACGACTGGGACGATGAGGACGAGTAGCGGTCGCCAGCTCGTACCCCTCGCGGATGCCCGGATGTACCTCCCATTCCTCGCTCAGTAGTCGGTATGCGCCCTGCCTTCCTCCTCGTTGCCATTGCGCTTTGCCTTCTTCCGCTGGCGCTTGGCCTCGAGAGCCTCTTGCTTGTCAACCTTCCCGGTGGTCTTCCTCTCGGTACGCTTCTAGCGGCTCTCGCCTTCATCCTGGGAGCAGCCGTCCCTGTTGTGGCCAGTCGCCCTCGAACCCTCCTTCGTTGGGTTGGCATGATTGGCCTTGTCGCGGCCGTGCTCTGGCTGCCACTCGGCATGTACCTATCGGGGACCCCATCTCTCAGCTTTGTCAATGACGCTGCGGATTCCGCCATCTACTGGGGACTGACCAAGGGGCTGGCAGCCGGGATCCTTGCGACGATGCTCTGGGCAGGCGCTGCGGCTCTCTTCTCTCGTCAGCGCCCCGGAGAGCGCGTCAGCTCGAGCTGACGTGCCACGGGCACAGGCACCGTCCTCGCCAATGGGCGGAGCACCGACCAGTTGCTGCAGGCGCACCTGCTCCAACGGTACCAGCCCTCGAGCTGGCGAGAAGAGACTCAACGTCGTCACCAGCTCGAACCGCTGCGGGTTCCGAAAGGGGAACTGGGTATGCCTACGCGAGCGCGGACGACTCGCCACGGGGTATCGAGTGCGAGAGATCGAATACACGGCTCCCTGGCTGGGAGCTACCGATCTCCCTTCCGATACCATGTCCCACAAGGCTCCAGCGAACAGACGACACCCGTCATGGATCGCCGCACGGCGGATCTCGCTGCCGCTTGGCCGCCAGACTCCGCCACTGAACAGATTCGCACAGCGACTCCTGGCTCCAGGGCTGTACCCTACCGTACCTGAACGGCATCGATCATGCGACGGCTTCTCCTGTCTGCTCTGACGCTTCTTGGCCTGAGCCTCCTCTCCAGCGTCCATTCACAGTCACTCTCAATTGAGAACGTCCATGTCGACATCGCGAACCGGGATACGGTCGCAAGCACGGTTCCTATCACGTTCGACGTGACATGGAGCGGATCATGGAGAGAGGGCGAGAGCTGGGACGCGGCGTGGCTCTTCGCGAAATTCGAGCGCGAGCCCGGCGTATGGGCAGACCTCCGACTGGTCCCCAGCAGCGGCTCCGTTTCTGGAACTGTCCCGGCGACGCTTGAACTGTCGGTGCTCCCGGCGGGGTACGCCAACGGCATCGTACTTCACCGGGCCGAGGAGGGTCGAGGCGAAGTTCAGTTCACCGCCCGCGCCTCTTGGACATACGGCGCGAGCTACTACGACCTGCCCAGAGACGGCGTGCCCATCCGCGTGCTCGGCGTAGAGATTGCCCGGGTAGCTGGTGGCCCCTTCGAGGTTGGCGAGGCCATTGTTGACAGCCTCCGGCAGCCGAACGCCTTTCGCTCAGCAGGTGGAGGAGCCTACACTGTGGCGTCTGAAGAGGAGATCCGTGTGAGCGATGGCCCCTCCGCGCTCTACTACGATGTACCCGAGGGCGAAGCGTACGCAGGCGGCGACCAGGCGGGCCCCGTCCCGGGATCGTTCCCGAAGGGGACTGAGCCGTTCTACATCATGAAGTACCCTGTTACGCAGGGCCAGTACGCGGACTTCTTGTCGCTCCTCCCTGCGCGCGCACGGGCTGCGCGCGACATTACAGCGTATGCCACTTATGCTGACGAGGGGGGCACGATCACATGCGACGAACACGGCTGCACTGCACACAACCCCGACCGAGCCGCCCATTTCTTATCGTGGGCCGACGGGATCGGGTGGGCCTCCTGGGCTGGACTCCGACCGATGTCCGAGCTGGAGTATGAGAAGGCCGCAGCCGGTACTCCGGCTGAACGCTCTCGCTATGCCGACGGCGACCTGCCAGATCGGGTTGGCACCTCGGAGCGGCGCTCCATCTGGGGTGTGGTGGACCTTCGAGGTGGACTCTGGGAGCGAGTCGTAACGGTTGGGAGCCCGCAGGGACGCGCCTTCCGCGGCACGCCTGGTCTAGGGTTCGTGGATGACCTCGGCCACCCGTATGCCTTCTCTAACCTGGACTGGCCTGGGCCCCGCGCTGTCGGGAGCGGGTATCGCGGTGGAACGGAGGGCTTGCTCGGACTCTCTGAGGTCACGGACCGGACGTACGGGGCCTACGAAGCGACGTACGGAAACGCAGGCCAAGGCTTTCGAGCGGTGATCGATGAGCCGTAGCCGCCCCCGAGCACTTCTCGTCCCATACCAGAACCATCGGCCGATTCCATGCTACGTCTAGCCGTCCTCGCCCTCCTCTTGGTGGGATCTGCGTGCGCCTCGGGTCCCGCTCTCCCCAGCACCCCTCCCATCGAGCGAGCCGAACGCGCACGCTACGCTGCGGACACGACCGACGGACGCTTCGCCCAAGGCTCCCTCCGCCAGCAGATTGTGGACGTCTACAATGAACAGGGCAACGTAGCGGTATCCGAGTACCGCAATGCCGACGGCGCGCTGCAGATGCGATTCGTCAACACCTACACGGATGGTCTGAAGACCCGGGTGGACTGGCGCCGCGAGGATGGCAGCCTCGCTCTGTACGTACTCAACACCTATGACGCTCAGGACCGCTTGACTGAGAGCATCCAGTATGGCCCCGATGGCTCGCTGCGCCGCAGCTTCCGTAACCGATGGTCCGACGACGGCCTCCGCCGCGAAACCGGGCCAATCCCCGCCGCAGATGAGCCATTCGAGCCAGACTCGTTCTTTCGCCTCAACGCACTCGGGGAGGATGTAGAACTTCTCGAGTTCCCGGATGTGGACAGCCTCAGGACGACGTTCACGTACGACTACCCGGAACGGGACGCCTACGAAAACTGGACACTCCGTCGGACACAACGTGACGGGGTGCCGAGCCAGATCGAAACCCGACGTCTGATCTACCGCAGCGTCCGATAGGTCGTTCGCTCTCGTCGCACACGCCTGCGCCCGAGGACGCTACCGCGGACCAAGACGCCGTGTTCGAGAATCGTTTCGCCAGCCCGACCTCGCGGTAGGCTCTCGGGCCCCTATGTGCCCACAGGCCCGTACGCTCGAACGACCTGCCCGTTGAGCGTCTCCGCGTCCGGCCCACAGAGCCGGACACACCAGCTTGCGACCTCCTCTACGGGCACACCCTCCGCATCGGAATCCTCGTCGCCAAACAGGATGGTGGACGGCGCCAGCGCGACGGCGGTGAGCCCGGACCCGGAATACTCCGCAGCGACCGACTCCACCACGCGCATCACACCCGCCTTCGATGCGGAGTAGGCCGCCTGCTTCGCCACACCACCGTCGGCCCCCTGCCCAGATGTGATGCCCACCAGTCGGCCGCCATTGGACATCCGCCGCACCGCCTCGCGGAACATCAGGAATGTGCTCGTCAGATTGACGCGCAGCACCGTGTCCCAGCTCTCCATCGATGTCTCCGCGAACGGCTCGCCCTTCCACATTCCAACCGTGTGCACCAGCCCGTCGGGCATCCCCAACTCGGCCTCAATGGTGTCGAAAGCCGTCTGCACAGAGGCCTCGTCCGTCACGTCTATCGCCAGCGCGAGGGCCCCGTTGGTTCCCTCCTCGCGGTCCAGCGCCGCGACCCGCGCGCCCGCCGCCTCGAGCTGGCGGACGACGACGCGGCCGAGGCGTCCTGAGGCTCCGGTGACAATGATGATGCGGCCGGTGAGATCAGGCATGGAATCTGTAGAGAGGAAGCGGAGGCTAGGCGTACGCCAGCCCGACGCGCGCGTTCTCGGACCGATGCTTCGAGTTCGCGATCAGTCCGAGGAAGTGTGGTCGTGCATAATGCGCCAGCCTTCAGGTGTGTCCGCGAAGATGAGCGTGAACAGTCCGCTCGGCGCGTCGTCTGCGCGCCGCAGCCGCCAGCGTCCCCAAACGAGCGCCCGCGTCGGAGACAACGGCCGGATGGAGACCTCTTCAAAGGCGAGCGTGCCCATGGCTTCTGCATCCGGGGAGCCCCGGACATAGGCATAGAGTGCTTCCTCCCACCCGCGCCGCACCGATCCGCCAGACAGAAATGTGAGCGAATCGGCCCGGACGTAGCCCTCCATGAAGCCGCGCACAGACCCCGCGTTCCACGCCGCCACCTGTGCCTCAAGTGTGGCCTGAATCGCCGCATCGAGGGTCGGCGGTTCCTCTTCAGCAACGGATGCCGAGCCTCCACATCCCGCCAGCACGAACCAGGCAAGGAGAGCCAGAGCGAG
>JBCBZH010000332.1:0-4003 GCA_039815415.1 Bacteroidota bacterium
CTCGAACGTCTACAACCGGGTTCGGCTGGTGCTCACCACCCATGATGCCGGCAACCAGGTGACCGAACTCGACCTCGAGCTGGCGAAACGCATCAACGCCCTGTAGGTCTCCCTCTCCCAACGCCTCTCCTCACCTGGCGTCCCACTGCTGACGGCTTTCCTTCATGTACGATCAGTTTGCTGCCGACCTCTTCACTGCGCTCCCGATCTTGATCGTGGCCGCCGTCGGCATTGCCGTGGTGTTGGTCGATGCGTTCAACAACGACAGCCCGAGCATTCCGTGGCTGTCTGGGGGCGCGATGCTCGTTGCGCTGGGTCTGGAGGCGGTTCGCCTCGATGCCGAGCTGGTGGCCTTCGCCGGACACCTCTACGGCGGCGGAGCGGCGTCTATCGCCAACCTCATCATCCTGGCGGGCGCCATCGGGAGTCTCGTGTTGTCGGTGCCGTACCTGACGCGCATCGGACACAACTACGGGGAGGTCCACGCGCTGATTCTGTTCGCCGTGGCGGGCATGATGACCCTCGCCAGCTCGGGCAGCCTCATCACGCTCTTCGTCGGGCTGGAGACGATGTCGGTGTGTCTCTACGTGCTCACCGGGCTGGTGCGTGAGGAGTCGTCGGCGAACGAGAGCGCGCTCAAGTACTTCCTGCTGGGAGCGTTCTCGACGGGCTTCTTCCTCTACGGCATCGCGCTTCTCTACGGTGCGACGGGGGAGATGACCTTTGCCGAGCTGGCGCCTGCGCTGCTCGCCACCGAGCGCACCGCGCTGTTCATCGTGGGCGTCGGGCTGCTGCTGATCGGGTTCTTCTTCAAAGTGTCGGCCGTGCCGTTCCACCAGTGGACGCCGGACGTGTACCAGGGGGCTCCGACGACGCTGACGGCCTTCATGTCCACGGCCTCCAAGGCCGCGGCGTTCGCGGCGCTGATCGTGGTGCTGGCACGGGCGCTTCCGTCCGAGGTGATGGGCGGAACGGTGCAACTCCTGTTGGCGCTCGTGGCGGCGGTGACGATGGTGGCGGGCAACATCGCCGCGCTCACGCAGCAGAACGTGAAGCGGATGCTGGCCTACTCGTCGGTGGCGCACGCGGGCTACATCCTGGCCGGGCTGGCGGCGGGCACGGGCGCAGGCTACGGCGGCGCCATGTTCTACCTGCTGGCCTATACGCTGATGAACGTCGGTGCCTTCGGCGCCATCTCGGCGCTGGAGTGGGACAAGGACCAGGGCGCCACGCAGACGCTCGATAGCCTTGCGGGCATGGGCTACCGCAAGCCGCTCCTCGGCGTGGCCCTCGGCGTGTTCATGTTCGCGCTGACGGGCTTCCCGCCGCTGGCGGGCTTCATCGGCAAGTACCTCGTGTTCGCCGCGGCCATTGACGGCGGCCTGACGTGGCTGGCCGTGATCGGCGTGCTGGCGTCCGTCGTCTCGGCGTTCTACTACCTCCGTGTACTGGTGGTGCTGTGGATGCGCCAGCCCGACGAGGCGCCTGAGGAGGTGCAGTCGGCCAGCTTCCCCGTGACCACCGCGACGGTCGTTGTGGTGGGCGCGTGTGTCCTCGCGCTGCTCGTGCTGGGCGTCCTGCCGGGGGGGCTGATCGGTGTGACGGAGAGCGTCTTCGGCGCCGCCGAGCTGGCGGTGGCTCCGTGATCGAGACGACGTCGGTTCTCAAGCTGTGCCTTCATTCCCTCCATCCGTTTCGCCCTCTCCATACCGATAGGGGCTGGAGAGGACGGCGGGGATGGAACGAGCGCAACGGACAACGTCCTCTCTAGAACCGTGACCGATCTCATCCGCGAGTACCTGCCGCACGCCCCGGACATGGGGCTCTTCGTGGCGCCGGAGATCCCAGACCGCAAGCTGATGGCGGCGCTCAGCGACTACGCGCGCGAGGTGGAGCCGGAGGACGTGCTGGCGCTCTACGACGCCACCCGCCTCGGCTCGGCCAAGGACGGCGCCGTGTTCCTCGCCGACCGCGTCGTGTTCCAGAACAACGATCTCCAGACGCCCCGGCCTCTCCGCTACGAGGACATCGTGGGCGTGCAGTCCAAGCGGAAGCTGCTCGGCGGGCGGAGTGTGGACGTGGACCTCAACCGGGGCCGCGCGACCGTGACGGAGACCATCGACTTCTCCGGCCAGCCCGCAGCGGCAGAGTACGTGGAGCGCTTCCTGCGCGAGGCCATGCTGCGCAGCGTGCGCCAGCATACCGATGCGTCGCCTGAGGCCCCATCGGGTGAAACCGACCGCCGGGCCGTAGAGGACGCACTGAACCAGCTCGTCGCGCTGGGGCGCCTCTCCCACGACGACCGAAGGCGGATGCTTGACGCGCTGGGCTAGCCGACGTTGCCAGCTCGGGAGAGTCGGGCGGGCAAGGGACTCGCGCCGGATTCCGCCTGCCCCGCGAGACCGCCGCTGGCGGTTCTGCCACCGCCGGTCACAGAATAGCCGGAGACCCAGTCGTCCTCGCGCGTTGGTCCCCTCCACGCTCTTCACCTCGGCATGTCGCTCCGTCCCCTCGCCCTTCTCGCACTCCTCTCTCCGCTCACGGCCTGTGCCCAGGACGCACCGTCGCCAGAGCCTCTCGCCCAAGTGGCCCCAGAAGTCCCTGCTTGGTACGCTCCGCCCACCACCGCGAAGGTCTGGGCCCAAGAGCTTCACAGCCCCGACGGTTGGACTGGCACGCCCACCTTCTCGCGAGACCTCCGGACGGTCTACTACGTTCGCTGGGACGATCCGGATTACAACGACCTCTCGTCCATTCAGGAGCTGTTTTCCGCTCGATGGGACGATGCGGCAGGCGTGTGGACCTCCCCGGAGCGCGTGGAGATGACGGCAGGCTGGCGCGTGGACTGGCCCCACGTCTCGCCCGATGGCGCCCGGCTGTTCCTCTCCACCAATCGCCCGCACGCTGGGCATTCCTCGGACACCTTTCGCGGCCGCCCCGTGTCCGACTTCGATCTCTGGACCGTTGACCTCCGCCCCGATGGCTCGCTCGACAGCACCACCTTTCAGCCGCTGCGCGGACCGGACCTGAACCGGCAGAAGACTCGGGAGGTCGCCACCATTGGGTACACGCACAACGAGACGGGCCCGAGCACGGACCTCGATGGCCGCCTCTACTTCTGGACCGAGCGCCTAGACGACGGCGGCGGTCGGCGCGATGTCTACCTCGCCGAGCCCGATGGCGCGGGCAGCTACCTCGAGCCTGTCTTGCTTCCCTTCAACACCCAGCGGCGCGAGAGCGGCGTAGCCGCCGATCCCAGGGGGCAGTGGCTCATTGTCGCCTCTGAGGGCCTCCGTGGCGCAGGACGCAGTGACCTGTTCCTCGTCGTCCGCGAGGGCGACGGGTGGAGCCAGCCCGTCAACCTTGGCCCTGCCGTCAACACGGAGCACGACGAGAGCTCGCCGGATGTCACCGCCGACGGCCGCACGCTCTTCTTCACCACCGACCGGCCCGTCGAGGGCGTTCCAATCGTAGACGCCGGGGAGGGCGCAGGCCCCGCATCCACGATGCACTGGGTCGACCTCACTTCTCTCCCTGCCTTTCAGCGCGCGACGTCTCCCGAATGATCAGCACCCCGGGTAGGCTTCCGTCGCGGTGTGGCCGCGCCGCTAGGTCGAACCGCCCACGAGCGCGCGCATCACCTGCTCGACACGCGAGCTCGTGGGGAACTCCATAGGAAGCGTCTCGGGAGAAGCAGAAGATCTCTCTCTGTGCCAACACACGACGGATGGCGGAGAGCCGCATGTCTTCGGTGATCCGGAGATCTACCGTCCATCCCGTTGGCAAGATTCTGGTCCACATGGCGAATGGACGCACTGTCTGCCATCGGGGCGCGGCATCCCAGCTTTCGCGAGAACTGCTGCGAGCAGACGGAAACGGGGACGATGCCAGGCGGGTATAGGTAATCGACCTCACTCTATCTCCCCCAACTCCCATGGCTTTCGAGCCAGAAGACGCATCGGTCAGATACTGATTGGTCAGCTGATCTTCCTCGAGCAGGTTC
>JBCBZH010000166.1:0-9505 GCA_039815415.1 Bacteroidota bacterium
AGCCGTCCCCTCGTCTCTGATACAGAAAGACAACGCCAGCGCGCTCCACTCCACTGACGTACGTGTACGGTGCGCCGACGGCAATCCACCGTTCTCCGATCGCAGCGTCGAAGCCATAATCACCATCCTCGTCAATTCCGTACACAGGCAGCAACGTCTCTGCGGGAAGCAGCGGCGTCTGCGCCAGGGAGAGGCCGGGGATCCAGAGGACCAGAACGAGAGCAAGACGCATGCGGGCGGAGGGCAGACAAACGCCAGCTTACAGCGCCACCGCTCCAGTCCATAGGGACATTGCAGATGCCCCATGTCCCGTCATGGCGTTCGAGCCGCCAGCTCGAGGGCATCGCCTCGAGCTGGCGATCGGCGCTACGCCTCGCCCACCGGCCCCACCAGCTCGATCTCCGGCTCGTCGAGCTGGACGGGTCTCCCTCAGCGGGGCAGATGGTCGAGAAGCATCAGGTCTGCCGTCGCCTCGTCGAGGCGCATCTGGAGGAGCCACTGCTGGTCCGGTGACAGGCTGATAGCCCGCTGATTGCGAGGCGGAGCGGGGGCCAGAGCGCGCACGGATGTCGTTTGACCCGTGGCGAAGGAGTAGAACGCCAACTCGGCAGCCTGAGGCGTGCGGCGGACGAAATAGATTCCCATCTCGGTCAGGGACCAATTGCCCCAGTCTCCTACAGCCAGGTCGGGAATCAACAGTGTGGTGTCACCCTGTGTCGTGTGGCGCCAGAGCCCGGGTTCGCCGTGCCGAGCCACATAGAGGACGCCATCGGGTGCCAAAGACGCGGCGTATCCCTCTGTTTCTGTGACGCGCTCTGAGCGCCCTCCAACAGAGGGGGCGCGGTGAATCTGCCACGTACCAGTGGCGTTGCTCCCGTAGTAGAGCCATGCGCTGTCTGGAGACCACGATACAGCGACCTCATCCGTCTCGGTGCGGGTGATCTGACGAGGAACGCCGCCGTCAGCATTGATGACGTACAGATTCGAGGGGCCGGTCTCTCGAACCTCGAAGGCGATCTGGCGTCCATCCGGGGACCACTGGGGGGCAGTCACGAGGGAGCCGCCGAAGGCCGTCAGGGCCATGGCCTCACGTCCGTCGGGCTGGCTGACCCACAGCTCGTAGCTCCCGCCTCGGTTGGACACAAACGCTACCCGTTCGCCATCGGGAGCGATGTCTGGGGTGACATCCCACAGCGATGAGGCGATGGCCTGCGTGTCAGGTACGTCCGTAGCAAGCTCGACGCGCCAGAGGTTGGTGTCGTAGATCCAATTCTCATAGGCCATACGGGTGCCCTCGCGGGCCAATGAGGGAGCCTTGAGGTTCCAGCCTGCCGCGGGGATCCAGCGAGGGGCGCCACCAGAGGAAGGGATGGACCAGAGGTCAAACGTTCCGTTCCGGTTGGACGACAGCACGAGCTGGCGATCGTCGGGCGTCCAGTCGTGGCCGAGGACGGTTCGGTAGTCGTGAGTCAGGCGCGTCTCTTCTCCCGTGCTCAGATCCACGGAGTGGAGGTCTTCGGTGCCCCGTCCCCATGAGCGAAGAAAGGCGATATGGGTTCCTTCTGACGAGAAGCGAGGGTCATGGTCCCGGCTCTGCGGGCGTGACGGTGGGAACGTGACCTGGCGGGTGGAGCCGGTCTCGAGGTTGAGCAGGGCGATGTGGGAGGGAGCCTGTGGGCCTGACCGGTCCATGAACGCGATTGTCTGCCCATCGGACGACCAGTCGAACTTCGGGGCGAAGACACCATAGTCGGAGGCCGGGTACCAGAAGCAGGAGGCGAGCGTCCGCTCTGGCCCTGAGAGCGCAGGCACGAGGACAAGCGAGCACTCGGAGTCGGTGTAGCGCGCGAACGCGATGTGCGCCCCGTCGGGCGACCAGACGGGGTGGGTGTCGGCGCCGGGGTGGTCCGTGAGGCGGAGAGCCGTCTCGCCTCCTGGCTGCTTGACGTAGATGTCCCAATTGTCATCCTCAGGCCCTTTCCACGCGAAGGCGACGGTCTCCCCAGCCGGGGAGAGCGCCGGACTGACCTCCACGCCTGGAGCGGTCGTCAGCGCGAGAGGCGGAGTTCGCGCTGGCGGTGTACGGCTTGAACGGTTCCAGTTCCAGACGAGGGCGATCCCTCCGAGCACCATCGCCAGCCCGATCAGGCCCCAGGTGCGACCCGGGCGAGCTGGTGTGCGTGAAGGGAGCGCGAGCGTCGGCGATACCGGCGGCGATGACGGGGAGGCGTCTCCTGAGGACGGATACCGGACAGGCGCGATCAGTCGATAGCCTGTCTTTGGAATCGTGGCAATGAATGCCGGGTCCTGAGGGGTGTCTCTGAACGCCTTGCGCAACTCAGAGATGGCGCGCGTGAGCACCTTATCCGTGACAAAGGTGTCGGGCCAGCCACAGGCGTGAAGCTCGTCTCGCGTCACCACTTTGCCCGGTGCGGCGGCCAGGCAGACCAGCACCTGCATCACCTTCGGCTCCAGAGTGATGGGAGTCCCCGTCGGCGGGTGCAGCGAATGGAGGGAGGGCTGTACGATCCAGTCGCCTACAAAGAAGGCATCATCCTGAAGCGAGGGCGATGCCGACGCAGGGGGAATGACCATGTAGACGGAGCATCGGGAACGTGTCCGCCCTTACGGGAGGACCGAGGGGCTGTTCCAGTGCAGAAGGCCTCTATCGCGAGACCGGGCAAGGCCTCGCCAGGATCATACCCTGATTAAACCTCACTCTCGGGGGAGTTGTGTGCTGAGGGGACAGCTTGGGATTCGCGCCTCACATTCGCCGTCGCTGCTCGATGCCAGTGCTCACATACAGTCTTGCCGTACTTCTGCTTGCCCCGAATGCCGAAGGTGAGGACCTCCCCTCTGTTCATCCGGGTGTCGAACAGGTCACCACATTCACGTCTGAAGCAACACGGGTTGCGTTCACGGGGCTCGCCGGGATTCCGCGTCAACTGAATCGGTTGGAGCCCAAGACGGAGCACGCATCCCCAGATACAACCGCATTGCGAGAAGCCAGGCACCAGCTCGTGGCGGTGATACGAGCCCGTGACGTACAAGGTCTTGTCGATGCCTTTGCGCCGGACGGAGTGATGAGGCTTCGCAGTGGCCATCTGCTTCACGGGAAAGAGGAGATCCATGCGTTCTGGGCCGAGCGATGGAGGAATGCCGAGGGCCCGAATCCGCTCGGTGAGTGGCCTCGTGAGATTGTGTTCAGTGGAGAGTATGCCTTTGAACGAGGGGGCTACGGCCCATTGGAAGCGGGGCCCACAGGAGACTATGTCCGAGTATGGCGCTGGGACTCGGCGGAGGGCTGGCGTGTCGGGTGGCTCAATCTCCAGTAGTCAATACCCAACGTGCAGCGCGACCCGCGTGAAGCGATCTCCACTACATCTCGCCTACCGCCCCCGCGAACTCGACCTCAGGCTTCTCGTCTCGAGCTGCCGATCTCCGGCAGTGGCTGACACGCCAGAACCGTCTCGCCGTCACTTCGCCGCCCTGCGAGGGGTGAGAAGACAGCTTGGAACCACCTCCGTTTCTCTCCATCGCTCTACACACCCATGATGCGCCTTCTCTATCTCCTGCTCTTCATTCTCTGCGCCCAGGGCGCTGCTGCCCAAAGCCCGAGCTACGTGCAGGCCGTTGAGCACGCTCTCGCCAACGAGGACACGACCTCGACGCTCGACACCATGCTCGACGCGATCTTGGAGTTTGAACGCCTTGCGGCGAGGTATCCGGAGCGATGGGAGGCGCCGTACTGGGCGGCTCATTTGTATGGGCAGGCGGCGCGCTTGGAAGACATGGACGAGAATGATGAGTCGCTCGTCCATCATGACAAAGCGCAGGCCTACTACGACCAAGCGTGGAAGGCGTGGGCGGCCTTGCCTGAGCGGACGCAGATCGAAGAAGCCGATTTCTACATCCTCCAAGCGCTTTTGTACAGCTTGCGCAGCTCGTACGTCATCCGGCATGGCGAGCGAGACGAGGCTCGCCTTCTGTATGCGCTGGAACAGGACTACACCATCCGAGCTGCGATCGCAAACCCAAACAACCCGCGGCTCTATATGTCACGAGGCATTGATCTCATCCGCTACGAGTCAACCCGCGAGGAAGGGCGCCGTCTTCTGAACGAAGCGATCCAGAAGTACGCCGATCATCCACCGGTCAACCCGATTGCTCCCAGTTGGGGAAGAGGCTGGATCGATTTCTGGCTCCGGCGCTATGCGTCGTAACGGAGACACGAGCCCGCCTGGAAGTACACTCCAGGCGGGCTCGGTACGTCTAGGCCTCGCCCATCGGCCCCACCAGCTCGAGGCCCGGCTCGTCCGGCGCGCGGGCGTCGCTCGAGCTGGCGGACTCCGGCAGCGGCTGGCCTGCGGGGACCGTCTCCAGCGTCACCCCGCCGCCCTCGGCCGCGTCGATGACCACCGCGTCGCCCTCGGACACCAGCCCGGCAAGGATCTGCTCGGCCAGCCGGTTCGCCACCTGCCGCTGCAGCACCCGCTTCAGAGGCCGCGCGCCGAAGGCCGCGTCGAAGCCCTCGGACGCCAGCGCGTCCTTGGCCGCGTCCGTCAGCACCAGCTCGAGGCCGTGGTTCTTCTCGGCCATCTGGCGCGTCCGCGCGAACTGGATTTCCACGATCTGGCGGATCTGCTCCCGACCCAGCGGGCGGAAGATCACCGTTTCGTCGATCCGGTTAAGGAACTCGGGGCGGAGGTGCTGCTTGAGCTTCGCCATCAGGTCGGCGCGGATGCCTTCCATTTCAGCATCCGTCACCGGTCCGGCATCGAGACGCCGCGTGATGACCTCGGAGCCAAGGTTGGAGGTCATGATGACCAGCGTGTTGGTGAAGTCCACGGTGCGGCCCTTCGAGTCGGTCAGGCGCCCATCGTCGAGAACCTGGAGGAGGATGTTGAACACCTCCGGGTGGGCCTTCTCGATCTCATCGAGCAGCACCACGCTGTATGGACGGCGGCGGACGGCCTCGGTGAGCTGCCCGCCCTCGTCGTAGCCCACGTAGCCGGGAGGCGCCCCGACGAGCCGTGAGACCGCGTGGCGCTCCTGGTACTCAGACATGTCGATGCGCACGAGGGCCGTCTCATCGTCGAAGAGCTGTTCTGCGAGAGCCTTCGCCAGCTCGGTCTTGCCCACGCCCGTGGAGCCGAGGAAGATGAACGATCCGAGCGGTCGCGACGCCTCCTGCAGTCCGGCGCGCGAGCGGCGGACCGCATTGGCGACGGCTTCCACAGCTTCATCCTGACCCACCACGCGCTTCTCTAGCTCGGCCTCCATTGTGAGCAGCTTGTGGCGCTCGGTCTCGAGCATCTTGGAGACCGGAATGCCAGTCGCACGGGAGACCACGTCAGCGATGTCCTCAGCGTCGACCTCCTCCTTGAGCATCGCTCCTGAGGCCTGCACCTCCTGGAGCCGCTCCGAGGCCTCGGTGATTTGCTCCTCGAGCTGAGGAATCTGGCCGTAGCGGATCTCGGCCACCTGCCCAAAATCCCCTTGGCGCTCCAGGTCGGCGGCCTCGGTCTTGAGCTGGTCGATATCAGCTTTGGCCTGCTTGATGGTCTGCACGAGGTCGCGCTCCTGCTCCCACCGCGCCGTCAGGCGGCCGCGCTCCTCCTCGAGGTCCGCCAGCTCGCGGGTGAGCTGCTCCACCTGGGCGTCGTCGTTCTCGCGCTTGACGGCCTCGCGGGCGATCTCGAGCTGGCGAATCTGGCGCTCGACGGCATCCAGCTCCTCGGGGCGGGAGTCGATCTCGAGACGCATCCGGCTGGCAGCCTCATCGATCAGGTCGATGGCTTTGTCGGGCAGGAAGCGGGAGGTGACATAGCGGTCTGACAGCTCGGCGGCGGCCACAATGGCGCCGTCGGTGATGCGGACGCCGTGGTGGACTTCGTAGCGGTCCTTGATGCCGCGAAGGATCGCGACGGTGTCCTCTACGCTGGGCTCGGCGACGAGCACCATCTGGAAGCGTCGCTCCAGTGCCTTGTCTTTTTCGAAGTACTTCTGGTACTCGTCGAGTGTGGTCGCGCCGATGGCTCGCAGTTCGCCGCGTGCGAGGGCGGGCTTGAGGATGTTGGCGGCATCCATCGCGCCCTCCCCGGCGCCCGCGCCCACGAGCGTGTGGATCTCATCGATGAACAGAATCACCTCACCGTCCGCATCGGTCACGTCCTTGACGACGGCCTTGAGCCGGTCCTCGAACTCGCCCCGGTACTTGGCTCCCGCGATGAGCGCGCCCATGTCCAGCGACAGGATCCGCTTGGACTTCAGGCCTTCCGGCACGTCGCCCTCCATGATGCGGATGGCAAGTCCCTCGGCGATGGCCGTCTTGCCGACTCCGGGCTCACCGACCAGGACCGGGTTGTTCTTGGTGCGCCGTGAAAGGATCTGGAGCACGCGCCGGATCTCGTCGTCACGCCCGATGACGGGGTCGATCTTGCCCTTGCGCGCGGCTTCATTCAGGTCGCGGGCGTAGCGGTTGAGCGCGTCGTATTTGGACTCGGCATACGGATCGGCCACACGCTGGCCGCCGCGCACGTCGCGCAGAACCGTCAGGAGGGCATCTTTGGTGACGCCTTGGCTCGTCAGCGCGTTGGCGATGCTGTCTGAGCCATCGGCGAGTGCCATCAGCAGATGCTCTGTGGCAACGTACTCGTCACCCAGGGCCTCGGCTTCCTTGAGCGCGGCGTCAAACGCTTTGTTCAGGTCCGTGCCGATGTACTGACCAGACACGCTCGCGCCGGTCACGGTGGGCAGTTTCTCAATGGCGCGGTCCGCCAGCGCGGAGAGCGTATCGGCATTGGCGCCGAGGCGGTCGAGCAGCGTCAGCACTAGCCCGCCTTCGTCCTGGAGGAAGGCCTTCAGGAGGTGCGCGGGCTCAATGCCCTGGTGGTTCTTGGATTGGGCGATCTCGAGGGCTTGCTGAACAGCCTCTTGCGCCTTGACGGTAAACTTCTGGAGGTTCATTGGGGAGTCAGTGTCAGGCTGGCGGGGCACCCAGAGAACAGGGCCTGAATCGCCGCCAGCGCGTCAGGAATCGAGCTGGTGACCACGAGTGCGAACGCCGTGCCGGGGCGAATGGATCTGCCAGGATGACATCCGTTATTGGCTCTCTTCTTCTGTCTCGTCGGGAACGGTGGCTTGACACCGGCACCAGGTAGATACGGGGGTTTAGGCCCGCCTCCTCTACTCGATACTCCGCCTGATCCCTGATCGGTGTTCGTGCCCTCCTTCTTTCGCCCATCATCTCGGTCTCCTTGGATGTCCAGCCCGCACTCCTGTGCGCGGCAGGCGGCGGAACTCAAGGCGCACCGGCTGATGATCCTATTGGGCGCGTTCGCGATTGTCGTGTTCTGGTTCCTCGACCGGATGAACGGACTCGTGTACGATGATCCGCTCATCTATCGGATTGCCATTGCTGGATACGCGCTTGCGGTCCTTGGGCTGACGTACGTGAGTGGCCCGTTTCGTCGGCACGTACGCCTTCTGACGACGACGTCGACGTGTGGCGTGAATGCCTTCTTTGCATGGACGGCAGCCAAGAACGGGTTGGACCCCTCATGGTCCACGGGGTTGTTGCTCGTGGCGGGCATGTCTGGGCTGGTCCTGGCTCTTTACGCTCGTGTTCAGCGCGAAGTCGTGTTCTGGATGGGCGCCCTTGTTGCGGCCGTCGTCGTTCCGGTATTGCTGACGCCGCCCCCTGTGGAGGGCCTTGAGCATCCAGTAGGCTCGTACATCGCAACCGTCGTTCTGCTGGTGATCGGGATTGGAGGTGCAGGCATCTTCCGCGTGCGCACCCTCGATGAGATGGAGGACCGCGAGATGCTCATGCGGACGATCATCAATGCCATTCCAGATCCCATCTTTGTGAACGATCGTGAGGGGCGCTGCATCCTTCGGAATGCCGCAGATGCCGAGATGATCGGGTACGATGATCCTGAAGAAACTCTGGGCCTGACCGTGTTTGATACGGTTCCAGACTGTCGGGCCCAGGAACTGTGGGATCTCGATCATCGCGTGATGGAGACCGGAGAGCCCATTCTCAACCGTGAGGAGCGCCTGGATCTCGGCGGGCACGAGCGCTGGGTCCTGACATCCAAGGTGCCTCTTCGAGATGGAGAGCATCAAGTGGTTGGCATGGTCGGAGTCCTTCGGGACATGACAGAGCATCGGGAGGCCGAGGTGGCTCTTCGGGAGAGCGAGGATCGGGTCCGGTCTGTCTTGGATGCCGCTCCCAATGCCATCCTGACGCTCGATGCCGAGGACCGAGTGCTCGATGCCAATCCCGCAGTTGAAGAGATTCTCGGAATTGCTCCGAGTGATCTCATTGGGCTCGGGTTGGCGGAGCACATCGTGCCTGAGCGGTTCCGCGAGCAGCATCGGGCCAAGCTGCGCCGTTATGTAGAGACGGGCGAGATCGGCTCGCTCCAGACCCGGCTTCAGCTTCCGGCTCTGCATGCAGACGGGACCGAGATTCCCACAGAGACCAGTTTCCGGCCTCTTCACCTCAGTTCTGGACGCGTGCTGTTCACGATGCACATCCGGGACATGCGAGCGCAGGTGGCTGCCGAGGCTGGGCTGATTGCCGCTCGAGAGGCATCGGAGATCCAGCAACGGTTGCTCCGAACGGTCATCAATGCCATTCCCGACCAGATTTACGCCATTGATCTCGAGGGTAGAACGGTGGTTCGGAATCTCGCCAGCGCGAAACAGGCTGGATTCGAGATCCCGGAGGACACAGTCGGGAAGACGACCCTCGAGCTGATCGGAGGGGATACGGGGGAACGGATCTGGCGCTCTCAGATGGAGGCCCTTCGAACCGGCGACCCGGTTGTCAACCGAGAGGTTCGGATCCCACCCGATGGCAGGCCGCTGTCCTACCTCATCTCTCGGATCCCACTGCGCGACGCAAATGGGCAGGTCACCGGGCTCGTGGGCGTGCTTCGCGATGAGACGGCACAGAAGGCGGCCGAGAAAGACCTTGTGGAGGCCAAGGAGGCGGCTGAAGCCGCCACCATGGCGAAATCCGAGTTCCTCGCCAACATGTCCCACGAGATCCGCACGCCCATGAATGGCGTGATCGGTATGACCTCACTGTTGATGGGCACGTCGTTGAACGCAGAGCAGCGTGACTTCGTGGAGACCATCCGGGCCTCCGGAGATGCGCTCCTGACCATCATCAATGACATCCTGGACTTCTCCAAGATCGAGGCCGGGATGCTCGACCTCGAGGAACATCCGTTCGACCTCCGCGAGGCCGTCGAGTCTGCGCTCGACCTTGTGGCGCAGGCTGCCGCCGACAAGCGCGTCGAGCTGGCTGACATCATCGAGGAGGGCGTTCCCTCCACGGTCATCGGCGACGTGACCCGTCTGCGACAGGTGCTGGTCAATCTGCTTTCCAACGCCGTCAAGTTCACCTCGGAGGGATCGGTGTGTGTGCGGGTCCATGCCAGTCCTTCGGATGCAGCGGCAGGGGCCCACGTGCAGCTCGCGTTCTCCGTGG
>JBCBZH010000200.1:0-8155 GCA_039815415.1 Bacteroidota bacterium
ACAAGCGCCCGCGACGATGGCTGTCGTCAGCCCGACCTGCACGCCGCCGCCCAGGAAAATGAGCCGCTGGATCTTCGCCAGCTTGTCCAGCGAGAACTCGATGCCGATGGTGAACAGCAGCAGCAGCACGCCGACTTCGGCTGCAGCGTCGATCAACTCCGGGTCGTTGACGACCCCCAGCGCGCTCGGGCCAAGCAGCACGCCCGCAAGCAGAAACCCCACGATGGGCACCAGCCCAATGCGCTGGCAGATGTAGGCGACGAGGGCTGCCGCTGCCACGATGGCAACGACCTCGACGAGAAAGTCGGGGACGGCCCCGGCGGCGAGAATCAACTGGAAAGCAAGCGTCATGGACCGGCGTAGGCGCGTGACCTGTCAGGGGTTCCTTCGCGCGGCGGAGGAGCACCGCGTGCTACAACCTAGCGAGCAGCGCCCGCCCCACCGCCAGCTCGTCGGCGTTGATCGTGTGGCCCATGCCTGGGTACACGCGGAGGTCGACGCCGGCCTCGAGCTGGCGAAGGACGTCGGCGCTGCGCTCCATGCGGGCCAGCGGAATGTGTGGGTCCACATCCGAGCCGCCGATGAAGACGGGTGTGCCCTCCAGCGTGCGGGCGTAGTCAAAGGCCTTGTCGGCGAACGGCCCGCCCATTCCCTGGAGCGTGGGTTCCGCTTTCGCCAGCTCGTCGGTGCCGATGAGACCACCCGAGAAGGCGAGAACCGTGCCCCAGCGCCCACCCGTCCGAGCCGCCACCTCGAGGGCGAGGCACGCGCCCTGGCTGAACCCGATGAGGGCGACCCGTGACTGCGGGATGCCTGAGTTGACGAGCGCCTCGACCGTCTGCATTACGTGCTCAATGGCCTGCGAGAGGTGGGGTTCGTTGACCTCCAGAGGAGCCAGGAAGGAGTGCGGATACCACGAGCCCGTCGAGGCCTGGGGCGCCAGCGCGGGCAGGTCGGGGCGTCCAAGGTCGCGGGCCAGGGGCAGGATGCTGGCCGCCGGAGCACCACGCCCGTGGATGAGCACGAGGGCGCCTGCTGCCGACGTGCCGTCGGGCTGGCGAGGGGGGATGCCGTTGGTGACGAGGCCGGGCAGGCGGGAGGTGGGCATGGTTTGGAGCCAGAGCGCGAAGCCCCCCAACGCGCTGTGCAGCGTCAGGGGTTCGGTCCGTAGGGAGAATCGAGAACGGACGCCCTCGGGTGTTCGTAGCCTCCAGATCTTCTGCTCCAGTCCTTCGATGATCCGCGTCCTCGCTCTTTTGCTTCTCGGGCTCGCCTCCGGCTGCACGGTGTCTTACCTCGTCGGGGACGAGGCCACCGATGATTCGGAAACGGTGAGGTCCCCGGTGACGGTTTCATCGGCACCCACTCCGTCACCAGAGCGTCCACGCAACGTCATTCTGTTCATCGCGGACGGCTTCGGTCCGGCCTCGGCTACGCTCGGGCGGGGTGTCAAGGGGGCTCCGCTGTCATTCGACCCGTACCTCGTCGGCTCCGTGGAGACCTCTGCTACGGACAATCGCGTCACCGACTCCGCCGCCAGCGCGACGGCCTACGCCTGCGGTGCCAAGTCCTACAACGGCGCCATCGCCGTGTTGCCGGACGGGTTGCCGTGCCGGACCGTCCTGGAGGTTGCCGAGGCGCGGGGTATGGCGACGGGGCTCGTCGCCACCAGCCGCATCACCCACGCGACGCCTGCGTCGTTCGCAGCTCACGTCCCGCAGCGCAGCATGGAGGCCGAGATCGCGTCGCAGTATGTCACCTCGGGCGTAGAGCTTCTGATGGGCGGTGGGCGTCCCTTCTTCATCGACCGCACCGATGGGCGCAACCTCGCCGACGAGCTGGCGAGTGCCGGGTACACCATCGCGCTGGATGGCGAGGGGTTCGCGGCCATTGACGGGCTTCCCGTTGTGGCGCTTCTGGCCGACAGCCACCTCGCCTACGAGATTGACCGAGACGAAACGGACCAGCCGAGCTTGGCCGAGATGACGCGCAAGGCCATCGATCTGCTGGCCGCCAGCTCGGGGGACGAGGGGTTCTTCCTGATGGTCGAGGGCAGCCGCATTGACCATGCTGGCCACGCCAATGACGTCATCGGCCACACCCACGACATTCTGGCCTTCGATGCCGCCGTTGAGGAAGGCCTCGCATTCGCCCGGGGCGATGGAAACACATTGGTCGTCTCGACGGCTGACCACGAGACCGGTGGCATGACCCTCGGGCGCGATGGGGATTACTATTGGAACCCCGAGCCCATCCGTGCGGCCACAGCGAGCTTCGAGGCCATGGTTGGCGCCATCGAATCCGGTGCGGATCCCATCGAGACGATTCGAGCGGGCGTGGGGATGGATGAACTGCCCGATGGGGTAGAGGGTCGCCTCCGGGCCGCCTTTGCTGAGACCGACCGTGAGGCCCTGAGCACACTCCTCGACGAGCTGACGTCCGTGCCCGCAGGCATTGGCTGGACCACCGGAGGGCACACCGCCGTCGATGTGGGGCTCTACGCCTTCGGGCCGGGCTCTGAGCCGTTCGAGCGTGCCATGACCAACGACGCCGTGGGGCGGGCACTGTTCGAGGCGATGGGCTTCTGAGAATGTTGCGTGTTTCGTCGTGCGTATCAGGCGCTACGAGCGAAGGAACACGCAATAGCCCTGACACGCCCCTCGTCACTCACCACCTCGATCTTTCCTGACGCGCCAACCCGTTGACCCTCAATCAAACTCCCTTCGTCATCGTCGATACCGAGACCACTGGGTCGCGGGCGGGGGACGACCGTCTGATCGAGATCGGTGCGGCGCGAATGATTGGAGGCGAGATCCTGGACACGTACCAGCAGCTCATCGACCCGGGCCGCCATGTGCCCCGGCGGATCACGCAGCTCACCGGCATCTCGACGGCCATGGTCTACGGACAGCCGACGGTGGCAGAGGTCATGCCTGCATTCGTGGACTTCCTCGGCGATGCCGTGATGGTGGCCCACAACCTGCCCTTCGATGCTCGCTTCCTCGACGTGGCGCTCGATGAGGCCGGGCTTTCACCCCTTCAGAACCCCACGCTCGATACACTCCGCCTCGCCCGCCGCCTGCTCTCGTCGCTCCCCTCGAAGGGCCTTAGCGGGCTGACGAAGCATTTCGGCATTGAGGTTCACGGGCGCCACCGCGCCCTCGGAGACGCGGTCGCCACGGCGGAGCTGCTCACCATTCTCATCAACCGACTCCAGATCGAGTTCGGGGCTGAGAGCGTCGAGGACGTGCTCGGCTTCCAGCGCCGCCGCTACAAGGACACCCGCCGGGAGCCCAAGCACCTCAAGAAGATCCGGGAGGAGATGCTCCCCGGCCTGCCCGACCGCCCCGGCGTCTACTTCATGCGCGATACGCGCAACCGCATCATCTACGTCGGCAAGGCCAAGAGCCTCAAGAACCGCGTCCGGTCCTACTTCACGAGCGTCGACAACCACCCGCCCAAGACCAAGAAGCTGGTGCGCGATGTGCGGACGGTCGAGTGGCGCGAGACAGGCACCGAGCTGGCGGCACTCCTGGAGGAGTCGACACTCATCAAGAGCATCCTGCCGGTTTACAACCGCGCTCAGCGGCGCTACCGGGACTACCCGTTCATTCGGCTCGATGTCACCCATCCGTACCCGACCGTCTCCTGGACACCGCGCATCGCCCATGACGGCGCCGAGTACTACGGCCCCCTCGGGCGGCGCGGGCAGGCCGAGGAGCTGATCGAGCTGATCGGGCGCCTGTTCCGCCTTCGGGAGTGCGACGACAACGTGTTCAAGTTGGGGCGCCCCTGCCTCTACCACGACATGGGCCGCTGCGACGCGCCGTGCGCCAGCCCGTCGGGTGCCGAGGCCTACGGCGACGAGGTCGAGCGCATCCGGGCCTTCCTGACCGGACGGGACGACGAGGCGGTGCTGCTGGTGGAGGAGGCCATGCACGAGGCCGCCTCGCGCCGCGAGTTCGAGGCCGCCGGGTGGTACCGCGACCAGCTCCGCCGTCTCCAGCGCACGATGGGTCGCCAGCGCACCATCGCCTCCGCTGTCCACGAGCACGACGCGGTTCTCGTGGAGCCCCTCGCACCCGGCTACACGGACCCGGAGGGCACCGAGTACCTCGAGGGCGGTGCCCAGCTCTTCCTGATGCGCTACGGGCGCCTCGTGGATCGCGTGGACCTGCCCGCCAGCCCGACGAAGTCGGACCGCCTCGAGCTGGCGACCACGCTCGCCGAGCACTTCGATCCGACCGTGCCGCCACCCGAGATGCACCGCCGCCCGGACGTGGACGAGATGCGGATGCTCGCCAACTGGGCGCGCCTCCACACCCAGGAGGCCCGGCAGGTCCGCTGGCGCTCGGACCTCCAGCCCGAGGTGTTCGTTGACGCGATTCTCGAGGCCGCCAGCGCGCTGGAGCCGGATGCGCTGCCGCTGGTAGAGGAAACGGACGAGTAGGAAGCGTCAGGAACGAGGAGAGAGAAAGCAGAGAGCTTCGCAGGTCTCCCTCACCAGATCGAGGGTTCCAGGTCGCGTCCCCTCTCCCGGCGGGAGAGGAACCGAAGGTCGGCGCAAGCTAACAGTCGGCCTGTGGAACGGCGGCCTTCGGTTCTGCCAGCTCGAGCTGGCGCTCAGCATTGCACGTCTGCGTTCGCCTTCGTAACTCAAGAGTCCCCCCGGCATCCCGATTCTTCCCTCTAGAATCCCATGCCACGACTTTCGCACGGCCGCATCGGTGCGGCTGCGCTCGTGATCCTCTCTCTCGCCGCGATCGGCAGCCCGAGCGCCTGGGCACAGACCACGATGGGATCGCGCAACGTCACGTTGCACGCGCACCTTCCGCTCGGCGGCGGTTCCCACGGCAGCCTTGTCCTCGATTCGCAGCGCCCCCTCGTCTACATCGCGAGAAGCGGCGAGTCGAGCGGCGTGGATATCGTCGTCATAGACGACCCCGCCGCACCACGCGTGGCCTCGAGCTGGCGAGCGGGCCTCGCTCAGGACGTGACCGACCTCGCGATCCTCCACGACGGCGACACCCCCCATCTGGCCGTTGGGACGGACCAGGGACTGTATCTCCTGACGGTCTCCGCTGAGGGAGAAGTCGAGACCGACACGCCGGTGACCGGCGACCCGGTCCACGCCATGTTCGCCTACCACGCGGGAGATGGCGACCGGCTGCTGTTCGTCGCCACACGGGACGTGGTGGAGATCCGCAACATGGCAGACATCGCTGAGGTCGTCGGTACCCTCGAACTGCCGGAAGATGTGCGTGGGCCCGAGCGACGCTTCCGGGGGCTCTACGCGCAGTACGACCTGGAGACCGACACCGATCGTCTCTACACCGCTCGCACGGGCGGCTACGGCGTCGTCGATGTCACCGACCCCGCCAGCCCGACGCCGATTACGAGTGTCAGCAGCGCAGCGGTGCAGGTGGGCGTCGGCGTGCAGGCCTTTCCCGACGGATCACACCTCGTAACGACAGCCAACTACCCGACGGCACCCATCCGCTTGTTCGATCTCCGTCCAGCGCTCTCGGGTGAGATCTCCCAGACCCGCGTCGCGGTGGGGGCCTGGACGGACAACTGGCGGCGCCACGCCGAGCGCTTCGAGGTCCGCTGGCCGTACCTGTTCGTGGCGTCCGGGACGGAGGGCCTGCGGATGGTCAACCTCCGCAACCCCTTCGAGCCGTTCACGACTGCCTACTTCCACACGTACGACGGCCCGGTGACTGCTGACGGACCACGTGGTGCGGTCGATGTGGCCGTCCGCGATGCCGACGGGCTGGTGGCTGTCTCCGACGAGACGACGGGCCTCTGGCTCCTCGCCATTGAGGACTTCACGCACTGGGACGGGCGCGGATGGGGCGTTCCCAACCTCAGCTCGACGCAGCGCTGGGACACGCTGCCGTCTCTCTCTGACCGCTGGAACTGACGAAACCATGCTTACCGCGAGAACCTTCACCCTTGTCATTCCGAACTCGATTCGGAATCTCAGGTTGGCAAAGCGTTTCGACTCTGAGCGAGAGATCCTGAATCAAGTTCAGGATGGCAGCTGGATACGGATTGGCGTGATATGGAGAGCGCGAATCAGTGTGATGCTACTCGCACTCCTGCTTCCCGCCAGCGCGATGGCGCAGCGAGGGCTCGAGCACCCGCCGCACCCGGCGCCTCCTGGCGAGCGCGGGTCTCCCAACGTCGAGGTGGTGGCGCACATCCCGCTCGGCGTCGAAGGATCAGTCTCGGATGTGGACATCGAGCAGAGCCTCGACCGGCCCTTCGCCTACGTCGCCCGGCGCGTGGGTGAGATCGGCTTCGACGTGATCGACCTCTCCAATCCCGAGGACGCGCGTGTGATCCACCGCTGGCGCATCGAAAACGAGGACCTCCACTCGGGCGGCGCCATGGACGGGCGCTACTTCGCGCATGACGGTCGGAGCTACTACGTGCAGTCGATGCAGCTGGGGCAGGGCGGGCCCAACTCGGAGGTCGGCGCCATCATCTTCGACACGACCGACCTGCCGGAGCGGCTGGTGGAGGTGGGCCGCATTCGCCAGCCCGACAACCCCGGCGGCTTCCACAACATCTTTATGTACAAGCACTCGTCGGGCACGCCGATGCTGTTCGCCACCAACGGCCCGCAGGCCAAGGTGTTCGACCTCGCGCGCTTCCTCGAGGACCCGGACGACGAGCTGGCGAACCCCAACCGGTCGCTCATCGGCATCGTGCCCGTGGCGCAGAGTGAGAACATGTGGTCGCGCGGCTACCACGATTTCTACGTGGCCTACCACCCCGAGAGCGGCCAGGACCGCTTCTATGGCGGCGGCGGCAGCGGCTTCTACGTCTACAATGTCACCGACGTGCAGAATCCAGAGTTGCTCGCCACCATCCTCGACGTGCCCGGTGTCTCGTGGGGCCACACCTTCACGCCCACGCCCGATGGCAACTTCGCGGTGGGGGAGACCGAGTTCCAGTACCAGCCGCTCCGCATCTTCGATCTCCGGCCTGCGCTGACCGGCGAGGTGGACAACATCGACCACGCCGTTGGAGTGTGGCACGCCGACTGGCAGGCGCTCGCGCATAACCATGAGGTCCGCTGGCCCTTCGTGTTCGTCTCGGGCTACCAGACGGGCCTCTCGGTTTTCAACATGGCCGATCCCACGAGCCCCTACACCGTTGCCTACTACGACACGTTCGACGGCATCCACAACGACCGAGGCGCGGCGATGGAGCGTCTCGGCAGCCCGTATACCTGGAACGTTTACGACGGCGCCTGGGGTGTGGATGTGCGCAACGCGGACGGCCTCATCGTGGTGTCGGACATGACGACCGGCTTCTGGGCCTTCCGCATGGAGGGCTTCGACCGCTGGTACGGCCCCGACTGGGGGATGCCGGACGTGTCCTCGGCCCAGCCCTGGACCACTGGACAGAGCACCCCGTGATGCCGCGAACCCTTTCTAGACGTTCGGTACTGCGGGGAACGAGGCGACGCGGCAATCTCGGCAGGCCAGCTCGGGCCTCCCAGATCACGTCCCCTCTCTCAGCGGGGGAGGAACCGAAGGTCGGCGCAAGCCAACAGGGTGAGGGGGCGGCAACCCGGAGGTGCACACCCTCGCCACACTGAAATGACCATGCCCTCTTTCTACCGTTCTCGAGCTGGCGAATCACGCCTCTCGCCCGCTAGCGGCCACCTCTCGAGCTGGCGACTGTTCGCCCTGGCTGTTCTCATCACCGCAGTCGCATTGCCGGCACAGGCGCAGTTTGAATCCGTGCAGCGCGTGGAGTCGCTGAAGCGCGGATCGGACAACATCGAGGTCGTCGGGCACGTCCCGCTCGGCAAGCGGCTGACCATCCTCGACATGGAGCTGGAGCAGGACCTCGACCGGCCGTTCGCCTACGTGGCTCGCGCCTCGCTCGTGGATGGCGGCCCGCGCGGCACGGATGTCATCGACATCTCCGATCCGTCCGATCCGAAGGTGATCGTCCGGTGGCGCCTGGAGGATCAGGACCTCCACGCCAACCGGGGCGGCATGGACATCAAGTACTTCCGCTGGAAGGGGCGCCACTACGTTGTGCAGTCCTACGAGTTTGGATCCGGTGGCCCCAACCACGATCTCGGAGCCATCATCTACGATGTGACGGATCTGCCCGACCCAGACGGTTTTCG
>JBCBZH010000291.1:0-5293 GCA_039815415.1 Bacteroidota bacterium
ATCGGATGGCGGTCGGCGCTGATCGAGTATGGCAGCGGATCGAGCGAGAAGACCCGCATCCTGCTTAACGCGCTTCACGCCAAGCGAGCGCTCTCGGCATACGTACCGGTAGACATCTCTGCCGACTTCTTGGAGACCGTGGCAACGGACCTACGCGCGACGTATCCGGGCCTGCCCATTCTGCCTGTCGCTGCCGATTACAGCCATGCCGTCCCCTTGCCTCCGCTCCCGGACGACACGGAACGTCGGGTCATGTTCTTCCCTGGATCTACCATCGGAAACCTGACCCTTCCAGAGGCTCAGGGCTTCCTGCGTGAGATTGCGACCATGCTGGGCCCAGAAGGCCGCCTGATTCTGGGCGCTGACCTTGAGAAAGACAAAGCCGTCCTCGAGCTGGCGTATGACGATCCGGAAGGCGTTACAGCCGCATTCAACAAGAACCTGCTCGTCCGCATGAATCGAGAACTCGGTGCCGATGCCAACTTGGATGCCTGGGCTCACCGCGCGATGTACAATGAAGACCGTGGCCGGGTGGAAATGCACCTCGTAAGCCGCGCCGAGCAGACGCTGACTGTGTGTGGGCGCCCCTTCCACTTCGAAGGGGGCGAGACCATCCACACCGAGAACTCCTACAAGTACACGCCGACCGCCATGCGCCAGCTCGCTGCGAAGGCGGGCTTCCGATTCCACAAGCGTTGGACGGACCCGAAGGCATGGTTCTCCGTTGAGTCCTACCATGTCGTCTCCGACTGACCTCCCGTGCCTGACCACTCAGGCCTGACTCATGGGTAAACGTTCCAAGATCATTCTCGGCATCGACATCGGCGGCTCTGGCATTAAGGGGGCGCCCGTGGATCTCAAGAGGGGCATGATGCTAACGGATCGGTATCGCATCCCGACGCCTCAGCCTGCGACACCAAACGCCGTCGCGGGCGTGGTCGCTGAGATCGCCCAGCACTACGACTGGGACGGCCCCATCGGCTGCACCGTCCCCTCACGGGTGCGCAATGGCGTCACCGAGACCGCTTCAAACATCGACAAGGCCTGGATCGGCTGCAAAGCGACCAAGCTGCTTCGCAAGGCTACCGGCGCGCCCGTTGCCATCCTGAACGACGCGGATGCTGCCGGAATCGCCGAGAAGCAATTCGGAGCGGGTCGTAGGCAGAGCGGAACCGTGCTGATGCTCACGTTCGGCACGGGCATCGGGAGCGCCCTGTTCGTCGATGGCACCCTCATCCCCAACACCGAGCTCGGCCACCTGCGGTGGGACAATCGTCGGGTCGCAGAGAAGTTCGCGGCCGACTCGATCCGGACGAAGGACAAACTGAGTTGGACCGAATGGGCCAAGAAACGAGTCCAGCCCCTTCTGGAGCACTACGAGTTCATCCTCGCCCCAGACCTCATTATCGTCGGCGGCGGCGTCAGCAAGCCCGAGCGCTGGGAGACATTCAGCTCCCACCTGCACACCAAAGCCAAACTCCGACCGGCAGCGCTCGGCAACGAGGCCGGAATCATCGGCGCGGCCTACGAGGCTCGGTCACTCCGGTAGCGGCTCCGCACCGAGACGTCAGCTCGATGCGAGCTTGAGACCATGATCGAGTTGGATCGTGATGCCCCGCTTCCCCTCGCCGACCAGCTCGTCGAGGGACTCCGCTATGAGATCGCTGCTGGGCGGTACCGCCCGGGCGCCCGTCTCCCCTCTACCCGCGCCCTGGCGGAGCAGATCGGCATCTCCTTCCACACCGTCCGCAAGGCGTACCAGCGTCTCGCTGAGGACGGCACGCTCGATGTTCGGCGCGGCGGCGGCTACCACGTGGCGGAGCGTCCTTCACTCTCCCGCACAGACCGACTCGAGCGAGCCGCCGGCGTCGTGCAGGACGCCCTTCGCCAGCTCGTCGGCCTCGGTCTGAGCGACGACGAGGTGGACTACGTCTTCCAAGAGCAGATCCAGTTCTTCGAACGCCCCGGCCCCAAGCGGTCCCTCTACTTCGCCGCGGCATACCGCGAGCTTGCGGAAAGCGGGGCGGAGCACGCCACCAGCGCGCTGCAGGAACGTGTCCTGCCCATCACGTTCACGGAGCTGCAGACGATGGAGACCATTGATGGCCTTGTGACCCCGCTGGCCGATCTCCGCAATGCACGCCAGCGCGCTCCCGGGACCGAGATCGTCGGCGTGCCCATCACGTATCCCCTCGACGTGCTCGAGCGAGCAGCCCGCCTGGATACCTCTGAAGCCATCGGACTGGTGACGCGCCAGCCCGATGCGGTGCCGTCTCTGTCGGACACACTCCGCTCGCAGTCGGGCTACGCAGGCCAGATCATGGGCTTGCCCGTCGAGGCGGACCGACGCCAGCTCGAAACCGTGCTTCAACAGGCAACCCTGGTGATTTACACGCCGCAGGCGCGCAGGCGCATCCGCCCGTTGTTGCAGCGCATGGAGATCACCTCAGCAGAACTCGCACCGTCAATTCCCTCCATCGGCCTGAGCCGCATCAGAGAAGCGCTCGGCGTTTGACCGTCACCCCTGCCCTGAAACCGGAACCGCACAGCCCGACTCGAGCTGGCGACTCCGCTACCCGAGCGTGGAGCGCTCCTCGCTCGTCGGCCGCGTGTCCGACGTGTCGTGCTCGCTGACGTGTTCAGCCGTTGCTGGAGGCTCCTCGGTCGGAACCACCTCTGCTGCCCCATCCTCGGGCGCCTCGTCTTCCTGATCCGGGTACTTGACCCGGAAATGGTAGATGCCGCAGAGAAGCGCATGAAACGTCTCTTTGACCGTCGTCAGATCGGAAAAGGTGAGGCTCGAGTGGTCGAGCTGGCCGTCCGCTACACGTGAGGCAAAGATGCCATCGATCAGGGTCTCCAGCTTCTTGGGCGTGGGTTTCTCCAGAGACCGGCTTGCCGCCTCAACCGAATCGGCCAGCATGACGATGGCCTGCTCGTTGGTCGCCGGACGCGGCCCCGGATAGCGGTACTCCGCTTCGTCCACGTCCTCGTCTGTGAGTTCCTGCGCCCGGCGGTAGAAGTACTCCATCAGGCCCGTTCCGTGGTGCGACGAGATGAAGTCCACGACCACTTCCGGCAGGTTGTACTCACGCCCCAGCTCGATGCCATCCTTGACGTGTGCAGCGATCACCAGGGCACTCATCGACGGTTTCAGCTTCTCGTGCGGATTCTCGCCCGGCTGCTGGTTCTCAATGAAGTACTCGGGCTTGCGCATCTTCCCGATGTCATGGTAGAGCGCACCGACCCGCGCCCGAAGCGCATTGACTCCCACGGCGTCGGCGGCGGCCTCGGCCAGGTTGGCAACCTGCAGCGAGTGGTTGAAGGTGCCCGGCGCGCGGAGCGACAGCTCTTTCAGCAAGGGCCGGTTCGTGTCCGAGAGCTCGAGGAGCGTGATGTCAGTGGTCTCCCTGAAGACGCGCTCCAGAACCAGGAGGATCGGCCCGGACAGCAACAGGAATACAGCATGGATGGGCGCTACCGCCAGCTCGCGGAGGAAGTTGGTCCCGAACGGCGCTGCGCGCAGCAAGTCGAACCCGAGAAGCAGCAATGCCGAGACGACGAGCACCAACCCCGCAGTCGCGAGGAGTTGGCTCCGGTTCTTGACATCGCGCACAGAGAACACGGCCAGAACCCCGGCTACCAGGGTGACGAACGCCAGCTCGAAGTCGTACCCGAAGATGAGTCCCCCTAGGAGAGCCAACGTGATGGTCGCAAAGCTGCCCACCCGGCTATCAAAGACGATGGTCAACAGCACAGAGGTAAGCGCCACTGGCACCGCGTACGGAGCCGCGCCTCCAATCAACCCCGCCACGAAGTAGCCCGCCAGGGAGATCGAGAGCAGCAACGTCACCAGGAGCATCTTGCGAGTGTCCGAGAAGAGGACGGGGCGCAACAGGTAGAGGTACAGAAAGAACAGGGTGAGTGTGGACACCACCAGAATCAGCCGCCCGATGCCCGTCCGCACCCAAGACACATTCCCGCTCCGCTCCCGTTGCGCGAACTCGAGCGACTGGAGGGCCTGAAACTTCTCGGCTGTCACCACATCTCCGCGTCGGATGATGGTGTAGTTCTCCTGGATGAGCCCGCTCGTTGGGAAGACTGCCGCCAGCTTCTCTGCCAGACGTGCCATCGAAGAGGCCTCCTGATAAAGCAACGAGGGCGATAACGCTTCGCTGAAGAAGTAGGCGCCAATGTCAACGGTGTCCGGGCGCCCAGGGAATGCCGCGCCCAGGGAGCGCCGCGCCATCACCTGCGCCTCGTCCCGCCCGAGAACGGAGGGCAGCTCGACGTACTCCTCCGTCCGAGGGGCTCCCTCGAGGGACCGAACCACGATCTGGCTGGCAGCGACATCGGACCGCTCAACATTGAGGACGCCCTGCGGCAGGATCTCTCGGGCAATCCGCGCCACTTCTCCGAGAAGGCGATCGTCAATGGGCGTGCTTCCGGTGCGAGAGGCTTGTACCGCTGAGCTAAGGAGAACACGCCACTCGGCTCTCGAGAGGTCTTCGGTGACCGCACGGACGTGCAGGAGGTAATCCGACGAATCCTGCCGAATCTGAGCCGGACTGGCCTCAGGACTCGGTACTTGCCATCTGAAGTACGCTGCGAACGTCGAGTCCAGCCGAGCATCGATGGAATCCAGCCGGGCAATGGTCTGTGCCACTGCATCAGGCGCATTCTGAAACACCGGAGGCTCCGCCGCCCGGATGGAGTCCTGCCGAGCCTCGATCTCCTCCTGGGGCAATCGAAGCGGAAAGTCGAACGGCGCCACCACGTCCTCGGCCCCCCAGATCTGCCCGATCGTTCCCGACCCATCGTAGGACGATACGTTGGGATACGCCACGAGCGCGAGGGCTGTCAGTGCCACCAGCAACCCGATCCTTTCGAGGAGCTTTCGACGTGAGAGCCGGGGATCCCCGCTACTGGTGCGCCCTTCCAGCCGCAGCGCCCCCCGACGCGGACTGCGTGAGGAGCGGGACGAGCTGAGGCCGAAGCGTTCGAGAAACGACATGGTGGGGCTAAGACGCGTCAGGAGGCGACACGGCTCCCGGTGGCTGCACAGACTCAGCGCGAGGACGCAAACTGAGCAGGCTACCCACCAGAAGGGTAATCAACACACCTATCAACGGATACAACGGCCACGCGACAGCTCGCAACTGATCCGCCGCCTTCGCAGCCGCATCGGGCCGCCACACGAAGGTCCAGGCCTCCGTCTCCCCACTCCAGTACAGTCCGAAGATGAGAAGCGTCATCAACGTGATGGTGACGATAAAGGCGATGGCGGCGTCGA
>JBCBZH010000157.1:0-10061 GCA_039815415.1 Bacteroidota bacterium
CGTCATCCCGCAGCTTGGCCTAGCAGCCAAGATGGTTGTCGCGGCTCTGGCCTGCGGACTCCAGTGAGCCCGTCACCTTCTCAGCCGTGCCGACCGGGACGGTTCTCTTGTCTACGATCACCTTGTAGCCCCAGTCGGGGTGAGCGGCAAGAAGCTCTCCGATGTCGCTGGCGACGCCCATCACGTAGGAGAGGTCGGCAGAGCCGTCTTCGCCCGGAGGGGTCGGAAGCGCGAGAAAGATCACCTCGGCGTCTTCGATGGCTTCCGCCAGGTTCGTCGTGAACGAGAGGCGGTTCTCGCGGAGGCCGCGCTCGAAGTACACCTCGAGGCCTGGCTCATAGATGGTCAGACGTCCATTGGTGAGGCTGTCCACCTTGCGCTCGTCGATGTCAACGCACGCTACATCATTGCCCATCTCGGCAAAACAGGTTCCAGAAACGAGGCCGACGTATCCGGTGCCGACAACTGCGATCTTCATGTTTGAGGGAGGTTCAGGTCGTGAGAAGGAGATGCCAGGAGATCGGCAAAATGGAGGCCAATCTCAAATGCCAACGACTGTGTGATGCAGAATGGTCGCATCTCTTCGACGGTTCCGCGACCCGAAGGAGGATCTGTGCAGTCTCCAAGGAGATAGCCGTGTGAGCCCGAGCTCTTGCCTCCCCGCATGGAAGGCCCCGTGGATTTCGCCAGCTCGAGGGGTCGGCCAGGCGGGCGCCCCGACGATACCCCGTGCTCAACCGACCGCTCCACCGCGTCACCCCTACCTTCCGTATCCCCTCTGACTCTCTCCCTCTATGTCTCTCTACGCTGTCATCATGGCCGGTGGCGTCGGAAGCCGGTTCTGGCCCCGTAGCCGCCAGTCCACCCCGAAGCAGTTCCTGGATGTGTTCGGGGACGCTTCTCTGATCCAGAACACGTTCTCTCGCCTGCAGCCTCTGGTGAAGCCCGAGAACGTGTTCGTGGTCACCAACGCGGACTATGTGGAGAAGACCCGCGAGCATCTCCCCGCACTACCGCCGCGAAATGTTCTCGCTGAGCCCATCGCCCGCAACACGGCTCCCTGCATCGCCTTCGCCGCGGCTCGGATCCACGCCCTCGACCCGGATGCGACCATGCTCGTGCTCCCGGCGGACCACCTGATCGCCAATGTGCAGCGGTTCCACGAGGTGCTTCAAGCCGCAGCCCACGCCGCGAATACAGGCGGACTTGTGACCATCGGCATTCGGCCAACGCACCCGGAGACCGGGTACGGATACATCCAGTATGACCTGACCGGAGACGACGACGGCGTGCCCGACGGTCTTGCCGGTGACACCCCACGCCCCTACCCAGTGCTCACCTTCGCTGAGAAACCGGACCTGGCGACGGCGGAGCGCTTCCTAGATGCTGGCGACTTTCTATGGAACTCCGGCATGTTCGTCTGGCGCACGACAGCCATTCTCGACGCCATGGAGACGTGCTTGCCCGACGTCCACGCCCTGTTTGCCCCCCTCAGCGAGGTCTTCGACACCGATGGCGAGTCGAAGGCGATCGAAAATGCCTACGAGCGCAGTCCCAAGATTTCTATCGACTACGGCGTGATGGAGCGAGCCGACAATGTGCTCGTTGTTCCTGGCTCCTTTGGATGGAGCGACGTCGGCGACTGGCGCGCTGTCCACGAAGTGGTGGACAAAGACGATGCGGGCAACTGTGCCGAGGGCAACGTGATCCTCCATGACACGGCCGGGTCCTACGCGCACAGTGCAGAGAATCGCCTGCTCGTGCTGGTGGGAATGACCGACGCAGTGGTGGTGGACACGGGCGACGCAGTGCTCGTCTGTCACCGCGAGAAGGCCCAGAAGGTGAAGGATGTGGTCGACTTTCTCGGTGTCCACGGCATGGACGACTACACGTGACTCGAAGATGCGCCGCCCGCTTGCGGCGTCTCGCCATCTGGGGCCGATTTGCCCACGTGGTGGCACGATGGATCCACTCCGCCAGCTCGATGCGGTACGTCGAGCTGGCGAACCGTCTTCTGCTGACCGGCTCTGGTCCCGCGCCTGCCGATCTGGGAAGACGTTTGCCTTGAGCTGACGAGGGTCTCCGGCCTGCCCCAACGTGTCTGCGACGGCACATACCAGACACACGTGACACGAGAGCTGACGCCCCTCCCCTTTACCATCTCTTGACACAAAGGGACGAAACCAACCACACATCGCCCCGTAGCATGACCACTCGTTACAATACGTGACCACACAGTCATTTTTTGACTGACGGTCCACATATGGAGATCGCTGAACCCCTTTCTCGCCGCGAGCGCGAGCGCCAGACCCGCCGCCAAGCGATGCTCGATGCAGCTCTCGCTGTCTTCGCGGAGAATGGATACGAGGGCGCGACCATCGACGAGATCGCCGAGCGAGCCGAGTTCGGCAAGGGGACGATCTACAACTACTTCCCCGACGGCAAAGAGGCGCTCTTCATGACGCTCCTCGCCGAGCTAGTGATCGGTGGCCTTCATGAGGTGATCGCCAGCTCGTTCTCTGACCTTGACGAGTTGGCGACACCAGCAGGGGCACGAGCCGCCTTTCGACGCTTCATCGTCAATATGATCCAGCGGCACCACTCGGAAGACAACGTGCTGCTGATGTTCATGAAAGAAGGGCATCGGACCGTCTTCCATGAGGACAAGACCGCGGTGCTAGCCGAACAATTCAACGGCGTGTTCGACGCGCTGGTGGTCCCCATCGAGCAGGCCATCGCCTCGGGTGCGCTTCGCCCGATTCCGGCACTCCCAGTCGCCCACCTGCTAATGGGCAACATCCGGGGCTACCTGATGGCTGAGCTGGATGCCCGCTGCGACCCCTCGCAGACCGTCCACAAAGCGCCCTATGGGACGCCAGACGCAGCAGCCGACTTCATCACGACCGTCCTCTTCGACGGTCTTCTGGCGCCCGACGCCGCCTGACTATGCGATCCCCCCTCCTCTTCGCGCTGGCCGCCCTTCTGACTCTGCCTGCTGCCGCGCAGGGCACAGAGCCTGACGCCACCCCACGCCTTCCGGCCAACGCGGATCGGCAGCCAATCTCCATCCCCGACCGTCCTACAGCAGATCTGCCGGTCATTTCAGGCGCGGTGACGCTCACGCTCGACGATGCGGTCGCGATTGCTCTCGAGCAGGGCTACGCGATCCGAACCGCCGAGCTGGATGTCTCGAATGCGCGCGCTCAGGTCCGCGAGGCCTACGGCTCCCTGATGCCCCGAGTCGACGCCACCAGCTCGTACAGCCGCAACGTCGTCCAGGCGAACCCCTTCGCAGGCTCCTCGGCTGGCGACATCTTCAGCGGCCTCGGCGCGATCGGCTGGCTGCAGTTCAACGAGGATGCGCGCACGGACAATGATCCGACGACAGAGCCCATCTCGCTTTCCGAGTACTTCGACCGGATTCAGGACGGGCAACAGGCCATTGGGTACACCCCAGCGGATGGCAGCAACCCCTTCGGAACGGACAACTCATTCCAGAACACAGTTTCGATTAGCCAACCGCTGTACAGCGGCGTTGCCTTCGCAGCCGTGAAGGGCGCCCGCAGCCTCGTCGAGATCAATGAGGCCGCCGTCGAGCAGCGAGAAGACGAGATCGTTCACCAGGTACGCCAGGCGTACTACGGTGCGCTGTTGGCCAACGAGCAACTGGCCGTCCAAGCCGCCAGCGCGACGCGCGCTCTGGAGACGTCTTCTGACGCCAGCCTTCTCGTGGCCCAGGGCGTCCGTCCCAAGCTGGAGCGTCTCAACGCGGAGGTGGACCTCGCCAACGCGGAAACGCAGGTTGTGACGGCTGAAGCCGCAGCTCAATCTGCTATTGATCGGCTCCTTCTCACCCTTGGTCTCCCGGTCACCACACCCGTTCGCCTCGAAGGCGACCTCGACGCGCCCCCCGCCGATCTCTTTCAAACCGTCGGGCTGGCGGCTTCTTCGGAGCAGGCCCTCGAGTCCCGCCCGGATATCCGGCAGGCCGAGCTGGCGGTACAACTCCAGGGCGTGCAGCGGTCCATCACGAAAGCGGCGATGTACCCGAGCCTGAGCGCGTTCGCCAACCTGAGCTACAACGCGAACGTCCCGGACGACCGCTCCTTCCTCAGCAATCCAGACCCCAGCGACCCCTTCACGTTTGAGACCGGCACGACAGGCTTCTTCTCGGACGCCTACTGGCAGCCAGCCGTGACGGTTGGGCTTCGCCTGAACTGGACGCTGTTCGATGGCTTCCAGACGCGGTACCGCGCTCAGCAGAACCGGATCGCTCAGCAGCAGGCCGAGATCCAGCTCGAGCAGGTCCGCAACAACGCCAACCTCGAAGTGGCCGCTGCCCTTCGCGATCTCGAGAGCGCGCGCCGCCGCCTCGGGTCTCAGCAGCGGACGGTTGAAACCGCAGAGACCGCCTACGTCTTCGCCTCCGAGCGCCTGGCTGAGGGTGTCGCCTCTCAGGTAGATGTCCGGGTGGCGTCACAAAACCTCGACATCGCGCGGCTGAACTACTTGCAAGCCGTCTTCGACGCGCTGGTGGCCCGCTCCAACTATGAGCGTGCAACAGGCACCATCGCCCCGGAGACAGATGCGCCACCGCCTGCGCTCCCCACGACCGCTTCCCGCTGATGACGCTCGCCAGTTCGACGCGCCAGCACTCCTCGCTTCTGCACCTGAGACGCCCTTTGGCATTTCGCCCTCCCCCCATGAATCGCTCTCACTTCTCCCGCTCCGCGCTGGCGCTCCTTGTCGGCTTCGCTCTCGCCAGCTCGGCGTGCCAGACACCCGAGGCTGAGGCAGACGCTACCGATGCCCCTGTCGAGGAAGGCCGTCGCGTGGAGGTCCTCGTGGCCGACCCTGGCTTCTTCGAGGATGCCATCGAGCTGACGGGCACCGTTGAGTCCCCGAACGACGCGTCGCTGTCGCCAGACGTAGCCGGGACGCTGACCTACGTAGCGCCCGTCGGGACGTTCGTGCGACGGGGCGGGACCGTCGCCCAAGTGAAGGCGTCCCTTCAGCGCGCAGGGGTAGCCCAGGCGCAAGCAGGAACGGCGCAGGCTCGAGCTGGAATCGCTCAGGCCGAGGCTGGAATCGCCCAAGCCGATGCCGGCGTGAAGGCTGCCAAGGCGCAGCGTGAAGCCGCTCAGGCTCAGCTCGATCTGGCGCAGGACCAGTACGAGCGCCAGGCGCCTCTGGTGCGGGACTCCATTCTCTCTGCTCTCGAGTTCCGCAGTGTGCAGACCCAGCTCGCGAATGCTCGTGCCGGCGTTGCGCAGGCCGACGCGGGCGTCGCTCAGGCCGAAGGCCAGCTCCGGGCCGCACGTGAGGGCCTGCAGGCCGCTCAGGCCCAGCTCACGGCTGCCAACGCGGGAGTTCAAAGCGCACGGACACAGCTCGGCAACACCCGCATCACGGCGCCCTTTAGCGGTGTCGTCGAGCAGCGACTGGCCGAGCCCGGCGAGTTGGCGGCTCCGGGTCAGCCAGTCGTCCGCCTCGTCGCCTCGGGTACGGTGAAGGTGGTTGCGGGCGTGCCCGAACGCTACGCCAGCGAGATCGAGAATGGCACGCAGGTCCGCATCATTCCGAATGCCTACGGTGCTGAGGCCCGCGGCGGACGCGTCACCTTTGTCGGGTCGGCCATCAACACGCAGAGCCGCACCTTCCCGATCGAGATCGCCGTTGAAAACGCCGACCGCACGCTTAAACCGGAAATGGTGGTCCGTCTCGAGCTGACGCGTGACGTGCTCCGCGACGTGATTACGGTACCACAAGAGACCATCATTCGCGACGAGCGGGGTACGAGCGTGTTCGTGGCCGAGGAGGGCGAGGCCATACGTCGAATCGTCGAACTCGGACCGATGTCAGGAGATGAGATCGTGATCCTCTCGGGCGTCGAGCCCGGGGATCAGATCATCGTGAGTGGCCAGGCAGATCTGGCCCAGGGCGACAAGGTGAGTGTGACTGAGACTCGCTCTCCCTCTTCGCCAGCCCGAGACGCCTCCGCGAGTTCGGCCCCCGCTAGCTCTGAGACCGACGACGAGTGATTCGTGATGCTCGGGGATGCTCTGTACGCATCCGCATCACCAAGACTCACGGATCACACCTCACGCATCCGACCCCATGAAAATCACCGACCTTGCGATCTCCAATCGGACAGCCATCGTCGTCCTGACACTGGCACTGCTCATCGGCGGGCTTGTGTCCTACGTCGCGCTTCCGAAGGAGAGCCAGCCCCAGATCGAGTTCGCTACACTGGTCGTGACGACGATCTACCCCGGCGCCAGCCCAGCCGATGTGGAGGCCATTATCACCCAGGAGATCGAACGAGAGGTCTCCTCTATCGATGGCCTCGATGATCTGACCTCCATCTCAACCGAGGGCGTCTCGACCGTCATTGCTGAGTTCTTTCCGGACAAGGACATTTCCGAGGCTGCAACAGACGTCCGTGAGTCCGTGGATGTGGCGAAAGCTGAGTTCCCCAGCGACGTCGAGGAGCCCATCGTCTCAGAGATCAGCTTCGACGACTTCCCAGTCGTCGTTGTCAACCTCCAGACAAGTGGTTCGCTGACCTCTCTGCGTCGAACTGCCGAGGACCTCCAGGACGAGATCGAGTCCGTACCCGGCGTCTCCGAGGTAGATCTCCTCGGCGGGCTGGAGCGCGAAGTACAAGTAGACGTAGATCTGGCCGCGCTTCAAGGCTACAACCTGTCCATCAACGACGTCGTTGAAGCAATTCAAACCGAGAACACGAATATCCCTGGTGGCTCGGTGGACGTAGGCCCCGAGAACTATCTCCTTCGCGTGGACGGCGAGTTTGAGGACCCTGAGGAGATTCTTGATTTCGTAGTTAAGGCGCCTGGGGGCGTCCCTGTCTATGTCCGCGACGTGGCGAACGTCACGTTTGGGTACAAGGATCGCTCGAGCTATGCCCGCCTCGAGGTGCTTCAGGAGGAGACCGAGGACGGAGACTTCGTACCTGTTGCGAGTGCAGAGAACCTCCAAGTCATCCGGCTCAACGTCAAGAAGGCCTCGGGCGAGAACATCATCCAAGTCGTCGACGGAGTCGAAGAGGTCATTGCAGGGTTCACTTTTCCCGAGAACACGAGCTACGTGCTCACCGGAGATCAGTCCGAGCAGGTAGACATCCTGGTGCAGGACCTGGAGAACAACATCATCGCGGGCATCCTCTTCGTGGTGCTTGTTCTGCTGTTCTTCCTGGGCGTTCGGAATGCGGCACTCGTGGGGCTTGCGATCCCTCTCAGCATGTGTTTGAGCTTCCTCGTGTTCGCGGTGATGGGCCAGACGCTGAACTTCATCATCCTGTTCAGCCTCATCATCGCGCTGGGGATGATGGTGGACAACGCGGTGGTGATCATCGAGAACATCTACCGCTTCCGAGAGGAAGGCTATTCGCGTTGGGACGCTGCGCGCAAGGGCACGGCAGAAGTCGGGCTGGCGGTCGCGGCCAGTACCGCAACGACTGTCGCAGCCTTTGCGCCGATGCTGCTCTGGCCAGGCATTATCGGCAAGTTCATGGGCTACATGCCTCTCACGCTCATCGTAACTCTCACGTCAAGCTTGTTCGTGGCCCTGGTGATCAACCCAGTCGTGGCAGGCTACTTCGTGCGGACAGACAAAGAGCTTGCAGCAGCGAAGGCTGAGAAGCGCCGCCGGGACCCACGCACGCGTAGGATTGCTCTCGGGCTGGCAGTCTTTGCGGCCCTGATTGTGGCGATTGCCAATTGGCAGACAGCCATCTTCTTTGGTATCGCAGTCCCGCTGCTTTACTTCCTCTACAACCGCGTACTGGAGCCTGCACACCATCGATTCGCGCGAGAGACCGTGCCGCGGCTGACCGCCCGCTACCGAGCCTTCCTCAGTTGGATGCTTGAGCGAGACTACTCCGTTCCGCGTGCGATGCTGCGCAACACGTTCGCACTCGGCTCTTTCACGACCGGCTTTCTGCTACTGATCGTAGGCGCAGTGTTGAATGGGTTTGCTGCCCCGGCAGGCCTCCTGCTACTCGTCCCCGGCGGGATCGCGCTCCTTCTGGGCGTACTCGGAATCGTGTTCCACAGCCTCGAGAGCGCCTTCCTCGGCGGACGCGCGAGCGTCAAGGCGGGGCTCATCTTCGGCGGCGTGGTCCTCGCGCTCGTCGGGCTGCTGTCGCTCGGCGGTCGAATCACCTATGGCGATGGCAGTGAGGGCGGCATCATCCTCGTGCTGGAGATGTTGCTGCTCCCCATCTTGATTGTGACCGCAGGCGGGCTCGGAACGTTGTTCCCCGGGCGCAAGCGCAAGACGACTTCTTTCGGCACACCGTACATCGTGCTGACGGACAACCGCGCGCGCCTGCTGACCGGCACGCTTGGCACGCTGATCGGTGTGGTGGCGCTGTTCGCAGTTGCCCCAACAGGCGTCGAGTTCTTCCCGACGACAGACCCCAACCAGATTCTCATCACGGCCGAGGCACCCGTCGGGACCACTATTGAGCGCTCGAACGAGGTTTCGGAAGAGGTATTCGACCGCGTGACAGCGCTGATCGAAGAGGACACCGAGTCCGCAGCCAACACCCGAAACATCGGGACAAGTGTAGGTGTCGGTGGGGACGCGCTGTTTGGTGGAGGCTCCGCCTCCGCCGAACGCTCGACGGTGACGCTCAACATGGTGGACTACGAGGACCGGGCTGAGAGCTCGGCTAACACCATCCAGCGCATCCGCCAGTCGCTCGCCGGTCTGCCTGGCATCGACCTCACCATCGAACAGGACGAAGGCGGGCCACCGGTCGCAGCCGCAGTCAGCATCGAGGTCTCAGGGGACGACTTCGAGACGATTCAGTCCATCGCAGCTGACCTAGAGAGCCAACTCAAAGAGGCGAGCGAGAGCGGCGCCATCCCTGGCTTGGTGGATGTGCGCGACAACCAGAACTCTGGACGCCCAGAGTACCGAGTCGAGATCGACCGCGAGCGAGCGGCAGCGTTCGGGCTGAGCACGCGGCAGGTTGCACTGGCAGTGCGTGGCGCTGTCAACGGCGTCGAGGCCAGCCAGTGGCGCGACGGCAAGGACGAGTACGACGTAACCGTCCGCCTGCGCGAAGCTGACCGCGAGAGTCTCCGCCAGCTCGAGAGTCTGACAGTTCTCTACGAAGGCAACCAGATTCCGCTCGTGGCTGTCGCCCGGATCGTGCCCGGCGCCGGACTGGGAAGCGTGACACGCGTGGACCAGGAGCGCGTCGTGACGGTTCTCGGAGATGCCGCCCCAGGCTTCAACGAGAACGCTGTGCTCGCACAGGTCCAAGAGCGCCTTGCCCCGACTGTGGCTGAGCTCCCAGCGGGCTACGCGGTCCAGTACACGGGTGCACAGGAAGAGCAGGACGAGAGCTTCAGCTTCCTGACCACCGCGCTGTTGATGGGCCTTGCGCTCATCACTATCATTCTCATCGCGCAGTTCAACTCGGTCAAGAACCCGCTCATCATCATGATCGCGGTTGGCCTGAGCCTGATTGGCGTCATGCTGGGGCTCATCCTGACGCGCACGCCCTTCGGGCTGATGACGTTTATCGGCCTCATCTCGCTGGCGGGCATCGTGGTCAACAACGCCATCGTGCTGGTGGACTATATCGAGCAGCTCCGTGACCGGGGCGAGGACAAGCAGGAGGCCATCGTGGACGGCGGCGCCACGCGTCTGCGTCCTGTGCTTCTGACTGCCTTCACGACGGTCATCGGCCTGATCCCCCTCACGTTCGGCATCAACATCGACTTCGTCGGGCTGATTGCGAACCTCGACCCGTCGTTCTCCATCGGCTCTGAGAACACGCAGTTCTGGGGTCCCATGGGCACGGCCATCATCTCGGGGCTGACATTCGCCACGTTCCTCACGCTGGTCATCGTGCCCGTGATGTACTCGACCTTCGATAGCCTCGCGCTGCGCCTGTCGTCTGCTCGCCAGCCCGACGCCAGCCCGGAGCCCTCCAACGGGCTGGCGGTTGACGGGGACGGTGCGGCCGATGGCAGGCGGCACGTCCTCCTCTAATCGCGGTGTTGACACAAGAACAATTTAATTTA
>JBCBZH010000143.1:0-10692 GCA_039815415.1 Bacteroidota bacterium
ACAGGCGTATGTCGCCGCAAGGCTGTCGCCAATCGAAATGCCGGCGCGTGTCGGCGGACGATCAGGCCAGCCCGCCAGGTAACGCATGCCACCCATGGCCTCACCTATGGCGGCATATCCTGCCCGGGTCGCGTACGGCCCGGTCTGGCCGTAGCCCGAAACGCGGATCATGATCAGTTTCGGGTTGATGGCCTTCAGCGTCTCGTAATCCAGGCCCCAACGTTCCATCGTGCCAGGGCGGAAGTTCTCCAACAGAAAATCCGCATCCTTGACCAGCTCCTTGACCAGGGCCTGCCCCTCCTCCACGCGAAGGTTAGCTGTCACGCAGCGCTTGTTACGCGCGCAGACCGTCCACCACAACGGGTAGTCCCCACGGCCCCAATCACGCCCTCGACCGTGCTTCCAGGTACGTCAAAGCGATTCGTTTGTGCGTTTGGGGCGTGCACACCGAGCCCCATGAGGAAGGAGACCGCGAGGGCCGCGTGGACAAACGACCCGGGCATCACGAGGAAACGGCTGAGGTGGACGAGGATCGTCTGTGCACTAGCTGCGCGAGGGAAAGAGGCCCTGAAGCGCAATGACAAAGTTGACGACCAGGAAGGGGGGCATGTTGTTGTGTGACTGACCACCTCCCGACGTCGCGGTCGCAGAAGTGCCCTGGTCGCCGCCAGTCGCCAGCCCGACCGTCTCGGAGCCTGTGCCCCGTACCTGAACCTGAGAGACCGGGTGCGAGTGAGCGGGCACTTGGCCGGTGGTGAGCGTTTCGGTCTCGGAGCCGCTTCGTTGCCCCTGCGACCTGGGAGACAGGCCGGGGCCGGTTCCCACATGCATGGGCATCCGGCCACGAAGGTCTGGAAGCGCAAAGGTCGTGCGGCCGTCGCCGCCGTAGATGGTCCCGAGAAGCGAGAAAAGAGCTTGGTACTGGTTGATCGGGAGAAGCGTACCGTCGCAGAGAGCCCAACCACGAGGGGCGAAGTTGAACCCGACCATCAGGATCTGTCCTAGAAACGGTTCTGCGGTGCGCGGGGCGCGGTCCAGTCGGCGCCCCTGCGCGTCGACCAGCGTACCCGGTTCAATGGGTAGATCGGTCGCGTCGTCAGCGGCTACAGAGTCCGCAAGGAGTGCGCTGCCAGCTACCGCGCCTGCGCCAGCGAAGAACCGTCGTCGGGAGACAGGGGAGGGGGAGCTACTGGTGCGAAGGAGAGAGCGAAACCACGTCATAGTCGATGGGGAGCCGATGCGTGAGAGATGATAGAAGAGTAGGTCAAAGCCTGTAAGGGTTCAAGCGAGGGGGCGGGTGGAAGCGCCAATCACCAGCTCGAGGGCTGTTCCAGACGCAGAAGCGCCCGATCTCCCACGGTGGAGGCCGGGCACCGATCAGGCGTGTGACGAGGTCACTAGATGACGATCAGGCGTCGCGTCGCCGCCTGGCCTGCCGTCTCCACCCGGACGCCGTAGACTCCCGGGGCGAGCCCTGCTACAGGCACCTCGAGTTCCGATGCGCCCGAGGGAACCAATTCCCACATCGTCCAGACCACTCGCCCTCGTGTGTCGAGGACGGTCACCTGAACCGCTTCGGGGCGTTGGAGGTGGAGCCGGAGAGTGGCTGTTCGAGAGGCGGGGTTCGGCCAGGTCTGGGAGATCCAGAGACGCTCTTCTCCAACCGATGGGTCTACGGCGACGGGGTCAGGGAGCGTATAGACATAGGCGGCCCCCGCGTCGATCTCGACGTTGTTGATATCTGCCGCAGGCGCTCCCAGAAGGGCGTGGTCGCCATCGAGCGAGACGGAGGTGCCCAACTGCTCGCCTTGGAGGGCATCGGAGGCCTCGAGCTTCGCCGACTCGCTCCAGGATCCGCCCACGAGGTCGAACACGTACGCTGAGCCCACCCGGTCGCCGCGGTCGGTATTGTCGCCCCAGGCGCCGATGAGGGCTCGGTCTCCTTCCAGGGCAACCGCGTACCCGAACCAGTCGAGGCTCGTACCGTCTCCGGCGGTCAGCTTGGTGGTTTCGTTCCAGGATCCACCTGCGAGGTCGAATACATAGGCCGACCCGTAATTGCCTCCTGTCCCCGGGTCATCGCCGTAGGCGCCGATCAATGCGCGGTCGCCATCAAGCGCGACCGATTCTCCGAAGTAGTCGAGCGTGGTGGCGTCGCTGGCGGTGAGCTTCTGCGCCTCGCTCCACACACCCGCGACGAGGTCGAACACGTACGCCGATCCATCATCTCCTGCAGCGCCGATGTCATCTTCCGGGGCGCCGATCAACGCACGATCTCCATCGAGCGAGACCGAGGTTCCAAACTTGTCCCCAGGGGTCGCGTCGCCAGCCTTGAGCTTCTGCGTCTGCATCCAGGTCCCACCCGTGAGGTCGAACACGTACGCCGCGCCCTCGAACGGGCTGGTGTCTGTGCCCTCGCGATGAGCGCCGATGAGGGCACGAGGGCCATCGAGAGACACTGTGGTTCCAAACTCGTCGCCTGGCTCGGAGTCCGCAGCCGTCAGCTTCTGGGACTGGGACCAGGATCCTGAGGATCCTTCGAACACATAGACGGCGCCTGCGCCGAGCCCTCCCGAGTCGTGCCCGGGCGCTCCGATCAACGCCCGGTCTCCATCGAGGGCGACCGAAACCCCAAAGTTGTCCGACCGGTCGCCATCGGACGCGAGCAGCTTTGCCTGCTCCGTCCATACGCCGTCGACGCGCTCAAACACATAGGCGGCACCGGCTTGGGATCCCGCACTCGTGGCGACCAGAGGCGTGCCGATAAGGGCTCGGTCCCCCTGCAAGGCCACCGAGAAGCCGAAGTTGTCGGTTCGTGCGGCATCGGAGGCAATCAGCTTCTGCGTCTCATCCAAGGCGCTCTGCATCCGAGGAGATGGCGTAGCCGAAAGGCGGGTTGCGTCCTCAGGAATTGGGAGGCTCCAGGAGGTCAACAGCACGCCGAGACAGGAGGCGAAGAGGACACCGCGCATCGGAACAAACGCAACAGGGCGCCAGTGATTTCAAAGGAGGCAACTACCTGTTCCACGTGATTCTCCGAGGCGTTCTGTCATGGCCCTCCGATGTGGATGCAGACGCGGCCGCATCGCCAACTCGAGGCCTCCACAGAAACGCCCGGCCTCCACCGTGGGAGACCGGGCGCCGGGCTGGCGAGATCGCCATCTCGAGGGAGCGTCAGGGTTACGACGTGCCCTGGGCGACGAGGAAGCCGCCGGAGGCGCCGCCGAGCTGGTCGAGCGAGCCGTTGTTCGGCCCGGCCGTCACCGCGCCGATGGTGCCCAGGTCCTCGAGCGCGGGCGGGGTGTAGGGCTTCGGCGCGCCGTCGGGCTGGCGAAGGGTATTGGGAGAGTCAGTCATGGAATCCAAGGTCAGAATGGAGGAGACGCCAGCTCGAGGGCACCCGTCGGGGCTAGGCTCGAGCTGGCGTAGAGAGGAGCTACCGGACGACGGTGAGCCGGGTGGTCTGCATGTCGGCGCCGTGCACCCGGACCACGTACAGCCCTGCCGGGACCGAGGCGGCGTCGAAGGACACCGTGTGGCGGCCCTGGGTGTGCGGCCCATCGGCTAGAAGCGCGACCTCGCGACCGAGCGCGTCGTAGACGGCGACCCGGACCGTGGTGGCTTCCGCGACGCCGAACGTGATGTCGGCGCGGTTCGCCGTGGGGTTTGGAGCCGCGATGAGCGTCAGGTCTACCGCCTCCTGGCTCTCGCTCGCCACGGGGCGAAGCTGAGCCAGGGCGTTGGCGAAGGCGGCAGACGCCTCGGCTGCGTCCATGCCTCCGCCGATGGAGGCAAAGACATCGTCCTCAGACTGATAGACCACAGCCGCGACGACGCGCCCGAGCACGTCGGCAACCGTTGCGCCGGCCTGAACCGGCCCTGCCACGAACACGAAGGCACCGGGGCCGTCGGGAATCGCGTCTGCCGGAAGGTCCACGTCGCCGCCGGACGTCGCCAGCACGAGGGTTTCTCCTGCGCCGAGCGTTCTCATGAGAGGCACCGCGAGGGTCACCTGCTCCGTGAATGGATCGAACACGACGAACGTCCCCGCATCCAGGGAGACCGGTGCGTCACCGGCGTTGGTGATCGGGATCACCTCGCCGCGCGCATCGCCCTCTCCGTCGGCGTCGAAGCCGTCGGCAAAGGCGAGCGGAGAGGCCGGGGTGAGCACGGTCTGGATCCGGCCCTCGCCCCGCTCCGGGTACTCGGACGCTGGAACGACGCCTGCGAGGCCCTGATCGAGGTATTCGAGGAGCGCGTCCTTGTACGTCACGTCGAGGACGGTGAAGGGGTTGCCGTTGATGACGAACGGGTACTCGTCGCCGCCCAGCCCGTTGTCGCGCGGGGTGACGAGGAAGTCGATGGTCGCCAGCGCGATGGTTGGCGCGTCGGGGACGGCGGCGCCCTCCTCGACGATCACGGTGCCATCATCGAGCACGAGGCTCTGGACGCGTGCCCCTGCCACAAGCACGTTCCCATCGGAGTCGACGTCCCGGCCTGGAGCCGCGGGGTCATAGACGAGCGTGAGCCCGGCGACCTGCGCGAAGCGACCCGACACGTTCTCGACCTGCGCGACGGCGTTTTCGAAGATGGCCTTGAGCTGCTCCGGCGTCACGTCTTCCACGATGGTCACGTCGTTGGAGAAGGGCAGCGTCTGCCCGACGTCGAAGAGCGTGATGCCCCCAGGCTCGATGACGACGCTGTTGCGGATGCCACCGCCGTTCTGGATGGCGACGACCGGCTGGGCGGCGCCCGCGGACTCGTTGCGCTGGTCGGCTGCGAACAGCAGGGCGTCGGCGATGAGGCTGCCGTAGTTGGTCTCGCGGGTCCGAACGAGCTGGCGGGTGGCGTCCAGCGTGGGCTCGGTCTGGGCAACGACGGTCTGGAGCTGGTTGACCAGATCCGCGACCGGCGCCTCGATCTCGGCGAGCAGCGTGGCATCCGGCTCGACGCCATCGGCGCCGACCGACGGAGCGACGACGCGGATCGGGCCGCTTTCGTCCTCCACCGCCGTCACGTTGCCGTCGGCGTCGAACGTCAGCACGAGACGGCCGACGTAGTCGTACCCGCCGACCGTGGTGACGACGGGGATGGAGCCGTCGATCGTGGGCGCGAGGATCGGGTACGGGCTGTCCGACCGGATCGCCTCGTCGCCCGGGATGAGCAGGTCATCGTCGTTCGCCAGCAGCTCGTCGCCGCCACCAGCGATGGCGAAGTCGAGGCCTGACAGCTCCGCGACGAGCGCCTGTTCGTTGTTGATGCTCTGGAGGTGCGAGATGAGCCCGATGATGGCGATGCCGTCAACTTCGAGGGCGTCGATCCGGGCCTGCACCAGCTCGGCGACGTTCTGGAGCACCTCGACGTCACCCGTGTTGGAAATGGTCGGGAGAAGCGGCGTGGTCGCCCCGATGAGGCCGACCTGCTTGCCGCCGATCTCCACGATGGTCGCGGATGGAAGCAACCCAGCGGCTTCGAGAGCCGCGAGCGACGGTTCGGCGTCGTACACGAGGTTGGCCGACACGAACGGCGGCGGGGCGTTGCCATCGAGGCCGGGGTCGAAGGCATTGATAAAATCGGCCAGGAAGTCCGGGCCTTCGTCAAACTCGTGGTTGCCGATCGCGCTGGCGTCGTATTCGAGCAGGTCGAGCGCCAGCGCGTCGAAGAAGGTCCCGTCGGCCTTGCTGGCGTCGAGGACCGGTCCGGCGAGGAAGTTGTCGCCCGAAGAGACGAGCAGAGCGTGGTCGGCCTCAGATCGGAGTCGGTCGATCACGGCGCCGAAGCGCGCGATCCCGCTGTACTCGACCGTCGAGCCGTCCACCGTCCGCTCGTTGGGCAGCAGGTCGGACTCGCCATCGTTGTTGTGGAGAATGGTGAGCGTGAAGGGGCCGGGCTCACCAGCCGAGAAGGCCGTGACCGTTCCGCTGACCTCGCTCGAGACGAGCAGCAGCGGCTCGCCCGTCGGGCTGTCCGCTGCGGAGATGAACGCGAGGCCCTCCGGCCCGAGGTCGCCCGCGGCGGGGTTTGAGACGCCGTCGCCCAGCGTCGGCTCGGCGGTGAAGTCGCGGTTGTTGACGTACTCCACGAATGTCGGCGCCGTCGGGTCGGTGAGGTCGTAGACCATCACGCCCCCGATGCGCTCCAGCCCGATGTAGGCCAGGCGCTGGTCGCCCACCATGCCGATGGCGACCGCCTCAGGCTCCGGGCCTTTGGCGTCGCTGCGCGAGTCGAAGTCGTTCTCGTCGTTGGTTGCGTTGAAGTAGTCCGGGAACGCGCTGGCGGTGATCTCTTCGAAGGCCTGGCCCGAGTCGTACACCTGCGTCAGCCCGTCCGCGCCCACGGCGAAAACGGTAAAGGACCGCGCGCCGAAGGAATAGAGCACGTCATAGTCGCCGTCGCCGTCGGTGTCGCCCACGGTTGGGATGATCTCGAGGCGGCCCAGGTTCTCATCCAGCTGGAGCGTCGCGGCATCTGGGAACACGGTCGGGTCGAGGTCGATGCTCTTGATGCGTGCGTCGTCGCGGGCGTCGCCCTCGTTGGCTGTCACGAGGTAGACGGTGCCGCCATGCTCGAAGGCCGCCAGCGCGTCGGGCTGGAAGGCGCCGTAGACAGGCACGGTGCGAATGTCGATGGCGTCGTCGCGGTCGGAGGGGTCGATGCCGTTTCCGCCGAGGCTGTGGTCCTTGAAGCCGAGGCCGTACACGCCGGTAAGGGTCGCCGTCGGGAGGTCCACCACGGCGATGGCGTTGGCCTCCTGCAGCGTGACGTAGGCGGTGGTGCCGTAGACCGCCACGTACTCGGGCTCGAGGTCCTGAGCGACCGACGCGGCTCCGGGGTCGAGCAGCGTGCCGTCGTCGAGCTGGCGAGGGCCGCCCGCGTTGTAGTCGGTGAAGCCGACCGAGGCCACGGACGCTGCGGCCGCTCCGCCGCTGACATCGATCACAGAAATGGAGCCTTCCGGGTCGATTCCGTCATCCGGCTCGCCCTCATTGGCGACCACCACGTAGTCGCCGTCGGGGCTGAAGGCGACGCCATCGGGCAGTGCGCCCACCGTGACGGCGTTGAGGAAGGCACCATCGGTCGAGTAGAAGCGGACCTCACCGAGGTCCGTCACCACCTCGGCCTCGACAGCCACGGCGATGAACCCGCCATCCGGGGAGACGGCGACGCTGTTGGGGCCGCCACCGGGCAGGTCGACGGAAAAGGCCAGCGTCGGGGCGGACGGGTTGGAGAAATCAATGGCCTGGACTTGGTCGGCGTCGGCGTTGACGAAGAACGCTCGCTGGGTGATCGGGTCGTATTCGACGATCTCGGCGGCGCTTTCGTCGAAGAGGCCGGTGGCGTAGGTGCCGAGCGGCTGGAGCGTCGGCTGTGCCGTGGCCGCTGTCGCAAGGAGAGCGACCACAAGGAGAGACAAACGGGTCATGAATGGGGGAGGGGAAGAGGAACCCGACCCTACCCGGCGCACGAAACCCGTCTATGAGCACAACATCATCTCTTCGTTATGTCCGGCCCTCGGTGGTCGCCAGCTCGAGGCTTCCACAGAAACGCCCGGCCTCCACTGTGGGAAGCCGGGCGTCGAACAGGGGATCCGCCAGCGCGAGGTCTGGGCTCGAGCTGGCGTGCAGACGTTGCTACCGGACCACCGTCAGGCGCGCGGTGCGGACGGTGTCGCCGAACTGGGCGCGGACGACGTAGACGCCCACCGGCAGGTCGACAGTCGCAAGCTTGATGGTGTGGCGACCGGCGGCGTAGGGTGCGTCGGTGAGTTGGGTCACCTCACGACCAAGGGCGTCGTAGAGACTTGCGGTCACATCGGCTGCTTCCGAAAGCTCGAAGGTGATACTGCTACGTCCAGCAACGGGGTTGGGGGCCACCGTCAGAGCGATGCCGTCCATGGGGTCGTCCTCGGAGGCGACCAACTCCGAGAGCGTGAACACATAGGCCGAGCCAGCAGCGCTATCGTAGAACGCAGCTCCAATGAGCGCACGGTTGCTCGAGAGAGACACCGAGGTGCCAAACACGCCTCCCTGAACACGGTCGCTAGGGACTAGCTTTGCCTGCTGGTTCCATTCGGTGCCCTCCCGGACGAACACATAGACGGCACCGGAAAGGTCGTCGTCGCCTTCGGCAGAGATGAGCGCGCGGTTGCCCAAGAGAAACACCGACTTGCCGAAGAAATCGCGTGCTGTGCGATCGTTGGCGGTGATTAAGGCTTGTCGGTTCCACGCAGTGCCGTCGAACGCGAAGGCGTAAGCTGAGCCGATATTGCCATCGTTCAAACGAGCCCCGGCGAGTGCAAGGTTGTCTGAAAGGGATACCGAATCGCCGAATAGCTCTCCCCGATTCCGGTCGTCGCCAGTGAGTTTGGCTTGCTCGGCCCATGCTATGCCATCGAAGGAGAAGACGTAGGCTGATCCTGGGCGGGTTGCGTTTACAGGGGCGCCGATCAGCGCGCGGTCTCCCGAGAGCGACACTGAAGAACCGAATCGATCCTGTTCAGCGCCGTCGCTAGCGGTGAGCTTGGCCTGCTCGGTCCATGTCGTGCCATCGAAGGCGAAGACGTAGGCTGAGCCGGTGAAGCTATCGTCGCGATCGGCTGAGATGAGGGCGCGGTCTCCCAAGAGCGACACCGACCAGCCGAACTGATCACCCTCAGCGCCATCGCTAGCGGTGAGCTTGGCCTGCTCGGTCCATGTCGTACCGTCGAAGGCGAAGACATAGGCTGAGCCAGTCCGGTTGTCGTCGAAATAAGCCCCGACAAGTGCGCGGTCCCCTGAGAGCGATACAGAATGTCCAAATTCGTCACCCTGAGCGCGGTCGCTAGCGGTGATCTTGGCATCTTGCTGCAACGTCGCCGCTACGGCCTGCGCGAGGTGTGAATGAGCCGGGCTGAGAGGTGACAGATCAGACCGGGCTGATGGGTAACAGGATAAGGTGACCGTTTACAGGACGAGAGGTGACCGTTTACAGGACGCAGATCACCTTTAGCGACGAGGTCGCGTTCATGCGCGCAGTTTGTAGTCCCGCTCATCGAGCCGCGCCAGCACCCGGTCGTAGAACCACACCGACCACACCCCATCGGCCACCTCCTCGAAGCCGATCCACTCGTGGCCGAGCGCCTGGCTGAGGAAGAGCTGCCGCCCCCGCCACTTGTACGTCCCGCACCGCGAGACCCACCGCGTCTCGAAGTGACCGGGATACTCCGGCTCCGGAAGTGCCTCTGGCATCACCCGCTCGGACGGCGTGTAGACCGAGGCCGGGGTCGCGAAGCTCAGCGCCTCGTGTGGGCGCTCCGTGTTGAACTCTGCCCGCCAGTCGTCAAAGCGGGCCTGCTGACGGGGCATGTCACGCTCCGGTGGCCGGGCCGTCTCGGCCTTGAGCGTCTTGTGCATCCGCTCATGCGCCCCGTTCTGCTGGGGTTGGCCCGGCGCGATCCGGTCATGGGAGATGCCCAGCTTGAGCCACCACACCGAGAGCCGGGAGAGCCCGCAGATGGCCTGCGTGGCGAAGGGGACGCCGTTGTCCGTGCGGATGGCCGTGGGGAGGCCGTAGGTGCGGAAGAGCCGCTCGAACTGGCGGTGGGTGCCGTACTGCTCGACCGAGGGCAGTCCGTCGCAGGCGAGCACGAAACGGGAGTGCGCGTCGCAGACGGTTAGCGGGTAGCAGTACTCGCCGTCGCGGGTCTTGAACTGGCCCTTGAAGTCCGCGGTCCAGACCTCGTTGGGCGCGCTCGTCGTGAGCGGGGCCGTACCGGGGTGCTTCGGAATCCGACGTGGGCGCCGCTTCCGGGTCAGTCCGTGACGCTGAAGGATGGCGCCAGCGGTGGAAGCTGCAGGCCACTGTGCGATCTCCGGGTGACGGCGCGCGAGGTAGGGCAGCAGCTTCCTCGGTCCCCATGTCGGGTGCTTGTGGCGCGCTTCCACGATGAGCACCTCGACCTCGGGAGGCGTGCGATGCGCCTGGTCGTGGCGAGCATGGGAGCGGTCGGCCAGTGCCTCGGCTCCGCCCTCGCGGTAGCGGGCGATCCACTTGTAGGCGGTCTTGCGGCTGACGCCAGCGCGGGCGGCGAGTTCGGTGACGGAGTAGGCGCCTTCGGCATGAAGGGCGACGAGGCGGGCTCTCTCGAGCATAGGGTCGGTGACAGTCCAGGGCACGGCGGTCGCGGTGAGCGAATCGCGGTGCAAGGTGAGGTGTCACTCCTCAGCCCGGTCCGAAGTGTTACCTATCAGCCCGGGCTGTACCGAAGCGCGACATAACTAGCCACCGCAACAGCACTCGGCGAGGCCGAGATCGCGGCGGCCCGCGACGTGGGCGCGACCGGCGTGTTCGATCCGCGCGTGGACGGCCAGATGCTCACCTTCGAGCGGCGCGGCGACCGCTTCGTGGACGCCGAGACCGCCAGCGCGTGGACCATCACCGGCGAGGCTGTGGACGGCGAGCTGGCGGGCACGCAGCTCGAGACGGTGTTGCACCACGACACGTTCGCGTTCGCCTGGTTCGCCTTCCGCCCCGACGCGACGGTGTACGAGGACTGATGGTTTTCGCCAGCTCGAGGACCTTGGGAACGCCTTAGGGACACGATGCATCGTGTCCCTACCGAGCGACGATGCCACGGATTCGAGCCGCCGGGCTGAATCACGGCGGTGGCGCCGTGTTCGGCGGCGGCCTCGAGACCGTCACGGAAGGGGAAGA
>JBCBZH010000064.1:0-17319 GCA_039815415.1 Bacteroidota bacterium
CTCGCGATTGTCTCTGTGCTGCTCAACAGCGGCCGGATTCTGCGCCGCCCCCGCACGTTTGAGCGAGGCCTGGAGTCCTCCCGCCAGCTCGAGTCGGAGGACGAGATGGACATCCACCGGGTGTTGGATATTGACCAGCGTCTGGAAGCGCTCGAGCGCGCTGAGGAGCGGCGCCTGCTCGCGCTGGCGGAGGCCGGGGTCATCTCCGCGCCTGCCGATCTGGAGGAGGCCTACTCTGACGCCAAGCCCACTCGCCAGCGCGTCTAGACCTGTGGCTGAGTCGGAGACCACGGTTCGAGAAGTGCCGTCACAAGACGAGTTGATCTTGTCCTACAAGATGTGGCTCGTCTTGGCTTTGTTCGGAGCCCTAGTCGCCTCGCTCTATATCTCGAGTCACAGTGTCGTCGTAAAGATTCTACCGGCTCTGTTCGCTCTCTATCTCATGACGAAGCTGCTGACACCGATCAGGTACAGTCAAGGCCATCTAAGAGTGGGAACGAAGCAGTACCCTGTGAAGGACCTCAGCTTGCAAATCGACAAGCACCAAGTCATCCATCTGTATTTCGAGGAAAGACTGGTGTGCTACATCAGTCGTGGGAACTACAACTACCATGTATTCAAGGACCAATTCTCAGATCGAATTGTGCCACTGGAGCCCGCGTAAGCCCCGTGTAGATGCGAATCACCGACCTCGAAGCTGACGAGACCTACACCGTCCGCCAGTCGTTCACCGATGACGCGGGCGTGCTGGTGCTTCCCGGCGACCGGATGACGTTCGAGCGCTACGCCGTCCGCCCCGACGGCGCCTTCGAGCTAACGTTCAAGGAGGAGACGCTGACGCTGCACGAGGACCGCCAGCCCGATGTCTGCGAACACGCCGAGTGGTTCCTCGAGCTGGCGTGAGGCGAATCGCGCGTGGCCTCGGCTGGATCGCCAGCGCGCTGCTGATCGGGCTCGGCGCCCGCGGCCTCTGGCTCCTGGCGACAATGCCTGTGCCCAACTCCGAGGCATGGACAGATCAGACCGTCGAGCAGCTCCGGTTCCTATCGGGCGACCTCGATGCTCACGCCAACGCGATGCAGAGGCTCTTTCCTGAGGGCCGCGTGTTCACGCTCACGTTGACCGGGCTCGGCTGGACCAACCTTGGCCTCCAGAACGCTGCGCCGCGCGACCTCGCGCTGGCGAACGCACGCCATGCCCTCGATCTGGCGACGGACTCGGTCTCGCGCGGGACGTTCCCCGCAGCAGGCGGCCTCCCGCACGGCATCTTCTATGAGGCGTGGACCGCACGCCTCCGCCTGGGGATCGCCCGGCTCGCCCAGGATGAGTTCACGGCGTCCGAAGCAGACGCTCTCGCCAGCTCGTGCCACCGCCTCGATCTGGCGTTCCTCCGTGCCCCGGCGTTTCTTGACTCCTATCCGGGCGCGGCGTGGCCCGCCGACAATGTGGTGGGGGCCGCTGCACTTGCAGGCTGTGGGGCCTTGCTCGATTCCACATACACCCAGACGGCTCAGGAGTGGCTGGTCCGCGCACGCGAGGCCGAAGATCCCGAAACAGGGCTCTTGCCCCACGCAGCGCACAGCCCCCAGGCCCGAGGGTCGTCGGCAGCGCTGATGATTCCATTCCTGGCGGAGATCGACTCCGCCTATGCGCGGGTGCAGTACGAGCGCTTCCTTGCCACCTTCGAGACGCAGATGCTCGGCGTGCTGCCCGCCGTCCGCGAGTACCCGCGCAGCTTCGATGGAGAGGGCGACATCGACTCCGGCCCCATCGTGCTCGGAGCCGGGGCCCCTGCGTCGGTGGTCGGGATCGCTGCAGCGCGATCCGTCGGAGATACAGAGACCGCCACCGCTCTCCGCGCATCGGCCGAACGCCTCGGGCTGGCGTTCACATGGGGTGGCCAACGGCGCTACCTGTTCGGCACATTGCCTGTCGGTGATGGCTTCCTCGCGTGGGCGTCGTCGGTCTCGCCAGCTCGAGGGGAGATCACGACGGAGGCGTATTCGGGCTGGCGATGGCGGTGGGGGCTCGCCAGCGCGCTGACGCTCCTCCTTGGGCTGGCGGGGGCGGTGCGGCTGTGGAGGAGTCGCCCGTAGCAGGACCTTGCTGGGCACGGGCACGATGCATCGTGCCCCTACGATGATCCTGGGCATGTAGTTGGAACGCAACGAGCTGGCGATGCAATGCGCCCCTCTCTCATCACCCCTTACTCCTCATTCACCGGTCGCTCGAACACGAGGACGTGCTGTTGGGGGAGCACGTCGAGGTTTTCCACCAGCTCGAAGCCTACGGCCTCGCCCTCGAGCCGAGCCTGCGCCTCGGTCATCTTGTGGAGGCGGCGGATGGGCACGTCGGGGTCCTCTGCGCGGTATTCGACGATGACGAGTTGCCCCCCTGGCTTGGTGGCCGTGTAGATGGCCTCGAGCATCTCCTTGGGATGCGAGAACTGGTGGTAGGAATCCACGATGAGCGTCAGGTCCACGCTGTTGGGGCGCAGACCGGGGCTCATCTCCGTTCCAAGAACCGGCGCTACGTTGGTGACGCCCAGCTCTTCGGACCGCGTTTCGAGAATGCGAAGCATCTCCGGCTGGATGTCCACCGCCAGCACGCGGCCCTCAGGCACGCGCGGCGCCAGACGGAACGCGAAATAGCCGGTTCCCGCGCCAATGTCAGCCACTACGTCGTCCGGCTCTAAGTCCAGTGCTGCTACGAGCAGGTCGGGCCGCTCCTCGATTTCGCGGTCCTCACGTTCCAGCCAGGCGACCCCTCGGAGACTCATCACCCGAGCGATCTCGCGGCCAAGGTAGTAGCGGCCGGTGCCATCGGACGAACGCGGCCCGTCTACATAGACGACTTCAGCGTCTGGTGCTCGAAGCGGTGGCGCTCCGCGTGAATCCGTCAGCGAGTTCGGAGCCAGCGCGGAATCGGGCTGCGACGGTGGCACTGGCACGGACGGCAGCGACGTGCTGCATCCGGCCGCACCAAGCGGCACCACCAGCAGGGTGAATAAGATCAGGCGGGCGAACATCATCACAGGGGGAGACCACCCACAAGCCGCTCCGGCGGGCTGGCGAGTCACGTGGGGCACAACATAGACCCCTCGCCGTCCTACGCGTTCGGATGCACTACAGGAACTGGGCGGTCGATCTGTGCCGCACCAGGAACGCCCGAGGTGCCGTCCTTCGCGTATGGCTCAATCAACTCGACAGACGGCGTGGAGTTGCCCCGCTTGGCCCGAATATTCAGGAACTCGACCATCAGCGCAAACGCCATCGCGGTGTAGATGTAGCCCTTGGCGATGTGCTGGTTGAGGCCCTCGGCGATGAGCGTGACGCCGATCAGGATCAGGAACGCCAGCGCGAGCATCTTCACGGTCGGGTGCCGGTGGACGAAGTTCGAGATGGGACCGGCCCCCACCATCATGACGCCGACAGCCACGACCACGGCGATAACCATGACGGCGATGTCGTCCGCCATCCCGACCGCTGTGATGACGGAGTCGAGCGAGAACACGATGTCCAGCAGCGCGATCTGAAACAGCACCGACGCAAATGAGACCGCCACCTTCTTCTCCGTCGCGTGTGCACCGTCGCCCTCGAGCTTGTGGTGGATCTCATGGGCCGCCTTGCCCACGAGGAAGAACCCTCCGATTAGCAAGATCAGGTCGCGCCCGGTGAAGGCGTACGGGCTGGCGTCCCCGACGACCTCGCCACCGTGTCCGATGGCGTCGCGAGCGTTCTCTCCGAACGGCTCCATCTCGGCCAGGAAGGGCAGCACATTGCTGAGATCAAAGAGAACCGCCGTGAGCCCCATCACCCATGAGATGGAGAGCAACAGCAGAATCCGCATGCCCATCGCCAGCCCGAGGCCGATGTTGCGGCCCCGCGCCTGCTGGTGCTCGGGCAGCTTGCCCGTCAGGATCGAGATAAAGATGATGTTGTCGATGCCGAGGACGATCTCGAGCGTCGTTAGCGTGGCGAGAGCGATCCAGGCGTTGGGGTCCGCGATCCAGTCGAACATTCGAGGAGACGTTGAGAAGGGAGTTGAAGTGTACGGGATCCGAGGTGTTCACGGTGTACGCGGGCCTGGCTACGAAGGGATCAGGCTGGCGACACCTCCCCGCCAGCTCGTCGTAGAGGCCGCGTGCCGGGAACGAATGTCCACCCGGTATCTTTGTAGCTCTTCTTCTCTTGCCCTGCCCGATGGCCGACACGTCTACCGCCGATCCGCTCGCCCACTACCCCTCCTGGGCCCGCGAGCTGGCGCGCCGCTACTTCACCAAGACCATCAACCAGTTCATCGTTCACGGCAACGTGCGCGACCTGGTGCCTTCGCTTGACGACGACGGCAAACCCGCCTACGTCCCGCTCCGCGAGTTCCTCTCGGTGGACCTCTTCGCAGGTCGCGACGTGGTGGTCTTCTACGACCGCTCCGACGGCATCCACTTCCAGGACGCTGACTCCCGGAAGGACTTCAACCGGGCGCTCTCGGGCTACGACACCATCTTTGGGACCGAGTACGCCAAGAAGCTGCCGAAGGACCCGGCCCGCGTCTTCGCGCTGCTGGACAATTACTTCCGTCTCCGTCTCGCCGACGGCAAGCGGATGGCGCTGGTGGTGGACTACGCCGAGACCGTCGTGCCCATGAACGAGGCGGGCAGCGCCTCGGCCGAAGACCGTGCCGCGCTGGTGACTCTCCAGAAGTGGGCGCACGATCCACTCCTTCTCCGGTCCGACTTCACGCTCGTCCTCGTCGCGGAGAACCTCAACGACCTCTCGCGCAGCTTCATCCAGAGCCCCTACAACGCGGAGCTGGACATCACCTTCCCGGAGAGCGAGCAGCGCAAAGGGTTCATCGACTGGTTCTTGCAAGGTGACCGTCGGGCCCGCTTCGACGCGCTCTCGGATGTCTCGGACGAGGTGCTGGCACAGAACACGGCGGGCCTCGGCTACGTGCAGCTTCGCAGCATCCTCGCCGATGTGCTCGAGAACGAGCGGCGGCTCACGTTCGACGTCCTCTCAGCCAAGAAGAAGGAGTTGATCGAGGCAGAAGCCTACGGGCTGCTGGAGTTCGTGGAGACGCCCTACACGCTCGACATGGTGGCCGGGCACACCGAAGCCAAGGCCCACCTGCGCGCCGCGGCCGAGGCCATCAAGAGCGGGCGCCCGGACGTGATGCCGATGGGCTACCTCATCTCCGGCCCCGTGGGCACGGGCAAGACGTTCATGATCACCACGTTCGCGGGCGAGATCGGGATTCCGATGGTCAAGCTCAAGAACTTCCGCTCGCAGTGGCAGGGCGTGACCGAGGGGAACCTGGAGAAGATCCTGGCCCTGCTGCGCGCCATGAACCCGGTGGCTGTCATGATCGACGAGGCCGACGCGGCGCTCGGCGACCGCAACGCCAGCGGCGACTCGGGCGTGTCCAGCCGCGTGTTCGGGCAGATTGCGCAGGCGATGTCCGATACGCGCTATCGCGGCAAGATCATCTGGTTCCTCGTCACCGCCCGCCCGGACCTGATGCCGGTGGACCTCAAGCGGCAGGGCCGCGCCGAGGAGCACATCGGGCTCTTCTATCCCTCCACGCGCGAGGACCGGGAGGAGCTGCTTTCGGTCATGATGCGCAAGACCGGCGTCTCGGCAAAGATGTCAGACGTCCCAGAAGCGCTGCTGGACGGCGAGCGGACCTACTCCGGCGCCGACATGGAGGCCTTGCTCACCCGAGCCAAGTTCCGCGCCGCCACCCACGCCCTCGACGACGTGGAGACCCCTGACGCCAGCTCGAGCGAAGACGCGGACGCTGAGGATGCCACCGCCGAGCTGGCGAGCGACACGCCCGGCGGCGACGGGCTGGCGGCCGCTCCAGCTGAAGACGGCGCCAGCTCGACCGAGGCCGTGGTGGACGAGGAGCCCGAGGAACTGGAAGAGGGCATGGTCTCCCGGGCCGTCCTGGAGGCCGTCGTGGAGGACTTCGTGCCTCCCTCCTACCCGCTGGCCGTTGAGCTGCAGAACCTTGTGGCGGTGATGGAGTGCACCAGCCGGTCTATGCTCCCGGAGCGCTTCCGCAGCCTCGACCGCGAGGCAACCGTGCGCCGCGTGGCGGAGCTGAAGCGCCTCATCGGCGAGCGGTAGATCTGTGGGTCGGTAGGTCAGTGGTGTGGTCGATTCGTGCCAAACGTTCGCGGTCGGTCTTCACCCACCTACTGACTCACTGAATCACCGTGCGAAGCACTGTCGATGATCCACCGCGACTTCCTCCTCCGTCAGATCCAGCAGTTCGTGCAGGTACTGGCGGAGGTGCTCGCCCGGAAGAAGGGCCACCAGCACGAACTGGCGGTCGAGACGCTGACCGAAGGCATCCGGGAGCTGCTCGGCCTCGAGCTGGCGGAGGTCCTCCAGCTCGACCGCGACGCGCTGCTTGACCTTTGCACCTACGCGTCGATGTCAGGCGACGACTGGTTCTCGGGCGACAAGGCCGTCGCGCTGGCGGACCTGCTCCACGAAGAGGGCTCCGCTGCCGCCGACGAGCGCGCGGCGTGGCTCTACGAGGCGGCCCTCACGTCCGATGCGGCGGTGCCCTTCGACATCCACGAGCGGATCGCTGCACTGCGCCCTCCGCCCGGCAATCCGTGATCTACTTCGACTTCTTTTTCCGGCGTTTCGCCTCCATCTCGATCAGCTCCATGTAGCGTTCATAGGAGAGCAGCACGGCCGCAGGCTCATTGTTTCGCTGCACGAGAACGCCTTGCTTCCGGCCCTTCGTCGCATCGAGCAGCTCAGCGGTCTTCGAGCGGAGTTCGGTGACGGAGGCGATGGCGTCGATGCCTTTGGTGGTGAACATGGGGATCAGCGGTCAGGGTCTGCGAAATATCGACAGGAATCTCTATGCGAGTGTAGACTGATCGCCAGCCCGACGCTCGCCCACCCGGACCTTCACCATGCATCTCTGCCGCGTCACCGGCGCTATCGTCTCCACGCAGAAGGCCGACCGCCTCCATGCCCGACGTCTGCTGACCATCGAGCGCATTGATCTCTCTGGTAGGCCCACCGGACGCCCCGAAGACGTCGCCCTCGATCCCGGCCTCGATGCCGGCGAAGGCGACATCGTGCTGGTGGCCAAGGAAGGGGCCGTGGTGGCCGACCTGTTCGACCGCCAGCTCGAGCCCGGCGCGCTGGCGACCCCGGCCAACGTGGTCATCGTGGCCATCGTAGACGAATGGACGGCGGATGGCTCCATCGTCCCCACAGGCGCTCGATAGGGGCGTATCGCAATACGCCGCTACGGTTGCACTCCTTCTCGGGCAGGCAAACCTCGAGCTGACTGTGGGCGTTCTCACCCACCCTTCACTGACTCCGCGCCGACGCTCCGGCTCCGCATCGAACGTGGGGAGTATCCTGCCGCTGACTCTCGTTTCCTGACTCTCCGCTCCCTACCTACATGGCAACCGCGCACTACGACATCGTCGTCCTCGGATCTGGCCCCGGCGGCTACGAGACGGCCATTCGCGCCAACCAGCTCGGCCTCAAGGCGGCCATCGTCGAGAAGAACAAGCTCGGCGGCGTCTGCCTCAACATCGGCTGCATCCCGACCAAGGCGCTGCTCAAGAGCGCCGAGGTGGCCTCGCAGCTCAACCACATCCAGGATTACGGGCTGGGACTCGGCGGCGGCTCGGTCGAGATCGACTTCCCCGCTGTCATCCAGCGCTCGCGCGGTGTGGCAAACAAGATGAACAAGGGCGTCCAGTTCCTCATGAAGAAGAACAAGGTGGACGTGCACATGGGCTGGGGCACGCTCAAAGGCAATGGCGTGATCTCCATCGAGCCCTCCGAGACGATGGACGGCGAGACGGTCGGTGAGGCCACCGAGATCTCCGGCGACCACATCATCATCGCCACCGGCGCCCGCGCTCGCGAGATCCCAACGCTGCCCGTGGACGGCGAGAAGATTCTCGACTACCGCCACGCCATGCTCCAGACCACCAAGCCAAACTCGATGGTGATCGTCGGCGCTGGCGCCATCGGCGTGGAGTTCGCCTACGTGTACCACCACATGGGCACCGAGGTCACCCTCATTGAGATGCAGGACCGCCTCGTGCCGGTGGAAGACGCGGATGTCTCGAAGGAGTTGGCGCGTGCCTACAAGAAGATGGGCGTGAAGGTGCTCACCAGCGCGCAGGTCACCAACGTGGACACCTCCGGCGACGGCTGCGTGGTGACGGTCCAGACCAAGAAGGGCGAGGAAACCATCCAGGCCGACCAGGTGCTCTCAGCCGTAGGCGTCGTTGGCAACGTGGAGGGCTTCGGGCTGGACGAGATCGGCGTAGCCCACGAGCGCAACGCGATCACGGTGGACGAGTTCTACCGGACCAACGTCCCCAACGTGTACGCCATCGGCGACGTGGTGGGCGGCCCCTGGCTGGCGCACGTGGCGAGCCACGAGGGAATCGTCTGCGTGGAGATGATCGCTCACCAGATGGGCAAGCTGGATCACGCGCCCCACGCCGTGGACTACAACAACGTGCCCGGCTGCACCTACTGCCTCCCGCAAATCGCGTCCACGGGGTACACCGAGGCTGCAGCGAAGGAGGCGGGCTATGAGGTCCTGATCGGCAAGTTCCCGTTCGCCGCCTCCGGCAAGGCCGCCGCCATCGGCGACACGTCAGGCTTCGTGAAGGTGGTCGTGGACAAGAAGTACGGCGAGGTTCTCGGCGCCCACATCATCGGGCACGACGCGACCGAGATGATCGCGGAGGTCGTCACGGCCCGCGCGCTCGAGACCACAGCGCACGAGGTCATGGACGCCATGCACCCGCACCCGACGCTCTCGGAGGCCGTCATGGAGGCCTTCCGCGACGCCTACGGACAGGCGATCAACGCCTAAACGAATCCTATCTCAGGTTCTCCGTCGGGCTGGTGGCTTCGTGTCGCCAGCCCGACGATGTGTTTGCGAGCTGGCGACCTACCACAGGGCGCGGACGCGGATGTGGATCCCATCGTAGCGCCGGTTCTGGTCGGGAAAGAACGGGTCGTTGTCGAGATCCCGGCTCGCGCCGAAGGTGAGGTCTGCGTTGGGCGAGAATCGGAAGCCGAGGCGTGCGGTGACACGACGGTTCGGGCCATACGGAAAGAACCGAACCACTTCCCGTTGAAGCTCTTCTTGGTCTCCCTCGACCGGGAAACTCCGGAGTGCCGCCGCGTACTCGATCCCGACGAGCGGCCCCCAGCGCACTCCGGGCTCCCAGTCCAGGCGAAGGCGTGTCCAGTCCCACCGTTCCTCGATTCCATACTCTCGGTCGATGGTCGAGCCTTCGAACGACGAGCCCCATTGCCGATCGGAGGCGCGCTCGTGCATCCACCACGCCTGGGCCCGCAGCGACCTCCACCGCGCCAGCGCGAAGACGCCGCCTCTGAGCTGAACCTGTCGCGCGTCGTAGTGCGACCGAGCCACCACGTCATCCGGGGTCCGACGCGCCGCATCCGACTGGCTCTGGCTCGCTACCGCGCCAACGACAAGATGATCTCTCAAGACTTCGGTCTCGGCCAGCCCTCCCCAGTAGGCGAAGGTGTTGTGGTACGCGAACCGAGCCTGCTCTACGGTTTGAGAGCGCACGTCTGCGCGAGACTCCGGCGAGATCCCGCCGACGGCCTCAAACCGGATCGGCCCCACCGGCATCGACATGCGCCCAGCGATCCAGTACGGCACGGTCTGGTAGACCCGGAGGGTGTCGAAGTGATACGAGCTGGGGACGAGTACCTCGTTGATGATGTTGTTGGCGATGTCCAGCCGCCCGAGCGACAGCTCTGCGTCTAGCTCCGGACGGTCGATCTCGTACACCAGCTCGGCATCGATATCCATTTTGAGAGAGGTCACCGAGTGCCGAAGTCCCACCCGGTGCCCCTTCCCCAGATCGGCGTGGTACCCCACCTCCACTCCCGACCGGGTGGCTTGCAGGTCTTCCTGCTGAACGAAGCGCACCTCGAGATCCAGGGGCCCTGTTAGAGTCGCGCCGGTCACCAGCTCGCTCTCAATGACAAAGCTGCCCGTGGTGATGCTCCCCGCTGCGGTGCGAAACCCATGGTGGCCTGCGTAGAACGCCGCGTCGTCCGCCGGAGTGGGCTTGATGGAGAAGTTGTCAAGGTCGTACTCGTGGTCCATCTCCGGCGTCCATCGCCGCAAGACGCCCCGGTCGTAATAGAGCCCTCCGAACGCATGACTCCGGTCCCACACGGCGGTCCGGACGCGCCGGTCCCACCCTTCCAGTGTCACGTGCCGACGCTGGATGGTGTCGGGCTCCACCGATGGAGCCGAGAGAACGCCAGAGGTCGGAGCGAAGCCGACCACCAGCCCGACAATGAGGGAGAGCATGGGGAAGAGAGTGCCCCGAAGCTAGGCCCGCCTCTCCCCGTTCGCCATGCACAGCGTTGTCCCAATCAAACGCCTTTCAAGGGTGAAGGCGCGCCGCGTGAGCAGGGGTGATCAGCGCACGATCGTCAGCGTCTGCGTTCGGGTCTCTCCGCCAGCGCGGAGGAAGACGAGATACACGCCTGGTGCCATGTCTGAGGCATCCCACTCGAGCTGGTGGCGCCCCACCCCAGTCCGCACTTGGTCGTACAGCACAGCCACCTCTCGTCCCAGAACATCCACCGCCCGAAGAGATGTGGGCCCCGCCTCAGGTTGCGTCCAGCGAACCACCACCGTGCCGTGTGCCGGATTGGGCCCTGCCGCAAGCTCGAGCTGGCGAACCGCATCATCGTCATCGTTCCCCACGGAGACGCTCACGGCAGAGAACTCGGATGTGTTGCCGTCGGCGTCGGTGGCGGTCGCGACCACCTCCTCTCCGCCGACGAGCCCACCGCGTGCGGGCACCCGAACGGCCTTGTCAGTGCCCGTTGCGAAGTCGGCTGCGGTGTAGACATCATGCCCGAGGTAGCGACGAGCACCGACCTCCACGTCGTCGGTGCTCGCCTCGAAGAACTCGACGCGCAAGGGGTAGGTCGCGTTCGCAGGGTCCGTGTCCACGCGGTAGCTCACCTGAAGTCCACCGCCGAGGGCGCCAGCCGAGCTGACGACAGGCGTGTTCTGACGCCGATTGGCGCCGTCGTCGGCATCGCCGGGGTCATTGGGGAGCGGGGCGCGAGCTGGCGACAACTGGATGGGCGGCCCCACTTGGCGTGCGTCGGAGGCCGTGTCATTGCCGTAGATCTCGTTGCCCAAGATGGACACGTACAGCGCGCTGAACGCGAGGTTGCGCTCCAGCTCTTCCAGACGGATGCCGCCGGTCACGTTGTGCGCGATCACGTTGCCACGCCCTGGCTCCGTCCCGCCGATGATCGTGTTCCGCACGCTGGTGTTGACCTCGATGCCGATCCCATTGCCAATTCCGGGATTGCCGAGGGCATCCGGACCGATCCAGTTGTTCTCGATCCGCACAGCGATCAGGCTGTCGGCGTCGCCAGCTATCTCCAGGCCACGACTATTCCCTGAGATCAGGTTCCGATCTGTCGCCATCGGGCCTCCAATGGTGATCGTTCCCCGCTCAGAGCGTGTCTCCTGGTCAATTCGGACACCTGTGCGTCCACCCATGGCTTCCGTTCCATCGATACCGGTCCCGATGTAATTGCAACGGAGTCGCACATCCCCGCCATTGATTCGGACCTGGGCCTGCTCAGCACCGTAGACCGCAACGCCCTGCAGCTCGCTCCCGGAGGCATCGGCCCTGAATTCGTTCGACTCGAACACGAGTCCATTCGTAGCGCCAACGAGGGCGATTTTCAGCGTCGCAGGCCAGGCATCGCAGCTCGCGCCGGGTTGGCTGAGTCCATCGATATGCACGGCATCGGTCACTTCGACCCCGGCCGCGATGAGTTCGCACACACCGCTCGCGGCATCGCACCCGGGGAGTTCACGGTCGGTGGGGATAGCGAAGCGAATGACGTCCGCCCCCTCTCGGGCGTTCGCGGTTTCAACGGCGAACTGGAAGGAGCCGGGTAAGACGGAGTAGAAGTCGCCCGTGAACCCGGTCGAAAAATCATAGGGCAGCGTCACTAGAAGCGAGTCCGTTGGGGTTGGCTCGCACGCCGACAGCTCGCTGGTGAAGCCATTCTCCGCCGATCCATCGACGATGGAGGTGGCCGTGACGGCAACCACCTCCCCAGCTGGCACCCCCGAGGTGGAGATGGTTTCATCGAACGACGCTGCGCCACTGCCATCTGTGGTGACCTCGAACGCACCAAGGAAGAAACGCGCTGCGCCCATGCGCTGAAGCCCGCACCCTCCCCCGGCAAAGGCTTCGATGCGATAGGACTGGCCCGGCGTGTGATTCAGCGTGCCCCGCACGCGCGCCGAGCTGGCGTCGGTCAGCGTCGGCAGATCTGTAAGGTCCGGCCGAGGCGGGATGCTCTCTGTGTTGCCAGCGAACGACCCGCCATAGTCCCGACGCGCCCCGGGCTCGCCGATGTCGATCTGGAGCGAGAGATCCCGGCCGCTTCCTCGGAAATCGTCGTTGTCGTACATCCGGTTCCCCAGAATGGCGACCCGCCGGGGCGTCTCGTTCTGCCCGAACCGAGCGCGAATCGCTCCGAAAGCCAATCCCTGAAACAGGTTGCCCGCTCCGGGAGCCGTGCCCCCCACCAGCACGTCGGTCCCCAGCCCAAAGCTGGCGCCCAGATTCAAGCCATACGCCCCGCCTCGGAGTTCGTCCTGGTCGAGGGTTGGGAGCGGGCTCCCATCGGGAAGCGTCCCAAAGGTGTTTCCCTGCACCCGCCCGGATCCCATCCGCACGGACCCCGCACTGCCGAGAAGGTCACCGCGTGCGAAGGCATTCCCCTCTCCGGGCGCGCTTCCTCCAATCACATAGTCCTCTCCATCGAGCGAAAGGTGGGGCTTGAACACCGAGAATGGGGCGGCGCCCCCGGCAGCTGAGACACCGAAGTAGTTGCCCTGATAGATCGTCCCATTGCACCGGTCGTCGACGCCCGCCACGCCAGAGCTACCGAACACATTCCGCTGGGACAGCGCAGGGCCGCCAAACCGATTCCCACTGCACGTTCCCCCATTGGGGGGGCGGAGCACCGCGTAGTTGCTCGTCATTCGTTCCTGATTGGTTGCGTCCGTCCCCGCCACGTTCGTCCCGATGAACATGCACTCGACGGCGTTGCGCGATCCTGAAATCGCGACGGCGAACGGGGCGCCCTGGACCACGAGTCCGCGCACCAAGCTGTCGTCGGTATCGAGGGAGAGCCCTTCCCCTATCAGCACGACCTGGAGCGTGGCGGGCCACGCGTCGCACTGTGCCCCTGCCTGTGTCAGCCCGTCAATCGTGACCGGGTCCGTGACGGCGGGCAAGTCCGAGTCGAGGTCCAGTACGTGAGGCCCCGCACCAGGAATGGCGAACGCGATCACGTCGGCGCCCGCGTTCGCGTTGGCGTCCGCAATGGCCTGCCGCAACGAGCCCGTTCCCGCGTCGGCGGTGCTCGTCACTGTGAAGGTGGTCTGGGCGGAAACCGGCATCGCCAGCGCGAAGCAGGCGACGAGAAGAGCGGTACGCATGGGACTCGAGCTGGCGATAGAACGGAACATCAGCGGATGACGGTGAGGCGGCGGGTGGCGGCGAAGCGGTCCCCATCCACCGTCATGCGGACGAGGTAGACCCCCGACGCCAGTCCGTCGGCGTCCAGCGTCAGCTCGTGCCACCCGGCCGGGCGGTCGGCGTCGTCGAGCTGGCGGACGCGGCGGCCCAGTGCGTCGTAGACCTCCACGGTCAGGCGGCTCGCCTCGGGCAGCGCCACGCGGACGGTCGCGCGCTGGCGCACGGGGTTGGGCCACGGCGCGTCCAGCGCGAAGGCGTCCGGGAGCGCAGGGTCGCCCTCGCCGGGGAGTGCAACGGGCGTGGGCGAGAACTCGCTCGTGCCGAACAGCCCCGTCGCGGTGGCGACAATGAGTAGGCCAGGGCTCGCCGGGCTGGCGAGCGTGAACGTGGCGTCCTTGTCGGGCCCGTCGTCGTAGTCGTCCTCGGAGTAGGTATCGGTCCCGATGTACACCGCCCCCTCCTGCCCGTCCGCGTCGGCGAGGTAGAAGTCCACGCGGAGCGGGTACGGGTCGGCCCGTGTGGAGGTCGGGACGCGGTAGGTCACGCGCGCGATGCTCCCGGCAAGGCCCGCCTCAGTGATCTCGGGGTGGTTCTGCAGATCGTTGGGACCGCGGTCCCAGTCCTCACCGTCGTTGGGCGTGGCTTCGTCACAGGCCTCGTTCGAGGGAACCGGTGGGCACAGGTTGATCCCGAGTCCGCCGTTGCTGAACGTGCGGTTGCTGAAGAACTGGTTGTGGACGGGTCGGCTGGAGGTGCTGTTCGTCACCTCAGAGACGCGGATGCCATCGGCTGCGTTGTGGGCGATTGTGTTGCCTTCGGCTTCTCCCTCACCTCCGACCAGCACGTAGCGCGCCCCGTTCGTGAGGTGCACGCCGCTTCCTCCATTGGGCAGGGGCGTGATCCCGTCCCGCGCAACCCCGACGCGGTTGCCCTGTACGAGCGCGTACTCGCCGAACGAGCCGCCCCCTGTCAACACGATGCCGTCTCCAGCGTTGCCTGAGATGAGGTTGCCCCGCCCTGGCCCTCCGATCTGGTTCCGTAGCGTTCGGACGCTGATCCCCACCGCATTGGGCCACGCCTGCGTCCCACTTGCGTCTGTCCCCAGGTGATTGCACTCGATGAGATGCTGGCCGCTGGGGTCGTAGAACGGATCATAGTCAGCGATCGTGATGGCCGCGCCGGTGAACTGCCCCAGCGCCAGGCCGCGGATGGCGCTCCCTTGGCTGATCCCGATAAAGCGCAGCCCGGTAGCGGTGTCGTCGCCACCGTCGAGTTCAACCTTGACGGTGGCCGGTCCCTCGCCACATGACGCTCCGGCCTGGGTCGTCCCGTCTATGGTGACGGGCCCATTGATGACGAGCGGTTCCTTGAGGCGAATCCTGCAGGCGCCGTCTCCGGAACAGCCCGCGCTGCCCGGCGGGATGTCGAACGAGACTGTCTGCGAGAACGCCATCGCGTTGGCCGCCTCAACGGCCTCCTTCAGGGACCCGGGCCCTGAGGCGGCCGTCGTACGGACAGTGAGCGCATCGTCAGGGAAGGGGAGGCACTGCGAGAACTCGCTGGTGTTGCCCTCGGCGTCCGTGGCTGTAGCCGTGACGGTCCAGCCTGCCGGGACCCCGGCCGCCGCGAGCGTCTGGTCGAACGAGGCCTCGCCCTGCGCATCCGTTGTGATGCTGAAGGCCCCAGCGTAGACCTGGCCCGGCCCGAACCGTTCGGGGTCGCAGGCCGGGCTGGCGAACACCTCGATCCGGATGGCTTCGCCGGGCTCGGCGTGGATCTGCCCCGCGACGGGGACCGAGCCCGCCCCCGTCGTGATCCGGCTCAGGTCGAGGTCAGGCCGGTTCATCCGGAGGTTGGGGCCTGAGTCCACGTCGAGCGAATCGTTGCCCGTGGGGCCGTCGTTCGCCAGGTCGATGTCCACCCCGGCATTGCCGTAGATGCTGTTGCCCAGCACCCGGTTCTCGAACGGCACCTGCACGATGGGATTGCCGGCCTGGACGATGAACGTCTTGTACCCCACCACGACGCCGCCGAGCCGGTTGTTCGCGATCACGTTGCCTTCGCCCGGCTCGGTTCCCCCGACGGTGTGCTCGCGTGACTCCGTGATCCCAACGCCATATCCCTCGTTGCCCAGGGGCGTCACACCGTCACGGGCCACGCCGATCCGGTTTCCCTGAACCACGACCCCGACGCCCCCACCGAACAAGGTGACCCCGCTGCTCGGATTTCCCGAAATGAGGTTTCCCGCACCGGGAGCGGTCCCACCCACGCGGACGCGGGACCCCGCCACTGCGACGCCGCTGCCCCCGAAGAAGAAGTCGGCCACAGGAAAAGCGGCGTCTCCAGCCCGGTTGGTCCCGAGGAAGTTGCCTTCGACGACGCTCTCATTCGAGTTGACGTTGAGCTCGACCTGCCCACTCCCGTTGCCTGCGATGAGGTTGCACGCACGGTCGCACGTCCACGGCGTATGGTCCGTCCCCCCGATCTGGGTGCGCTCGGCCTGATACGCCCAGATGCCGCGGGCGCTCTCGGTCGAGATCGTGGCCTCGCCGGTCACGTCCGGGCCGATGACATTGCCCTGGATCACCGTGTCGAATGTCCGGTCGTTGCTGAACGCCGACGCACTCATCACCATCACCTGGTGGCCCTCGTTGCCCGAGATGAGGTTGCGCTGCCCTGGCTCGGGCCCGCCGATCCGCACGCGGTGCGCCTGGGCCAAGACGCCGTTGCCATTGGGATTGGGCGCCGTCCCCGCCGCATTCGTTCCGAGGTAGGCGCACTCGACCACGCCGTCGGTGGCCCCGGGCTTGAACGAGACGCCCTCGTCGAACCCATCGAACCCGCCGATCACGAGGCCGCGCACCGCCAGCCCGGGGGCCGACGCCTCCAGGCCGCTTCCCTCCCCCCGATCCGACCCGTCGAGCTCGATGCGAAGGGTCGCGGGCCACGTGTCGCAGCGTGCGCCGGGCTGCGTGAGTCCGTCCACCGTAAGCGCCTCGGTGATGACGGGCAGGGCCGTCTGAGGCCGGATCGTGTGGACGCCGTCGCCTGGGATGTTGAACGCGATCCCATCGGCGCCCGGACTCGCATTGGCGTCCGTGATGGCTTGCCGCAGCGACCCGGCTCCGGCATCGGCAGTCGTGGTCACCGTGAAGGTGGTCTGGGCCGAGACCGGCATCGCCAGCACGACGAGGAGGGCGAGTGAGAAACGCATCGGAGATAAGAGCTGTGAACTCGAGCTGGCGATTAGCGGACGACGGTGATTCGGCGGGTGGCGGTGAAGCGCTCAGTCCCTTCCCCGGCCGTCATGCGGACGAGGTAGACGCCGGACGCCAGCCCGTCGGCGTCCAGCGCCAGCTCGTGCCACCCGGCGGGGCGGTCGTCGTCGTCGAGCTGGCGGACGCGCCGGCCCAGTGCGTCGTAGACCTCCACGGTCAGGCGGCTCGCCTTGGGCAGCGCCACACGGACCGTCACGCGGTGACGCACAGGGTTGGGCCACGGCATCGCCAGCGCGAAGGCGTCGGGCAGCGACGGATCTCGGTCGGCGCCCACCGATACGTTCGGCGCCCCGAACTCCGACGTGTTGCCCTCGGCGTCGGTGGCGGTGGCGATCACGTCGCCGCCTGCCACGTACGGTGCTTGCAGCGAGAACGAGGCCGTCTTTTCGCCTCCGGCCGTGAAGTCGGCCTCGGTGTAGGTGTCGTGGCCGAGGTAGACCTGGCCCTGCCCCA
>JBCBZH010000204.1:0-8048 GCA_039815415.1 Bacteroidota bacterium
CGGCACCGGCGCACTGTTCCGTGCGTGTTCAGCAACCTTCGTGCCAGGTGTTCGAATCGCGGTGCGTGCAGCGGCGTATCAACGCAGGGAACAGGGCGTACGATGGCCGTCGATAGGGTGGCGCGAAGCGAGACACAGCCGCCACGTCGGGCAGTCGGGCAAATCTCTTGAGGCTATACGGGTCGAGGTCCAGGTGATGGACCAGGGAGGACCGCATAAAGGCCATTCCCGTGTTGGCTGTCTGATGGGACCAAACAGTGAGGGGCTCGGGGTGCGGGTCGAGCACCCGAACGCGGTCGCGCGGCCAGCCGAGGCCGGCCGTGAGCGCGAGCGAGAGGTGGGTGCCGTGAACACCGCCTCCGATGAGGAGCCAGTCGAGCACGAGAAGGAAAAGCTGGACATCAGGGAACCGCCTCGGTACGCCGCGCTGGCGGATCGGGCGGGCGGTGACATGCTGCCGACTGCGCCACCCGAGACTTTTGCTCGAGTGGCGCAGTCGGCAGCACGTCAGCCGTCGCCTTCTGTACCTCGAGGACGCGTGCCAAGCACGCTACGCAGGAGTCCACGCGGCGGAGCACGCAGCGAGTGGGTTGAAGACGACGGGCTAGGCTGTCGCCGGGGGGCCACGCTCCTCCGGCGTGGCAACATCCGTGTCGACCGCCAGGGCCTCCGGCGGCAGCACCGCCCGCTCCAGCCCGACGATGTCCGTATAGAACCGCTGCGTAGTGGTCTCAGAGCTGAGGGTCTTCTGAATCAGGGCGCAGTCCAGGCACGCGCCTGCGTGGGCGTCCTCGTGGGGCTCGCCCACGTAGGGCTCGCCCACGTGGTGCGCGCAGTCGCTGTGGTCGTGCGCCGCACCATGATCGGACGCCGTGCCGTGGTCCTCGAGCCCGTGCCCGGCCCAGTGCACGGCCGGGGCGACGACGGTGCCCGGGAAGGCGACCGCCAGCAAGACCGATGCGAACAGGGACCGGAGGGGAATCACGCGAGCAAAGTATGACTCCCTCTACCCCTGATCTAGCGAATTCGGGCGTGGGCATCCCTCTTGTCTCGTTCTCCTTCGAGTGTGCTGCCCCCCTTGTGCGGGAGGCGACGCCCGGCTCGATCGCCACCAGCTCGAGCTAGCGAGGTGGGCATGTGTGGGGGGAGGCCCTACACGCCGTGTAGGGGCGGCCCGGCCCGTACCTGCGGGGGGGCAGGGCATAGTATGGCCCGCGCTCGACCGATTCTGGATGTGGACGCTGACGGCCTCGGAGCCGATGCGAAACACACCCTGTTTCGCATTTGCTTTTGAGGCCGCCCGCGTGTTTCCTCCCTCTCTATGACCGACGACCCCGACCGCAAGCCCTCCCTCGTGCCTCCGCACATCGCATGGCCCGCATTCGTCGTGTTCCTGCTCGCCATTAGCATCACGATGGCGATGGTGACGGTGATGGCGGCGCGGTCCGATGGCGGCGCGCGACACGTGGACACCGTGGAGCAGACTGCCCCGTGATCGCAACGGCCCCTCCGCCAGCTGGCGACCGCCGCCCCCGGATCGAGCCCAGAGACGCATCGGATCGTCCGTCACCGTCGCGCTCAGAGCGCGTGGCGCCCGCGGAGGCGCCCTGTGCGCATTGTGGCCTGCCCGTCGGGCGGCGCCCGGCCTGGACCCAGGCCGACGAGCCCTGCTGCTGCACCGGATGCGCCGTCGTCCGTGACGCGCTGGCGACCTCAGGGCTCGGCGACACCTACGACCGACTCCGCGGCCTCTCTCCCTCAAGGTCTCCCCAGCGCGCGCAGGCCCCCGAGGCCCTCGTGCTCGCGGAGTTGGATCGGTCTGAGTTCATCGAACAGTCCACGCAACCGGTGGAGGGCGGGCGGAGCGTAGACCTGTTTCTCGACGGTGTCCACTGCGCGGCCTGTGTGTGGCTCGTTGAGCGCCTGCCCTACGAGATGGAGGGCGTCTCGGCGGCTCGGCTCGATCTCCCACGGGCTCGCCTCGAGCTGACGTTCGACCCGGAGCGCGTTCGTCTGAGTGAGGTGGGCCGATGGCTCTCCCGGTTCGGATACGCGGCGCGTCCATCGCGACCGGAGGCTGGGACCGCCAGCGCGGCAGAGCGCTCGCTGCTGATTCGGATGGGCGTGGCGTGGGCGCTAGCGGGCAACATCATGCTTGTGGCCTTTGCTCTCTACAGCGGCCTCGATGCGGACCCGACAGCCCCGCTCGCCTCCGCCGCACGCTGGTTCAGCCTCGCGCTGATGGTTCCTGCCGTGACGTACGGGGCCGCCCCGTTTTTCCAGCGCGCATGGGCGTCGCTCCGGGCGGCGTGGCACGCGAAGAGCCTACGGCACCTCCACCTCGACACCCCCATCTCGCTCGGCATTCTGGTGGGCGTCGGGCAGAGCACATGGGCGACCGTCACGGGGAGCGGTGAGGTCTGGTTCGACTCCGTCGCCGTCCTCATTGCTGCTCTCCTGACGGCTCGGTGGATCCAGCTTCGCAGCCGCCGCCTCGCGGGCGAGGCCAGCGACAGGCTTCTCGCGCTGGTGCCGCGCGTGGCACGCCGCGTAGACGCTGAGGGCGTCGTCTCGGTGGTCGATGTAGAAGATCTCCAGCCCGGCGATTTGGTGGAGGTCCCCGCAGGCGAGGTGCTCCCGGTCGATGGCCTTGTGGAGGCTGGAGAAAGCCGCCTGGACCGTGCCGCGCTGACTGGCGAGGCGCGCCCGGAGCCTGTGAGCGTGGGCAGCAGCGTGGAGGCAGGAACCACCAACCTGCTCACGCCCCTTCGGATTCGCACGCGTGCGGTGGGTGAGCAGACCCGCGTTGGCCGCTTGTTGGCCTGGGTGGAGAAGGGCGACGTTCGGCGTGCCCCCGTCATCCTCTGGGCGGACCGCGTGGGCGGTGTCTTCGTGCTGACCGTCCTTGCGCTGGCGGCTTTCACGGCCACGCTCTGGATGTGGCTGGACCCGGCCCAGATGCCGGCCCATGTAGCTGCGCTGCTGGTCATCACCTGTCCCTGTGCCCTCGGCATGGCGACGCCCCTCGCGTTGGCGGTGGCCTCGGGCCGTGCGGCGCGCTCCGGCATCTTCGTCAAGTCCGACGAGGCCGTGCAGCAGCTCACGACCATCGACACCGTGGTGCTGGACAAGACCGGGACACTCACGGAGGGGCGCATGGCTGTCGCCAGCTCGATGGGCGGCGTCACCGACCTGGAGCGGGTAGCAGCTCTCGAAGAGCACGTCACGCACCCCGTCGCCGACGCCATCGTGCAGGCCTTCGGCGCAGACATCGGGCCGGTCACAGAGGTAGAGGCCGAAGCGGGCGCCGGGGTTCGCGGGGCAGTGGACGCACAACCGGTGATCGTGGGACGCCCGGACTGGGTTGCAGGGCAAACGGCTCTCCCGATGCCTGAAGCGTTTGCCAACTCGTTGCAGGAGGTTACAGCGCAGGGCCTGACGCCGGTCGTCGCGCTGGTGGATGGACGCTGGGCGGCAGTGCTCGGCATTGGAGACCGGCTCCGCCCGGAGGCAGCAGCCCTCATTCGCCAGCTCGAGGCCGATGGGGCCTCAGTACACATTCTGTCGGGCGATCACCCGGCAGCGGTGGCGCACGTCGCCAGCGCGCTCGGAATCGATCCAGATCAGGCGCATGGCCGCGTCTCGCCTGAGGCCAAGCGCGAGGCTGTGGAGGCGCTTCAGGGCAAGGGCGGGACGGTGCTGATGGTAGGCGATGGCGTGAACGACGCGGCGGCCCTTCGCCAGGCCGATGTAGGCGCAGCGGTAGGCGGAGGCACCACGGCAGCCCTCGTCGCCGCCGACCTGTTCCTGACCCGCCGCGGCATCGCGCCGCTGCTCGATGCGCTCGGTGGAGCCCGGAGTGCGATGCGAACGGTCCGCGTCCTGCTCACCCTGTCGCTTGGCTACAACGTCCTCGGTGCCGCTGCCGCCGTCGCTGGGCTGGTGACGCCTCTCGTGGCGGCTGCCGCCATGCCGGTCTCCTCGCTTCTGGTCGTCGGGCTGGCGCTTCTGCAGCCCTCGTTCCGCCGCCCGGTGGCCTCCGACACTCTCTCCTCATGAACGTCCTCTACATCCTCGTTCCGCTCGCGCTGGTGCTCGCCCTGCTGGGCGTCGCCGCGTTCCGCTGGGCCGTCCGCGATGGTCAGTTCGACGATGTCGAAACGCCTGCGCTCCGCATCCTCCTCGACGACGAAGACCCCTCCTCCCATGGCTGAATCTCCTCGCCCGGCTCTCGCCACACCGGTCCCCAAGGCTCCCGCTGCGGGCGCCGTCATTGCCCAGGATGCCGCGACCTTCGAATGGGTCGCCCCGCCCGGAGCATCTACGTTCGACCTTCGCATCGCCAGCGCGTCGGCGCCGGAGGAAACGATCCTCGAGCTGACGGACCTTCCGACGACGGAGACCACGCTCGCGTTCGACCTTCCCGCAGGTGACCTGCTGTGGTGGGCGCGGCAGAGCGGTGGTGCCTGGAGTGCCGCGACAGCCTTCCATGCCGGAACGCTCGCAGAGGTGGAAGTGGCGCAGAAGGTGGAGGCCGAGGTTGCTGTGGAGCAGCGCGCCGCCGAGCGTTCTACCGGGATCATTCCGGTGACAACGTCCCCGCCGCCCGCTCCGGTGTGGCCCCATGAACAGGGCGAGGCGCTGGACGGTGCTCCAACGCCAGCGTGGTCGCAGGTGCCGGGCTTTACGACGCCCGCCCGTGCGGATCTCGAGCTGGCGCCTCTCGGGGCTCCGCGACTGACCTCGCCGCTCGGCGGCGAAGTGGTGGATGCCGTGAGCGTCTCGCTGGAATGGAGCGAGGTGCCTGGAGCCACCAGCTACGAGGTCGAACTGTCGCCCAACGTGGACTTCAGCCGCGACGTGATGACCATCGATGCGGGGCTGGCGACAGAGATCGGGCTGTCGGGCCTCGTTCCTGCCCTCGGGTGGAAGCTGCTCTGGCGGGTCCGGGCGCGCGTTGGCAGCCGGGCAACACCGTGGAGCCTCTACGGCCGGTTCTACCCAGCCGGGGGAGACCGCGCAGACCGCTTCCGCACAGCCCTCGATGATGCGCGGTCGGCTCGCCGTCGCCAGCTCGACTATGCCCGGATGGTCCGCGAGCGGGAGATGGATCTGATCCCAAATCACGAGCGCGAGGACGCGATCACGGCAACGGGCACCTACCTCGGAGTCCTCGGCGTGGCCGCCACCATGCTCGCCATCCTCGGCATCGCGTTTGTCTACACCATGTGGCGGGCTCTCATGATGTGAGGGCCAGTGGCGAGTGGGCAGGTGCCCGTGACAGCATCCAGCCCCAATCACGTGCTACGGCCCACCGATCACTGGCCTTTCCGAGCTGGCGACAGAAGATTTACTGAGCTACCGATTCCCCGCTATGTCCCGGCAAACAGAGAACATGCTCCGCTCGGTCGGGTGTCCCCGCAGTGAGAGCTGTTGCTCCGCGTGCCACCGTGAGCACGCCCATCGCGATGACGAGGACGCCCGCGATCCGCTGCATCCACAGCCGGTTCTGCGGCTTGAGACGCGACCCCAGCCAGCCGGTGACAGCGAGTGCGGGAACGGTCGCCAGCCCGAAGACGGCCATCGTGAGAGCGCCCTCGAGGGCTGAGCCCGAGGCGGCTGCGACGGCGAGCATCCCGTAGACGAGGCCGCAGGGCAGCAGGCCGTTGAGGGCTCCGAGCCCAGCGATGGAGGGCAGTGAGCCGGATTGCACCAGCCGTCCGATGGCAGGCCCGAGCCGGGCCGCCACCGTCGCTCCAGGTGCCGAGGCTCCGCGCCACGCCAGGCCGCACAGCGAGGCGCCCACCAGCACCATGGCACTGCCGAGGACGACGCTGAGAGTGCCCCCAAGGGCGCCGAACAGATCCGCAAGGGAGGCACCTGCTGCTCCAGCCAGAAGACCAAAGACGGCGTACGTGGCGGTCTTGCCTGCAAAGTAGGCCGCTTGCCTCGAGCTGGCACGGCCTTCGGACCCCGCACTCAGAAGCGCCACGAACCCGCCGCACATGCCCACGCAGTGCGCGCTCCCGAGGAGCCCGAGCGTAAGGGGGATGGCGAGTTCGACTGGAGACATAGGGCCGAGATACAGAGGGTGCGAACATCAGGCCAGCGAGCTGGCGAAGGCAGCAGGGGAGGGCGAGATGTAGTGTAGGCGAATGCCCTACGCCCAGGCACGCATTGAGAGGGCATGTCAGGAAGGGGCAGGTGGCCGACCTTCGAGTTGGCGAGCGGCAGTCGCCATCACGAGGAGGATCCAGATAGCCTGCACAGACGGAACGCCAGCGTTCCCCGATGGCGCAGTGATTGCCACGTGAAGGGGTGCATTCCCACCACGTATGCGCCTCATTCCCCCTGTTCGCGGCCCTTCGGTCGCGGCGCTTTCCCTCTTTAGCCTCCTGACGGCGCGGGTTTCAGCCCAGACGCCGAACGGGAGAGGTGCGGCATTGCCCGCGTGGGAGGGACCCTGGGAGACCATTCTCGCTCAGCCCGATGGTGCCCAGATGCCGGTCGGATGGGGGGAGATGGTTCTGATCTACACCCTGTGGGTGATTGTCGCCCTCATCCTGATCTACACCGCGCGGCACTACCTGTTCACGCTGAGCCGCCTGCTGGGCCGCCAGCGGCACCCCTACGCGGCGCTCGACACGCTCGTCTGGCCGCACCTGACCGTCTTCGTCCCGGCCCACAACGAGGAGGCCGTCATTGCAGGCAGCCTAGACGCGCTTCTGGAGGTGGACTACCCTACAGACCGGATGCGGGTTGTGGTGGTCAACGACCGCTCTACGGACCGGACGCGCGAGATCGTGGACGCCTACGTGGAGCGCTACCCAGATCGCATCGTCCCGTTCCACCGTGAGGGAGGAACACCTGGAAAGGCGGCTGCTCTTGGTGAGGCGATGGCGCTCGCCTATGGCGAGATCGCGCTGGTGTTCGACGCCGACTACCTGCCAGGCCGCGACCTCATTCGCCAGCTCGCCGCTCCCTTCGCCGATCCGCAGGTGGGCGCCGTGATGGGCCGCGTGATCCCGGACAACGCGGGCACCAACCTGCTGACGCGGCTGCTGGACCTGGAGCGCACGGGCGGCTACCAGGTGGATCAGCAGGCCCGCATGAATCTCGACCTGATCCCGCAGTATGGCGGAACGGTGGGCGGCGTTCGCCTCCGCGCCCTCGACGCCGTCGGCGGCTGGCGGCCCGACGCGCTGGCGGAAGACACCGACCTCACCTTCCGTCTCGTAGCCGATGGCTGGACGGTCGCCTATGCCAACCGCTCCGAGTGCTACGAGGAGGTGCCCGAGTCCTGGGCCGTTCGCATCCGACAGATCCGCCGCTGGGCACGCGGCCACACGGATGCGGCCCAGCGTCATGCGATCAAGGTGCTCGGAGCGCGGGCCCTTCGCCCCCGCGCTCGACTCGACGGACTGCTTCTGCTCGGTGTCTACGCCATGAGCCCGGTGCTCCTGCTCGGCTGGGTGGCCGCCACGGCGCTGTTTTACCTCGGCTACCACCCCGTCCACGGGCTGCTGGCCGCGCTGGCGGTTGCCAGCTACAACACGGTCGGCAACTTTGCGGTCTTCTTCGAGATTGGCACGGCTGCCCGCTTGGATGGGGCGCCTCGCCGGAGCCGCCTGCTGCCGCTCAACGCCTTTGGGTTTCTCGTGAGCCTCATCGCCAGCTCGCAGGCCGTGCTCGCCGGGATGATTCCGCGGCGGCGGAAGACCGTCGTGTGGGACAAGACCGAGCGGTATCGCACCGAGGCGCCTGTCAGCGACGCAACCGGTGATTCGGAGCGATCACCAGCTCGCTCGGACCGGACGCCCCAGCCACGCGCTCGAGTTCGGTCATGAGTGCGCTGCCCCTTAGCCTTCTCATGAGCGCTGCGCTGGCTGCGTGGGTCGGGCTGGCATTTGTGCCTGCGCTGGTGGAGGCCGCTCGCCGCCGGATGGCGATGCCACTTCCGGTAGCGCAATTGAGCCCGAACAGGAACGGCTGCGCGTGGCGCAGAGCATTCCAGAATGCCTCAGTGGTCTGGCCGGACAGCGTGCGGC
>JBCBZH010000162.1:0-9682 GCA_039815415.1 Bacteroidota bacterium
CGCAGGGGAAGAACGTGACCCGGGCCTTCGACATCATGCTGCACAACCAGAAGAACACGCCACCCTTTCCCCTGCTTCAGCCTCCGGTGGTTGCCATCGGAATACCGCCGAAGGCAGAGTGCCTGTTCTGCGGTGAGACAATTCCATGAGTGAGGACGCCGTCCGTCTCTCTGTAACCGGCCTGGGCTTGGCGTGTAGCCTGGGCCTCCAGGCTCCAGACGCCTGCGCAGCGGCGTTCGCGGGCCTCACCCGTCCCAGCCCAATGCCCGGCGTGGATGTGTTCGACCCCGAGGAGGCGCTCGGGACCGATCTCAACGTCCACGCAGCACCCTTCATCACCGAAGGCTTTGCCGACGTGGCCCGGTACGCACGCCTCGCCGAGGCCGCCCTGGCCGACCTCGCACGCCGCACCGAGATCCCAGAAGACAACAAAACGGGCATCTGCATCGCGCTGCCGAGCGGCAGCTACGTTCGCCAGCTCGAGCTGGCGCCTTCGCAGACCGGGGAGAGCCTCCCCCGGAGCCCCCGAGTGCTCTCGAGGCCGATATGCGCATGGAGGCCCTCCAGATGGGACTGGTCGAGACCATCCGGCGGTTTACGGATGTAGGGCTCCACCCCAGTCCGGGCGTCACGCTCTTCGAGGACGAGGCCGGGTTCGGGGCGCTCCTGCGCATCGCCGCGCGGGCGCTGCAGGGAAGCACCATTTCCCGCTGTCTCGTCGGCGGCATCCACTCGCCGCTGGACCCGCTGAGCATTGCGGCGCTCCAGCACGCGGGCGTCCTCCACACGCCAGAGAACGCTGCAGGCGCCATGCCGGGCGAAGCGGCCGCCTTCCTGCTCGTGGAACGAGCTGGCGCCTCCACGGAAGGACTCACGCTGAACGGCCTGGCCCAGACGACCGATCTGCCCTTCATTCCGGGAGAGGCCGAGCGACCAGCAGGGGTCGCTCTTTCGACATGCCTGGCCGCGACGCAGGCCGCGTCCGCCAGCTCGACGGACCTGCTCTTCACGTCGCTCAACGGAACCGCCCACCGGGCCTTCGATTGGGGGTGTGCACAAGTCCGGCTCAGTGCCGACGGCCCTTTCGAGCCCGAAACGATTCATCCTGCGTTGTCCTTCGGTGACATCGGCGCAGCGACCGGCCCGATGGCTGTATGCCTGGCCGACCATGCCCACCAGCGCGGACGACTTCCCGCCTCGACGGCCGTTGTCCTCGCGAGCGACACCGGGCAGCGAGCCTCGTTTGGAATCGCCACCTGACCTGTCCCATGGCTAACCACGAATCTGACGATATCAAACCCCGAAAAGGCTTCTTCCGGAAGCACGGCGACGGGCAGGAACTCAACTACGAGACGGAGTGGAAGAACGCCGGGAAGAAGGGGTACGGGAGCCTGATCTACCAGGTCCACCACATCCTTCCCGAGGACTCGATCTACAACAAGGCCGTCCTCAAGATCAGCAACGCCGACAAGCGCACGTTTGTCGAGAAGTGCCTCTACAAGACGCCCTGGAACATCAACGCCCCTGTGAACCTGATCGGGCTGCCAGACCTGTATTCCTTCCTGATCTACTTCGACCGAAAGAAGGGCAACTCCCAGGCCGACAAGGTCTCCGCCGATGGCAAGTCCAGCGATGCGAGCGGCTACATCAAGAACAAGATCTCTCGCCTCAACCAGCGCTCCAAGAACCCGGACGACTACATCGACCTGAAGAGCCTGTTTGGCGATCTCGGCAAGGCCGGATCCAGCCCCGAGCACTACCCGGTTCACCTTCCGGTCAGTTGGGGCCACACGCGATACAACTATGCCGTCGCGGACGACATCAAGTCCAACGTCATCGACCCGCTGAATGCGATCGCCGACCAGCACAAGATCGTGTTTGAGAACGTCGCCAGCATCTTCGATGCGCTGGCCTCAACGTGGGAAGCCTATCTCATCTCACGAGCCGCTACCGCGACTTACGACACCTGGCAGCTCCGCTACACCACGCCGCCCACGCCAGAGGCCACGTGGCGCACGCCGTTCACGATGCATGACGCCAGCTCGACCATCTCCACTACCTGATTCTCTGCCTCATGGAGTTCGTCTACGCCCAGTATCGCCCCTCCCCCCATGCCGGTGTCCTGGGCCCCATCCAAGAGGTCGAAGACGACTACGAGCTGACGATGGGCGTCCCCCGGCTCGACGACTGGCCGTCGGATGCACGATTCGAGCTGGACGCTGACTTTGGCATTCGCCTCGATGATGTGATGAAGTGCCTCGGCTCCCTCCTCGTCATCTCGGACCGACTACGAGCCTTTCTCGAGGCCGAGGCCGAGCACACGGCCAACACGGAGATGCTTCCGGTCACGATCCTCGACCACAAGGGGCGCCCGGTGGACACGCCCTACGTCGTGGCCCACCACACCCACCTTCAGGAGGCCCTGGATGTGGAGGCCTCCGGCGCAACGCTGAACATGATCGACCCAACGCGGGTCTTGCTTGTCGACCAGCTCGTGATCCGCCCGGAGGCCATTGATCCGACCGTTCGCATGTTCCGGCTGGCCCGCTTTGCGAGCCCGGTCGTCTTCGAGCGCGGCCTTGCAGAACGAATCCAGGCCGAGGGCTTCACGGGCATCGGGTTCGCCGAGTTGGCGGAGTACGACCGCACCACCATTCTCTGATGCCAACCGCACCTCTCCACGTAGCGGTCGGGCAGGAGATCCGGCACGCCAACTTCCTCATCCAGACCGCCAACGAAATCGGTCGGGATGCGGTGGGCGGGGCCGTCTTGAACGATATATGCAGGCACTACCGCCACATCGGGGTAGCGTACCTGCTGCTCGATGGAAACCTGGATGCGTACGCCCACAGCCTGATCGACAGCGGCATCACGCGCCGGACGCTGCTCCGCCGGGGCGTCCCGGAGGCTCCTGAACATGCCTTCCGGGCCAGTTTCCTCGCCCCCTTTCACGATGCGGTTGCTGTCGGCCAGCTCGAGCTGGCGACTGAAATCGGCCGGCTCTCTCCCCCAGAGTGGTACCCCGACTTCGAGTACGAGGAGGACTTTCTCTACGCGCAGCTCTTGTTCGGGCTGGTGGATCCACAGCAGGCCGGAGATCTGAGCACCCTGGTGGATCGCCATGAGGAGGCACTCCGAGGGGTCGATGATCCTCGGAATGCTGTGTGCCGCGCGCTGATTGACCGCGATGCGCAGGCGTTCATCGACGCGTTTGAGGCTTTTATCGAGATGGTGGCGGCCGAAATCGCCACGGCTCGGACGGAGTCGTACCAGTTCTACGACTTCCAGGAAGTCTCGGTCGAAGGCCTGGCACTGCTCCGGATGGCAGACCTTGCAGGCCTTCCCACCGAACGCGAGTATCGCCACTGCCCCGCCTGGGCACGCCGCACGGACTATGCCCCCCATGTGCCGGCCTCCTTCCCTCGCCTCCCTCTCGATGGTTGAGACCGCACCTCTCCCGCTGCCCGACACGCTAGCGCCCGGACCATCCGAGCGAGGGTTCCGGATTGGCCTGTACCTAGAACACCTCGAGGAGGCTGCTTCGCTCTGGGAGCAACGCGCTGCAGACCGGGAGAACCCCGAGCTGCCGTGGACCGATCTGGGCGAGGACCAGGACCGCCTCGAAGCCCATCTCGATGCTCTCATGGTCGGAGGCGAGCTGGCGCTCGCCGTCTGCCGCCAGCAAGCCCTCGAAGGCGACGCGGGCGAGCTGCACGCCGCCCTCCGCGTGTTCTGCCGCCACCAACGGAGCGACCTCGTGGGTGTGGCGATGGAGGGCATCGACCCCGAAGACGACGAAGCCCTGGATGCCCTGAGTGACGCGCTGACGGCGGAGATGCCCGATGCGTGGGTGCCCGGCGCCGTCCGCCCCGACCGCCTGGACGACCCGCGCCGCCTCCGCCTGGCCGCCGACCTGATTGCCCATCGCCAGCTCGCAGGCCGCGACGCGCTTCTCGATGCTTTGCCCACCGCGCCCGCAGGCATCCGCGCCCATCTCGTCCGTGCCCTGGGCCGGACCGCCGACGGCATCGTGGAGTCGTCCCTGCGCCCACTGCTTACCGATGAGGACCCACAGGTGCGCCTTGAGGCCGCGGTGACGCTGCTTCGGAGTGGCTCCCCTCAAGCTGCACCCGCAGTGCTGTCCGCAGCGAGAACAGACCCAGCGCTCGTACCGACGCTCGTGCTGGCAGGCCACGACACGGCCCTCCCGTGGCTCCATGAGGTGCTGAAGCATCCGCCCAGCGCGGCCATTGCCGCAGACACCCTCGGCCTGATGGGCGCCCCCCTCTCCGTAGGCCCACTCATCGAAGCCCTCAGCGGAGACGCTGCCGACGAAGCCGCCTACGCTCTGGTGCTCATCACAGGCGCCGATCTCACCTCGGAAACGTTCATCGAGGACATCCCGAGTGACGACGAGCTGTTCGAAGAAGAACGCGAGCGCATCGAGCGCGGCGAACCGCTGCACCCACCCGATCAGGAACCGCGCGGCACCACCATTACCGGTCCGAGCACCGACCCCGAGGCATGGCAGGAGTGGTGGGATAGCCATGGCTCCGTCTTCGAGAGCGCTGAGCGCTTCCGCCTCGGTCACCCGGCGGGTCCAGAGTCCCAAGTTGCGTCCCTCGCGGCTCCCTTCACCCCTCACCGCCTGCGGGGCTGGATGGCCGACGAGCTGGCGGTGCGCTACAGGATGCCCCTCGCCTTCGAGACGACGTGGGACGTCCATCGCCAGCTCGAGGCGCTGGGCGCCATGCGTACATGGGCAGCTGAGCAGCGATTCGTGCCGGGGCGGTGGTACGTCTCTGGGCACTACGCGCAGTAGCCCATCCCAGCATCGTTCACATGACCGGGACTGCAGCGATTTCCGGTGTATAGAATCAGGTGGCGGTCTCATGCAGAGATCGCCCGTTCCCCTGTGCTATGTCAGACTCCTCCTCCGTCGGTTTTCAGATCACATCCGACCCGGACACCACGACGGTCCAGGCCTCATCTGGCGGCACGACCGTTCGCGAGCGAGGCGGTGCCTTCCGCCTGCTCCTCGTCGCAGACCTCGACCCGCAGGCTCACGTAGAGGACTGGTCTGAGGGCACTCGCACCTGGGATGTGGACGCCAACTCGTTCGCCGACCGGATGCGCGAGCATGGCCCTCAGCTCGAGGTGTCAGTCCCCGACCGCCTCGGCGGCGCCGTGGACGGGCGCCGACAAATCGCGTGGCAGGTCGATGCCCTGGATGGCTTCTCGCCAGCCGGGATCGTCTCGCGGGTTCCAGCGCTGACCGCCATCGCACAAGCGCACACGGCGCTGGATGACGCCCGCTCAGGGTCCCTCACACTTGACGCTCTTCGCGAGCGTCTCCGAGAGACCGGGCTCGATGCCGCTGACGGGCTGGCGGAGTCCGTCCGGTTGCGTCCCCCCTCCGCCAGCCCGCGTCCCCCCGATGACGACGGAAGTCTGGATGCCCTCCTCGGCATGGTGGCTCTTGAGGGCGAGGAGGCCTCGCCGCCCAGCGACGCACTGAGTGCGCTGATCGTCGCGTCCCAAGAGCCCACAGGCGACGTGGACCGCGAGGCGGCCGCCCGCGTGGCCGATCGACTCGCAGACCGGCTGCGCGCCCAGATCAGCGAGATCGTGGAGCACCCGGACGTTCGGCGTGCCGAAGCGGCGTGGCGGGGCCTGAAGATGCTTGTGGGTCGCCTCGCATTCAGAAAGGGCGCTGCCCTGACGGTGTTGGCGTCGCCCAAAGCACCGCTCGCCGAGGCTGTCCACTACCAAGTGCTCCTCCCGGAGTATGACGATGGCCTGAAGCGTGTCCCGCTCGCCGCGGTCATCATCGACCACGATGTGGAGCCCTCATCTGCAGATCTGAACACGCTGGGCGATCTCGCAGCCTCGGGCGCCAGCTTGCAAGTCCCGATGGTGCTGAGTGTCTCTCCAGCCTTCTTCGGGCTTGCGACCCCAACGGACTTCTCCCGCCTGCCTCCAGCGACGGCTCATCTCCAGAAGCCGGAGTACGCTGCGTTCCGGTCGCTCCGAACTCGGGCCGAAGCCAACCAACTCGTGTTGGCGATCCCTCCGTTCGTGCTCCGCCACGCCTATGGCCCAGATCATCCGGACAAGGCGCACGGTGTGGAAGGTGGTGAGCGTCTCTGGGGAGGCTCGGCCCTGCTCGTCGGCGCCGCGATGGCGGAGGCCCACAACGAGCGCGGGTGGCCCACCGCATCGGCTGGACAGGCCGTCGGCGACCTTCATGTGCGCAACACTCGCATGGGCGCCATGCCTCTTTCGGCCAGCTTTTCTGACAGCGTTTTGGATGACCTCGCGCGTGCAGGCATCCTCGGATTCTCCGGCCCACTCCGTACCGATCGCGCCGTGATGGGTCCTCCGGCCACGACCGCGAACCCCGCTGATGCCTCTGCAGACGCCCGCGCCCGTGCGACCCTGCCTGCTTCCATAGCCTCCGCGCTGGCGACCCACCGGGCGCTGACCATCGGCCCGGAGTGCGCGGGAATGGACACAGAGACTGCCATCGCGGAAATCGACCGGCGGTTCCGGGCATTCCTTCGGAAGGACAGCGGCCCTGTAGACGAAGACGTCGTCACGGTGCAGCATCTGGAGGAGCACGAAGCGGAGACTTCGAACACGTACGGCGTCCGTCTGCGCCCACCTCGCAGCGTGCTGCCTCACACCGTCGGCATCGTCTTCGGCGTCGATGTCCCCAAGAGCGCACCGGCCGATGGTGCGTGAGTCCCCCGGCTCATCCGACGCACCGCCACCGCTTCGGGTAGAGGGGGATGACGGGGTATGGACGTTCGACTGCCCCTTCACCGTTGGACGAGAGCACTGCGATGTGGTGGTAGACAGCGCACGCGCCAGCCGGAGGCACCTCCAGATCTCGCCCGCCGATGGCGTCTGGTGGCTTCAGGACCTCGGCAGCTCGAACGGCACCTACATCGACGGCGAGCGCGTGGAGCACGTACCGCTTTCGGGTGAGACAACCGTCCAGGTTGGACAAGGCGGTCTCTTCCTGCGCTTTACAGCAGGAACACCTGTGCACACTCCTGAAGAGCCCGTCATCGACTCCGCCCACGTCGACAGCTCGACGCCCGAGGCCACACCCGACCCGTTTCGTCCGACCACGCCACTAGCCCCCCCGCACTACGTCAGCTCGACGCCTCCACGTTCAGACAGCGCCCCTCCTCCATCGCCAGAGCCCCCTCGAGCTGACGACTCGGAGACGCCTCCGCCTAGCGATGAGCTGTCGTACGATGCCGTTGTAGAGCGCTACTTCGGCGAGGGCGGAGACGAAGAGCAGATGGGCGAACGGACACGCTTCATCCGCCAGGCCTACGACGATCTGAAAAAGGCCCAGGAAGAGGTCACCGAGAAACAGCACTCCCGCTATCGAGGCCTGATTGTGGCCGCACTGCTAGTGAGCGTCGTCGCGCTGGGGTATGCCGGCTACCAGGAGTACCGCGTCCGCCAGCTTCGCACGGAGGCCGTAGACCTCTTCAACCTATTGCGGACCAACGACGTGGCCGTTGCGCAGCAGGTCGAGATCCTCAACCAGCAAATTGAGGCCAACCCTCAGAATGCAGACAGCCTCAACGTGGACCTTGAACGGGCCCTGGAGACTCGGCGCCGTACAGCAGCCCGCTATGACCGATTTGTCCGCAGCCTTGGTGTCTATGACGGGCTGTCGTCTCAAGAAGAGCTGATCTACCGCACGGCACGAGCCTTCGGGGAAAGCGAGCTGATGATCCCCCCTGACTTCGTGGACGAGCTGCAGGTCCAGATCAACTACTGGAAGAACGGCGCGCGCTGGCGAGATGGCATCCGCCGCGCTCAGCTCAACGGTCACGACGTGGACGCCGTCAATGCCCTCCGTCGCCATGGGATGCCGACCGAGTTCTTCTTCCTCGCTCTCCAGGAGAGTGACTTCAAGACACGGATCGTCGGCCCTCCCACCCGCTACGGCTTTGCCAAGGGAGCCTGGCAGTTTATCCCGGAAACGGGGCGGCGCTATGGCCTCGAGTCAGGCCCGCTCGTGAATGAACGGGTCTACGACCCTCTGGATGAACGCCACGACTTCCCGCAGGCCGCCGACGCTGCGGCACGCTACCTGCGGGACATCTACATCCACCTCACACAGGCCAGCGGGTTGCTGGTTCTGGCGTCCTACAACTGGGGCGAAGGCAACGTCCGCCCCAAGATGCGGGGCATCGCGAACGACCCCGAGAGCAGGACCTACTGGAAGTTCCTGACGACGTACCGGAGCCGGATGCCGAACGAAACGAAGGACTACGTCATGAAAATCTTTGCCGCGGCCGTGATCGGCCAGAACCCCCGCCTGTTCGGCATCGACATGGACCCGCCGGTTCAGATCGCGCTCGCAGGAGGGCGCGGTGGCATTCGAACCGACGATGCCCCAACCAGTGGGCGGACGGCTCGACTAGGCACCAATGCCCTGCAGCAGCGGCAGACAGACGAGGCGCCCCTTCCTTCCGACTCTGAGTAGACCCACCGCTCCCTGTGTCTTTCCCTATTCACCCCAGCTCGTCGCCCGCACAGCCATCACCGCCGATGCTGCGGCTGTCCGCGGGCGCCTGCACGGATGTCGGCGCGGTCCGAACGGAGAACCAAGACGCCTTCGGCGTGCTCCCCGAGCTGGCGATTGGATCGGGGCACGCGGCCGGGCACGTCGTCCCCCAACCTGCCGTCTTTGCCGTGGCCGATGGCATGGGCGGTCACGAGGCGGGCGCAGAGGCGAGCACGGCTGCGGTCGAGGCCATGATGGACACCTTCGGCCCCGCCTTTCGCACACAGTCGGATCGGGTGGCGCTCATGAGCCACGCGGTCACCTCGGCGAATGATGCCGTCTGGGCACGTGCCAACACGGGTCCGTATCGCCGCCAGATGGGCACAACCTGTACGCTGCTTCTCATCGCCGACGGCCACGCGTTCCTCGGCCAAGTAGGTGACAGCCGGGCCTACCGCATCCGCGGCCAGAAGATCGAGCAACTCACCACCGACCACACGATGGGCGAGGCCGCCCGCCACGACCCCTCGCTCGCCGAGATCGCGCGCACACGGAGCCACCATCTCACACGCGCCATTGGCATCCGCGAGTCGGTTCAGGTCGATGCCTTCAGCGCAGGCGCCGTATCTCCCGGAGACCGGTATGTTCTGTGTTCCGATGGACTTGCACCCGTTGACCTGAATGAGATTGTGCGCGCCGTCCACGCCTATGCCCCTCAGGAAGCCTCCAACTGGCTGGTCGCGCTGGCGAGCCAGCTCGGAAGCCGCGACAATGCGACGGCGGTGGTCGTCCAGGTGGTCCCGTAGGAGCCCGTCCCCATCGCCAGCTCGAGTGCCGTACTCTGTCCTCGCCTTGCATGACCGCTGCTCATGAGTGACGCCCCGGACCCGTTTCCTGCAGCCCCCCCCACCGACCCCATGATCGGTCGGCGCATCGGGGAGTACCTGATCCAGGAGGTTCTGGGCCGTGGGGGCATGGGGACCGTCTACCGCGCCGACGACACCGCCCTCGGCATCCCCGTCGCACTCAAGGCCATCGCCCCCAACATGGCCGCCGACGAGGCCTTCGTCCGACGATTCCGCACCGAGGCACGCGCCATGGCACGCGTCGCCTCGCCCCACATCGTCCGTGTGATGGCCCTGCGAG
>JBCBZH010000243.1:0-6833 GCA_039815415.1 Bacteroidota bacterium
CAGCGTAATCGCCGTAGAGCCTGTCACCGCAATCAGATGCACGTCGATGTCGGGCAGCCCGTTGAGGATCACGTCACACCACGTCGTCACGCCCCCTCCCTCAAAGGGGTATGTGCCCTCCGTTGTCAGGAGGACCGACGGACGATCGGAAGAATGAGGCATAGGAGGAATTGTGCCCGAGCAGGGCAAACCGGTTTCCGTATCGCCCATCCCCGCGTTCTCCTGGATCGTGGCGCCCCGGATGGAACCCTAGCGTTCCCATCCCCGCTCTCATTGCCCCTTTCATCGGGCGCAGGTGTCACGCTCCCGACGCCATTTCCCAGGCTTATGCGGCCACCGAGCTGGCGAACGCTGGTGTAGCCAGTTGGCGATAGATCTTCCTATATCGTTGGGCCACAGCTTCCACGGTACGCTCTCGCGTGCGTAGCTGCCCAGCGCGTCCCATGTGCGCGCGCTGCGATGGATTCCTCGCCAGCTCGAGAAGCGCGTCTGCCATGGGCGGTGCGATGTCGGCCAAACCGAGGTCGTCGGGCGGGCGCGTGACGATGAGGCCAGCAGGCTCTCCCTCTTCCCCCGTCACGAGAGCCAGGCATCCTCCCACATCAGGCGCGACCACGGGGCGGCCGTGCGCCATCGCCTCGAGTAGCGCCAGCGGCTGCGCCTCGCTCCGGCTCGTCAGCGCGACGATATCGAGATGGCGATGCCACAGAGCCGCAGGCTGGGGCCCGGTGAGATGGAACTGGTCGGCGAGCCTCAGACGCCGCGCAAGTGTGCGAACGCTCGCGGCATACTCTCGGTCATCGGTTGGGCCAATGACATAGAACTGTGTCTCCGGCATTTCCTCGACGACCCGCGCCGCAGCGCGGACGAACGCGTGGATGTCTTTGATAGGAGTCACCCGCCCCACCAGCCCGATGCGCAGACCCGCAGGCTCGCGGGCACTCGCGTGGAGCGTCGCCAGTTCGTCGTCTGTGAGAGGCAGCGTCGACTCCGGCCGTCGGACGCCGTTGGCAATCACGACAGGGTCGGGCGCTCCGAGCTGACGTTGCAAAGCGGCGTTGGCCTCGCAGACGGTGGTGATGACATCGGCCATGCGGTAGGTCTCGCGCGCAATCAGGCGAAACCGGTCCACCCAGAGGGTTCGATTCGCACAGGGGTTGCCATCGGAGAGGTCCTGACCGTGGAGGCGAAGCCCGCACTCCAGCTCCGGCGCCCCCTCTTGAATCTCGTACCAGTAGACGCCGTGCTCTGTGAGGAGGAGCGGAGTGCCGGTGCGCACCTTCAAGGCCACCCCAACTTGCCCCGCAAATCCCGTCGCCAGCGCGTGGACACACCGAGCTGGCGGAATCCGGGCTGCGAGGGCTCTCGGATCGATCTCGTCGAGGTCATCGGGGAGCCGGAGGTCTCGCTGCCACACCACATTCGCTGGTCGGCTGAACGGCGACGTTGCGGGACACTGCCCGGCATGGAGGTGGACGACTCCAAAGGTCACGTCCGGCATCGCTCGGATCAGGTCGTCCACCCACGTCGACACGCCGCCGATGGCGTACGGGTACGTCCCTTCGAGGACGAGTGCGATGTCCGCAGATGGAGCTTGCGAGAGGCCGGATCCCGTGAGTGAGCCTGCGGTGCGCGCTGCAGAGTGCCTGGAAACGCTCATGGCGTCATCCCCCGCCCTGCGAGCTCGATGGTTCCGATGTATACAGGCAGACCCTCAAGCTCAGCCTCCGCCTCCGCGTGCTGCCGCAGGGCCTCCGAATCCGCATAGTCGATCACGAGGGCCGCACCGCCCGTGCGCTCGCGGAAGCCGTTCAATGCCGCGACGAGAGCGCTTCGCTGATCCTGCGGGGTCTGGCTGTAGATCCCCGTCTGGAGATCATGCCGGGCAAATACGCCTTCAACCGCCAGCCCGTCGATGGCGGCCTCCACGTCCTCGACCAGGAACAGGCCTCGGTTCATGACCAGCAGATGCATCGGATAGGCGGCGCGGAGCCGCAGGATGAGGCGTTCAATGCCATCACGCGTCTCTGGGTGCACACCAGGTGCGGCAACGTCGGCCATATCCAAGAAGAGCCCGTCGAACTCTTTGCTCAGGATCGCGCTGGCGACTCGGTCTACGATCAGGCGCTGCCAGCCTTGGTTCCGAGCGTCTACGAACTGGTGCCCCTCCCACATGGGGTTGTCGCCTAGGATCCATGTGGGATCCACATCCTCGTAGAACCGACGAAAGGTCTCCGCTTCGCCGATGTTGAGGTACCCCAGCGTGAGCACGCCTTCGTCCCGGAGACGCGCGATGTCGTCGGCAGTGTAGGGATCGGGGTCCAGAATCGCCACGGGCGTCTTCGCCAGCGCGTCCACGTCCATCACCGCAGACAACACGGGCAGGAACGCCTCCGCCTCCGCCAGCTTCGCGCGGCGGCTCTCTCGGTCAGGCACGGTGTCCAACTCCTCCGGTGGAGCTGAACACGCGGCGAGCCCGACACACATGAGAAGACCGAGGCGCTTTACCACAACCCGACCTCGTAGCGCAGTCCGAAACGCTGAACGGAGTAGACATCCGATCCCCATTCCTCGACCAGGAGCCCGGCCCGATGCCTCCCGCGCTCGAGCGTTGCCCGAAGGCGTAGGCCAAGGCTTATAGCCTGATTGAAGGCATCGCGCTGATAGGCACCATACACTTCTGGCTCCAGCTTTACGCCCTGGATGGGCGTCACTGCTACGGTTCCGCCTCCAAGGAGCGTTACCAGATTCCGAGGCGTCCAGTACGGATCCGAGTTCTCATATTGCGCCGACGTGGTCTCGAAGCCTCCACCACCGGTCACCGCCAGCTCGAGCTGAGGCCATCGGGCCAGGGTCACACGCGTGGAGGTCGCAAGGTTTAGTCGCTCGTTTCCATCGGAGTACGACACTCCTGTGACGCCGACTCCGAACCCCCAGCCCGGAAGGGGCTCGGCATAGGTGTCCGAGACCAGTTGGGTCGAGCGGATGCCTTCTCCCAACGCCCGGACGCCATCCAGACTGGCATCCGATTGAAACCGCAGGATGCTCCGCAGAAACCGAGGGCTGGTCTGCCTCCACTCTGCCTCGAGTGCCCCACTGACTCCACTCCCTTCGCTGTGAACATCTTGCAACCCGGCGTACGCCCGAAACGCGAGAGGCCCGATGGGAGAGTATGCGATGTACGGATAGACAAACGTCGCTGCCGCGTCGATGCTCGGCAGTTCGGTGAGCGGAAGAGCCTGCGTGAGACGTTCCTGGGTGATGGTCACGCCAGCCGCCCACGACGGAGTGAACTGAACATGGGCATGGGACGGATACCGGGTGCGCGTTAGTCCATTGGAATCCGCAGCATGCTCGATGGACAGCGTAACGCGGGGCGCGATTGTCCGCGACAGCTCCCTGAGTTGTGCCCGCGCCCGCTCGGCTGCCTCTCCGTCTAAACCAAGCTGAAGCGCTCGGCTCAGCCGGTACCGACCAAGCGACCAGTCGCCTTCCCATCGTTCCAGCGAACCGCTCTCGGCCAACAGTTGAGGGTTATCTGGCGACAAGCGCAGAGCGCGGTTGTACTGAGCACGGGCCTCCCTGGAGCGTTTCGCCCCGTGGAGCGCATAGGCATACAGGTTCTGAATCTCGGGATCGTCGGGCTGGCGTTCAGCCATCGGGCCGAAAAGCTGCGCCGCGCGGGCGGGGCCTTCGTTCCATAGAAGCAGGGTCGCCAGCTCGAGCGTAGCCGGATCGTGACCGGGAGCGACTTCCAGAAGCCGATCGTACGCGGCGATGGCTTCCGCAGGCTTATCTGTCCATGAGAAGGCACGCGCCAGTGCTAGGTGGCGGTCTACATCCTCGGGCGTCCGGTTCACGATCCACCGCAGATGCAGGATGGCTGCATCGAGGGCTCCTTCACCGATCAGACGGTCCGCCAGGGCTCGACGCGCGTCCAGGTCCTCGGGCTGGCGCTGAACGCGGGCCTCGAGGGTATCCAGGGGAACATCCCAGACCTGCGCCTCACTCGCAGCGGTACCGAGGAACAGCCCGGCGATCAGGGCAACACGCAGAATCATGACGGAATGGGTGCGAACGAGAGTGCGGCGCGCGTCCCGGACATGCGGAGAACGAATTGCGTGACGAATGGCCCCTCCCATGTATGGAGCACATCGGCGCCGGACGCCGACAGAAGCGTCTCCCCAGGCCGAGCCCAGGTGGTAACGACCTGTCCCGCTTGGCTGACGTGGAGGGTCAGGCGACGGCCCGTTTCGTCATGGCCGCGTTCCCAGGCGAGATCTAGAGCATCGAACTGGCGCATACGCTGCGTCGCTTCCGACGCCGGGACGAACTCGAGCCACGGGTAGTGGCGCCGAACAAACTGCACCCATGCCTCAAAACGCGGGTAGAAGCCCCGCTCATCCTCGCCGTACCACCCAATCTCACCGGGAGGTGGCAACCCCATCAGCTCGTAGTTGGCGGCACGGGCTGGGTTGGCAAACACCTCGTCCGGGTGGACAAAGTGATTCCAGGCACCGATGGTTTGGAGAACAGAAAGCATGAGGACCCGCTGCCGATCGGTAAGGATGAATCCAGCTGTGGTGCGTGGCAACGCGTAGATCTCCGGATTCCATGGTTCCGGGCCATACTCACGGTTCTGCCCCAGCTCGAAGTCTCCGACGTAGAGCCCAGCGATGGACTCGATTTCAGGAAACACCTTGTGTAGAGCTGCCACCCCGAGTGAATCAATCTGGTTCATCGGGGGCACGTAGGTCCGTGGCATCGGAGCGAAGCCCTCATAGGCCCACCGGTCACGCGCTGCCTGAAGGGCCTCTGTCATGGCTCGTTCCGTGCCCCACACGCGTCGCAGAAGCGATTGGTGGTTGTACCCGTGAAGACCCACCTCGTCACGATGGGCCGACTCGATCGTCATCCACGGCGAGTAGGGCGTCACGTCGCCATCGACAGTGATCTGGCCGGCTAGCCATTCGTTCATGGGGAAAGGCGGCCGCGTCCGGTCATTGTAGGCGAAGATCAACGAGCTGGAGTAGGACAACCCGTATCGATCGGCGAGGCGGCGCATGTCCGGGTACCAGGACTCCGCGTAAAACTGCGCGGGCGTCTGCTTCGATTCCGTCCAGATGGGAGCGACCTGGCCGTTGGATGCCGGGCTGGGGAAATCATCGAGATGGATGACGCCCCAGTTTGCGACCGGACGAACATGGTCCGGATAGACGGCGGCAAGCGACTGGAGCAAGAACCCCCGATACGGCTTGTTCGCAAGCAATGCCGCATTCCAGTACACGACACGCCCTTCACCACGCGGGCAAAGCCAGATGGTCGGGCGCTGATTCTCACCACGGGTCGCGATGGCATCACACTCCGGCTGGGTCGAGACTGCGAGGGACGAGAGCCCCTGGTTCTCAAGCTTCAGAGCCTCTCCCCCCGGCATCAGCGCCGCAAGGAAGGTAAGTGACTGAGCTGGCGTGTCGAAGGCGATCTCGGCCTGCGAGGCCATCCCGAGAAAGGACGCCAGTCTCGGGCTCCATCCCCGGTACGCTACCACCAGCCCGCCCCCAGACTCGACGAAGGCTTCCAGCCGACTCGCAGACTCCTCGGGAAGCACCTGCAGTCTCTCAGCAATGGACACGACGGCTCGATGCACCTCGAGATCGGGCAGACGCGGACGGGTAGCGACGTCGTGCACCCGGAAAGGGATTCGTGCCGTCTCCAATGCGCGTTCGGTCTGATTCAGCACCCCCAGCGCGTAGGGATCTGCTCCATCCACGACCACGAGAACCTCCGGCGCCATGGATGGCACCTCGACTCCATTCTCCAGATCCGTTGCCGGATCCGTTCCCCACCACACCGCCACAGCAGTTCCTCCCGCGGCCATTGCAACAAGCAATACAGTGGTAAGAAGGGAACGGGACATTACAATTCGTCAGACTGAGGAGTCTCTGAGGGCCAATTCTCTCGTGGCGCCTGGCTCGGGTTTGTTGTCACACGGTCGAGCGTGACGGAGCTGGCGATCTCAGGGAGTTCAAGCAAAGTCGGGGCCGGGCGCGAGATCCGATAGATGCGCACGCTCTCGTCCTCGTAGAAGCGATCCACGGTCACCCCGTCCGGGTCACGCATGGAGAAGGTGTCCACCCAGTTTGCGATCCGTTCTGGCAGGTCGTCGCCAGCAGGCATCAGCTCGGGGAGGATGTCCGAGGTCAGCGGATTTGCCTCGATGAACAGATAGAGATCCGGCGTTGGGATGGCGCCGTCGCCGAGGTGGTCGTACGAGCTGGCGTCGTAGTTCTGAAGGAAGAACTCGTAGTCCATGAACCGGCCCCGGTGCCGCGCGAGAATGCCCGTGCCTCGATGGGACACCGCCGTCCACGCATAGGGCAGTGACGTGGACTGGATGGCGTGATACGCACGCATGTAGCCGTCAGGCTCCACTGGCTCGCCCGCAACGGGGATGCCCCACCCTGTGCCTATGGAGAGCAACAGCAACATCACCGCCAGCGCGATGGGCGCCCACCGAGACGCCGCCTCGGACTGGCGGGCGGGGAGCGAGAATCGGGTCAGCCACCGGAGGCGATCCGGGTCCGTGATGGCGCCTCCAAGCTGTACATGTGCTTCGTTGACCAACAAACCCAAACCGAGGCCAAGCCCTGCAGTCATGAGCACAGCCGCGGCTCCGGCGAGGCCTTCGTAGCCACCACCTGCGCCAAGCCAGATGGCCCACATGGCGAGAAGCTGACCGCCGGTTCGGAGCAGTGCGCCCGCAGACGGCAGGGCATCGCGGTACCGAGCCCTGGAAGGGAGAAACGGCGCCAGTATCAACAGCACACTGGTCG
>JBCBZH010000044.1:0-20646 GCA_039815415.1 Bacteroidota bacterium
CACGCGCGCGGTCGAAGGGCTGGTCGGGCCGCTTCCGGCTCCGCTCTGGACGAATACCCAGCGCTGGCGCTACGCCCTCCCGGATGCTCGTCTCTCGTCAGAGGCGATCGAGGCCGCCGCCGCGATGAATCTGTTCATTGCCGGAGACGCCACGGCGGAGAAGGGACGCGTCCATCTCGCTCTGGAGGAGGGGATGGAGGTCGCGGATCGCATCGTTCGCCAGCTCGAGGCTAGCGCTTGAGGTCGGCAAGCGTCCGGTGCTTGACAGCCTCCCCGAACAGGCACAGCCCGGCGTTGACCACGCACAGCGCCGCCGTGCCGTAGAGCACCCAGCCGTCGCCTTGGGCTTTCCGCGAGGTCGCCTCGCCCACCATGGACAGTCCCAGCCCGACCGCCGTGAGTCCGAGAGGTGCGAACCGGCGCCACGTGCGGAGGTGAGCAGCCGTCGAAGAACGCGAATCCATCTGAACCGGAGCGGAGGCGGTGCGTCCTACGACGGTCCACATTCCTGACCGTTCCCATGTCCCTCGCGGATCTTCGAGAGAGCTACGAGCGGGGCACGCTCGATCCCACCGATGTGCCTGCCAGCCCGCTCGACCTATTCAACGCCTGGTTCGCAGAGGCGCAGGCCGCCGAGGCTCGCGAGCCCAACGCCATGACGCTCGCCACGGCAGATGCCGACGGACGCCCGTCTGCCCGCATCGTGCTCCTGAAGGGCGTGGACTCAGGATTCGTGTTCTACACCAACACCGAAAGCCGAAAGGGCGACGAGCTGGCGACGAACCCGCAGGCCGCGCTCACCTTCTGGTGGCCGGAGGTGGAGCGCCAGGTCCGCGTAGAGGGCACCGTGGAGCCGGTCGCGGATGCGGAGGCGGATGCTTACTTCGCGAGCCGCCCGCACGGCAGCCAGATTGGAGCGCATGCGAGCCCCCAGAGCACCGTCATCCCGGACCGGTCGGTGTTGGATGACCGCCAGCGCGAGGCGGAGGCCCGCTACGGCGACGACGTGCCGCGTCCGGACGGGTGGGGCGGATACCGGGTGCTGCCACGCGCCGTTGAGTTCTGGCAGGGACGGCCCAGCCGCCTCCACGACCGTGTGCTCTACCGTCGCGCTGGCGACGAGTGGACGACAGACCGGCTGGCGCCTTAGCGCACGCGCCGGGCGAGACGAGCGGCTTCGGCTTCTGCGCTCTCGGGCGCATCCGCCAGCTCGTCGAGGTCGAGCTGAGGAGACGTCTCCAGCGGCGACGGGGCGGTGTCCCGTGCGACCTCGTCCCAGTCGCGGCTGGTCACGATAGCCTCCAGGTGTTCGATGCGCCGTTGGAGCCGGTCCACATCCTGCGGCTCTCCAGCTGGAAGCGCGCGAGCATCCAGCTCTTCGTCGAGAAGCGAGCGGAGCCGAGCCACGCTTGGCTCCCGGTTCATCAGCTCCTGAACGCGGCGATGTTGCCAGTTCGAGCCCCGGCCCAGCCCAAACACCTCTGATGCGTGGTTGCCAATGCCGATGCCCCACCCGAACAACGCGTACAGGACCCACAGGTGTCCTGGCGTGACAAGCAGGTTCAGAACGGTGAGTCCTGCCATCGTCACGAGGAACGTAGCGAGGTGGGTATAGAACTCCGCCTCTTTTTTGGCTTGCTCGCGAGCGTCTTGTTCTGTCATATCTGAGGTCTACGGATGAAGCGAGTCTCCGTTTCCCAGGCCGAGGAACAGGGGGAATACGCCTCCCAGGACGAGATCACGTCGGAATAGACTCGCTTGTTTCTTTAGCCAGCGCGCGGCATCTTGGCGCCTGGCCGCTGTGCCATCCCACCACCCTTCCCCGAACAGAATGTCCCGGCCTCTCGCCTGGCTGCTGGGCCTCGCTGGCCTTGCTGTGCTTACGCTGCTATGCGTCTGGACCAACGCTCCGGGCATCGAGCGCGACCTCCAGGAGCGTACGACTGCGGTTCTCGATGAACGTGGGTTCACAGGAACGGGCGCCGCTCTCTCGGGACGCGATGTAACGCTCAGGGGGGGCGTGCCGTCAGAAGACGCGCGCATGGAAGCCCTGGCTGCTGCTCGGGCCGTTCCCGGCGTTCGCGTCGTGCACGACGAGCTGAGGATTGCCCGCGATGATGGAGCCTCCACAGGCGGGCCTGCGCTGTTCTCCCTGTCTGATGGGCCTGGAGGTGCGCTGGTTGCTCGAGGAACGGTGCCGGACGATGCCTCTCGGCAGTCCCTTCTGAGTCGCATTCAAGAGGCGTTCCCGGGGCGTTCAGTAGAGAATGAGCTCGAGGTGGGGCCCGGAGGCGCAGGGTGGCAGTCGGCAGTCGAGGCGCTGCTTCCAGGACTTGGCGCAGTGCAGAGCCCCAGCGTTTCCGTCGAGCCCGCCGTAGCGGCGACGGCCGGGATGGATGGCAGCACCGTCGTGCTTCGGGGGCGCGTTCCGAGCGAGGTCGCCAAAGCGGAGGTAGAAGCGGCGGCCTCTGCAGTCGTTCGCCCACCCTATCTCTTTCGGAGCGAGCTGGCCGTTGGAGAAAGCGCATCCGAAGACACATCGGAGCCAAGCGCCGATCCCACAGACGTCTCTGGCGCCGATCCGTCAGACCTTCAGGCTGCTGAGGCGGCTCTCCAGTCTGCACTTTCTGGTGGCCCCATCACCTTCGAGCTGGCGACAGCAGACCTGACCGCCAGCTCGAGGCGCGTCCTCGATGGGGTGGCCGAGGTGCTGGACCGCTACCCAGCGATCCGCGCTGAGGTTGAGGGACATACCGACAACGAAGACTCCTCAGAACACAATCTGCGGCTCAGCCAGCAGCGCGCCGACGCCGTGCGGGCCTACCTCATCGACGCTGGCATCGCTGCGGAGCGCCTCTCTGCGCGTGGCATTGGCGAGGACCAGCCCATCGCGTCCAACGACACCGCCGATGGGCGTGCTCGAAACCGCCGCGTCGAGTTCAACCTGCAGCGCTAAAGAGGATGGGACGATGAGTGACGCGCTGGCGGCCCCGGTGAGTAGAGCCAACGGGTTGCAACGACGGCGCTCATCCTCCCTGTGCTCCTTTCATCTTACGTCTCCACCACCATGTTCTGGCTCATCGCGCAGATCCTGTTCTGTCTACTCATCGCAGGGCTCCTCGGCTTGTTTCTCGGCTGGCTCATCTGGGGCCGGCGCCCAGATCCAGAGCCGGTCGTCCGCACGGATACCGAGGCTCTGGACGCCGCCAAGGCCCGCATCCAGGAGCTGGAGGCCGAGCTGGCGGACTGCCGCGCGAAGGTCATCGACACCTCTGTCGCCAGCGCGTCGGGCGTGGATGCGGCGCCTGCAGGAGCCGAGACCTCGTACGGCCTTTTTGGGCCGGTCGCGGACAGACCGATCGATGACCTCAAAGCGATCTCAGGCATCGGGCAGATCATCGAGAAGCAGCTCGCTGGGATCGGCGTGGTGACCTACCGCCAGATCGCCGCCTTCGACGAGGTCGACATCGAGCGTGTGCAAGAGGCCATCGACTTCTTCCCAGGGCGCATCGTCCGGGAGGGGTGGATTGAGCAGGCGGAGTCGCTGCACCGAGAGAAGTACGGTGACACTGCGTAGGCCGCCTCGATCTGGCGCTGTGGCGCTGCCAGCCCGCCGGGCCTCTACCGCGCATCCCGGACACGCTGGGCGTAGGCGAACAGCGCCTGCATCCGCTCGGGATCCAGGCCCATCATCTGGGACATCGGCTGGGTGTTGGCCTCCCAGGCGTTGCCGAGCGACTGCTGGATGCTCGCATCGCCGCCGGTGAACATCGCCACCAGCTCGTCCCAGCGGTCGATGAGGGCGCGGGCTTCGGGGGCAGACGGGTCGATGCCTGCATCCATCGCGCGGCCCACCTTGTCGAAGAGCTGGGGCCACTCCGCTTCTACGGACCGGATGGTGTCCTCGCCGAGGGCCTCGCGACGGTCAGCGAGCTGCTGGAGTTGCTCAGACGTGTAGTGGGTTTCGATGTCGTTCATGGTTCGGAGGAAGGTTAGGAAGGTGCTGGGGGTGACGGGAGTGCCCGTCTCCGCGCGGAGACGGAGAAGCCGGATGAGGCCGTTGAGACGGTCTGCCAGCGCGGTCATGCGGGCCGCCTCGGTTGCGAGCAGGTCGCGGTGTTGCTCCACCAGCGCGACCGGGTCAAAGGTCGGGGCGTCCAACACGTCGCGGATCTGAGAAAGCGGCGTACCGATGGCCCGGAGCGAGGCGATGCGCTGGAGGCGTTCGATCTCGCGAGGGCCGTAGCGCCGATGTCCGGCGGGGGTGCGGGCAGGCGCGAGCAGCCCTTCGGCTTCGTAGTGGTGGAGCGCGCGAACGGTCAGCCCGGTCTGGGCCGCCAGCTCGCCGACAGTGAGTTGAGTTGGGGTGGTCATGACGCAAGCGTACGGACCTCACGCTGCGTCAGGAGCAAGAGGGGGCTCTCAGCTTCACCGATCCTTTGCAGTCTGGGGGGCGCGTTGTCGACTCTCTTGCGCCATGCTCGACTCAACACTCACCTATGACGGCGGCTGGACCGACACCGCCTCAGGCCATCTCCTCGTCAGCCTTCCCGACGGCTACGATGCGGACCGCTCGCTGCGCTGGCCGCTCCTGATCTATCTCCACGGTGCTAATGAGCGCGGCACCGACCTCGAGCTGGCGACGACTCATGGGCCCGTCAAGGAGCGACGTGCCGGGCGTGATCTGCCGTTTGTGATGGCTGTGCCGCAGGTACCCGAGGGCGAGCGCTGGACGGTCGGGCGGGTGGTGGCGGCACTGGATGCCGTGACCGCGGCGCACCGCATCGACTCAGACCGGGTGTATCTCACGGGCCTCTCGATGGGCGGCTTCGGTACGTGGGAAGCCATCGAGCGAGTGCCGGAGCGCTTCGCTGCCGCCGTGCCCATCTGTGGCGGGGGCAACCCGCTCGGGCTGGTGGCCGCTGGGGCTGTTCCCGTCTGGACCTTCCATGGCGCGCAAGACGATGTCGTTCCGCTTGCGGCGACGGAGTGGATGGTCCGTTCGCTTCGCGACGTGGGTGGCGACGTTCGCCTCACGGTCTACCCGGAGGCCACCCACGACTCGTGGACAGCGACCTACGCCAGTCCGGAGGTCTATGACTGGCTTCTGAGCCATCGGATCTCAGATCGGATTCCCTCATAGCCTCGCACAGCCTACGTTCGCCAGCTCGTCGTTCCTATCGTGTCCTGCCGGTCTGCCGTCTTCTCCCCGACCCCATGAGCGCTTCTCCCTCGTCCGCGTTTCCGACCCCATTCTATCGCTGGCGTCCGCATCCCTGGCACGGGCTGGACGTTGGGCCGGACGCGCCCGAGATCGTCACGGCGTATATCGAGATCACGCCCTTCGACGGCGTCAAGTATGAGCTGGACAAGACGACGGGCTATACCCGTGTGGATCGCCCGCAGCGTAGCTCGTCGCATCCGCCGACCCTCTATGGGTTCGTGCCTCGGACGTACTGTGGTGCTCGCGTGTGCGCGCTCTCCGGCCCCGATGCCGTTCGCGGCGATGGCGACCCGCTCGACATCTGCGTGGTCAGCGAGCGACCGATCACCCGTGCGGACATCACCCTCAGCGCCCGCGTGGTTGGAGGTCTCCAGATGGTGGATGGCGGTGAGGCGGACGACAAAATCGTCGCGGTGCTGGTGAATGACCTGTTCTGGGGTGGGGTCGAGCAGATCAATGGCTTGCCCACGCGGCTGATTGAGCGGCTGACGCACTACTTCTCCACCTACAAGCTGGTGCCGGGCCGAACGTCCAGCGCGTCGGTCGCCAAGATCTATGGGCGAGACCATGCCGCTGCTGTCATTCGCGCGTCGATGGAGGACTATCAGGACGAGTACGGCGGATAGCCGTCTCAGAGACAACTCCGTCACCAACTCGTAGGCCGGATGCGTCGCATTCTCATCGTGGGGTCTGGCGGCTCCGGGAAGTCCACGCTGGCTCGCCAGCTCGGCGCCCACCTCGAGCTGCCGGTTGTGCACCTGGATCAGCACTACTTCGGCCCCGGCTGGGCTGAGCCCACACCGGAGGACTGGGCGAGGACGGTGGATGCGCTGATCGCGGAGGACGCCTGGGTGATAGACGGCAACTACGGGGGCACGATGGAGCGGCGGATCGCGAGGGCGGATACAGTGATCTTCCTCGACCGATCTCGCTGGCTGTGTCTGTGGCGCGTCGTTGCGCGGTGGTTTCGGAACCTCGGGCGCACGCGGCCCGACATGGCGCCGGGCTGCCCGGAGCGCATCGAGCTGGCGTTCGTGCGCTATATCCTGGCCTACCCGGCTACGCGTCGACCTGGTGTGCTGGCCCGGCTGGAGGCTGCGCCCCATGCACGCGTGTACCGCCTCCGGTCTGGGCGCGATGTGGAGGCGTTTCTGGCGTCGCTCGGGTCGCCAGCTCGAGGTTCCACCATGCCGTAGGGGCGTATCGCAATACGCCCCTACAAGCATTGGGGTCTATTGCAGTGCTGCGTCCCGGTTGACCACGATGTGTGGAAGGGTCTCCAGGTCCCACGGCCAGACCAGCCCCTCAGCGTTACCAGCGACGCGTTCAGCACCCCACAGGCGTTCCACCAGCCAGAACGCGGGCTCGTAACTCATCGCGCCGCCGACGGACGTGACGTACTTGCCGTCCACCACCAGCCGGACATCCTCGCGGACCTCGATCTCCGGGAAGAGCATTGCGAGGGCTTCGCGGTCTCCGGGGAAGGTGGTGGCCTGGCGCCCGTTGAGCACGCCCGTCTTGGCGAGAGGGAAAGCGCCATCGCAAACCGTAATCACCCACTCGGCTTCCTCGATCATCCGTTCGAGGGTCTCCATGTAGGCATCGTCTTCGAGGTCGCGGGACATGCTGCCCTCGGTGCTGGGGATCACCACGATGTCGACCGGCGGGGCATCGTCGTAGCTGTAGTGGGCCTCCACCCGTAGCCCTTCAGACGTAGTCACAGGACCCCCATCCACAGAGACGACGAACGGTTCGATGTAGTCCATCTCGTCCCGGTAGATGGTGTGTTGGAAAACATCATAGGGGGCCATCAGCTCGCTGTTGTAGACGGTCTCCGTCACCACAAAGGCCGCCCGCCGCACCCGGCCTCCAGCGGCCTCAGCCTCGGAGATGCGGGCTTCGAGGGCCGCCGTCAACGCGTTCTCGCCGGTCGTATGAAGGACATCATTGGGCGTCGAGCTGGCGTCGGTGGCAGGCGCATCATCGGGAGGCTGGCATGCACTGAGGGCGAGCACGAGTGCGAGGCAGAGAAAGCGGGGCATGGCCGTGCGAAAGAAGGCGAGCAAGCTGGCGGGGGCAGCCCCAAGCTATCGCCTGCAAACCAAGTCGAGAAGGTCAGAGGCCTTCGACGTCCTCCGGGCTCACGCTCTGCACAATCTCACCTTCCACCACAATGACTCCTTCGCCCTCCTCAATACGCCCGGTGATGCCTGCCGCCGCCAGTGCGCTCTCGACCTGTTCTACCGGAATCACCTCTCGGTACATCGACCATTCGGGGTAGCTGCGCTCCCGAGCCGGCTGGTTGCGAACGACGTTGATGGTGGTGTGGCGCGTGTCGGCCACAATTCGTCCCAGGCAGGCCTGGATGGGCAGCAGTGGTCCCTCAATCCACTGCATGAACGCGAGCAGATTGTCGCTCTGGTCCGTGACGACAAGCAGGCGTCCTGTGATGCCACGCGGTTCATTGAAGCGCTGCGCCGAGGCCACGATCTCGTCCACATCTGCAAGCGTCAGAGAGGGTGTGGGGCGCGAGGAGTAAACGATCTGTTGGATATTCAAACGACGAGGAAGAGGTCTGACAAACGGTACATCGCGGCGACGAATCGATGCAAGCGGGAGTGTTCCGATCTGCTACCTTGAGGTGAGACTCGTGCCGCCATGCAGGATACCCACTCGTTCGTCGCGCCCGTCCTGGTTCACGAGACCGGGTTTCGCCAGCACTACCTGCCGCTTCCCGTCGACGTGGACGCGGCATTCCGGGCGGACAAGGTGCGCCGCGTCGTCGCCACGCTCAACGGCCTCACTGTCCGGCGTGGCATCCAGAACCGCAAAGCGAGTGGGCGCCACCTCGCCCTCAGCCGCGACCTGATGCGTCAGCTCGAGGTTGCCTATGGCGATCTGGTGGAGGTGGAGATGCAGGCCGATCCCAACCCCGACCACGTGGATCTCGGCGAGCTGGCGGCGGCGCTCGAGGCAGACCCAGAGGCGAAGGCGCGGTTCGACACGTTCACGCCGGGCAGGCAGCGGGGCCTCGCGCACTACGTCACCAGCGCGAAGCGGCCCGAGACGCGAGAGGGCCGTGCCGCCGAGCTGACGCGCAAGATTCGGACACACACGCTCCACGCTGACAGGCAGCGCAACCCGCCCGACGGCTTCGCGTAGCGCGCCCCGTGCCGCTTCCCGACCCCATGCCACCCCGCTCTCTGGCCCTCCTCCGCCTCGAAGGCCTTGCCATCGGTGCGCTGGCGGTCTGGGGCTTTGCTCTCACCGACGTCTCGTGGTGGCTGTTCGCCGCGCTCATTCTGGTGCCTGACCTCGGCATGCTGGGGTACCTCGCCAGCTCGAGCGTAGGCGCTCTCACCTACAACGCCGTCCACACCTACGTTGCCCCGGCGTTGCTCGCCGGGCTGGTGATTCCGCTCGGCTGGGCGTGGGGCGTGCCCGTCGCGCTGGTGTGGGCTGCGCACATCGGGTTCGACCGGGCACTGGGCTACGGGCTGAAGTCGCCGGAGAGCTTTCAGCAGACCCACCTCGGGCGCGTGGGGCGGAGTGCTTAGTCGATTGTAGCGTTGAGCCAGTCCAGGAGGCCGGTAACCGTGGAGATGTAGCTGTCCAGGTCGTCGAGCGTGAACACTGGAATGTGGACCTCAGGCGGGATGCCCCGGTTCTCCCACAACTCGCCCTCAGCGTCGAGATACACCTCGTGGGACAGCTCGAGCGTCCAGCCGTTGGGAAGCGGGCGGAAGAGAATGTCCGAGAGGGCTCCGTTGGTCGGCTCGCCGACATGCGTGACGTTCGGGAGCGCGCGCATGTGCATCGTGAACGTCTCGGCGGCACTCACCGTGAGGTCGCTGGTCAGCAGCGCCACCGGCTTCAGGTAGCGAACGCCTGCGGCGGGCTCCACGGTGAAGGACTGCCGGGTGTCGGCCTCGTGTGCGAAGGCGTACTTCGTCAGCCCGAGCGTGGGTTCGTTGGCGAAATGCGCCGCGATGGCGAGTGAGACCTCGTCGTAGCCGCCCTGGTTGAAGGCGAGGTCAAAGACGATGGCATCTGTATCCGCTAGGTCTGTGAGGGCTGCGTTCATTCCGGCATGAACACCCGCAAGTTCTCCGGAGAGGGAGTCGTCTTGGTCGTCGGCATATCCCATCATGCCGCCGAGCACGATGTAGCCAATGCGTCCCCGGCGGCCCCACACGATGTTGCCCCCTGAGGCGCGCCCCACGCTCGCGGAGTCCAGCACGGTCTCGCGGATGGTGCGGCGATTGGCGAAGAACCAGAGGGTTGAGAACTCGCCCTGGATCTCGATTTCGTCCTGGGCCTCGAAGCCTCGCGTCAGCGCGTCCGAGAGGACTTTGGAGCGGCGGGTGTTGTATGAACGCTCCGTGCCGTCGATCGTGGCGTTGAGCGCAAGGTGCCCATCGTTGAACCCCTCCAGAAGGTCAGAGAGGGCGTCGAACAGCTCGGCATCGCTCATGTCGTCCCGGATGCGGGGTGCGATCTCTGCGCGCCGTGCGTCCCAATCGATGCCGCGCAACTCGAAGAAGGCGTAGTACTCGTCCATGGATGCCCACAGGTAATCGAAGACCTCCATGGGTGAATCGCCGGGGAGGGTCTCACAGGCCTCGGGGAGCGCGTCGACCCGGTCGGCAGTGTAGACCGTCGAGTTGGTGGGGCGGTAGGCGATCTGCAGCACATCGCCAGCTCGCGAGAACACCTCCAGCCCGTTGTTGAAGTAATAGGCTGTCTCGTCATCGGGCATGCATCCCGCCCGGCCCACGTTGTAGACGCGAACCTCGTTGGCATTCACCTCTATGACCATCCCGTAGCCTCGGGTCTGCCAGATGCCGTGAACGCGCTCATCTACCGCGCCATCGGTGCGGAGAGGGTGCCAGTCCGTAATGGGGCTGACAAGGAAAACGGCGAGCAAAAGGGCAAGCATGGCGTGGAGCTAAGGGCAGCTCAAGGCTACGGGGCATGGCTGCGCGGGAGTCTGCGATTCTAACACCCTCCGGTGCGGATTTCAGCGTGTAGCTTGCGCGCGCCGCCGCTTTCCGCCTCATGACTCTCGACGATCTCGACCGGGCTCTCCTCGAGCTGGTGCAAACGGACAACCGACGCACACATGATCAGCTTGGGGAGGCGGTCGGGCTGTCGCCATCGGCCGTGCGCCGCCGGCTCAAGGCCCTCCGGGAGGCCGGAGTGATTCAGTCCGATGTGTCGATTCTTGCTCCGGAAGTGGCGGGCATTCAGGCGATTGTCCACGTGGCGTTCGCGGAGGAAACGGTGACGGCCGATGACGCCTTTCGCCTCGAGATGCAGAACGCCTCGGAAGTCTCCCAGTGCTATTCCGTCTCGGGAGACATCGACTACGTCCTCGTCGTTCACGCGGCCGATCTGTCGAGCTACATGGCGTGGGCCAAGCGCGTCCTGATGGCGAACCCGGCGATTCGGAGAGCCGACACGCACCTCGTCTGGGATCGCGTCAAGTTCTCAACTGCCATTCCGGTCTGAGCGCCAGCTCGAAGCGTGACGCATCAACTCAGCGAATGGGTACGAGTCGCCAACTGGCTATCGCCGGACTTCGGTTCGACCTAGCGGGGGATCGATGCCTCGAGCTGACGATCCTCACCGGCGGGTCACGTCGATGGTCCAGGTGGTGGTAAATGTCTCTCCCCGATCTGTGCTGGACTCCGCGAACCAGAGGTAGTGGTCGTCCTCGATGCTGTGGAAGACGAACCTCGAGATGGGGTCGCCGAGGCGCGTATCGAAGCTGTGGAGCACTATGCGGTCGCCCTCCCACACGCCGCCGAAATCCAGCAGCGTGTTGGCGCGGTTGGTGAGGTAGAGCGATTCCCATCGTCGCTCTGCGCGGTTGTAGAGGCGAAGGATGGTGGTGGATGCGTCGGGGAGGTTGGGGTCGAGGTCGAACCACGAGTGCTCCATGATGCCGCGGCCTCCGAGAACGACGGATGCGGTTGTCGTGGTCGGGAATCGGATGGGCGGTGCGCCGCCGGGGCGGCGAATCTCGTGCTGGGCGTCCCACACGCCGAGCAAGAAGTCGAACTGCCGGGCTTCCTCGGGGAGTCCGGGTGTCGGTTGGCCGGGATCGTCGCGGACGGCCAGCAGGTCCGCCTCGCCAGCCCGACGGGTGTAGCGGCGGGTCTCGCGGGGCGTCCAGGTGAGCCCATCGTCGGTGGAGGTCTCGACGACCACGGTAAAGGCATTATCGTTGTCCATCACGTAGCGGACGCGCTCGAAGGTGAGCAGCGTTCCGCCCTGGCGCCGGACGGCGGTACGGAGCACCAGCGCGTTGTCCTGCATCGCACCATCGTAGATCTCGATGTGCTCCGTCTCGGAGCGCCCCTCGCCAAGCGCCCAGCGGTCGGGGCCAGGGCTGAAGACGAGGAAGGAGAGGGCATCGTCGGTGCGACCGGGCGCAGCGTTCGGGACGCGCCGCCGCTCCTGGTAGGCGTAGCCCCGGTTCATGTACGTGATCTCGGACTGTCCGGTCGCCTCATGCGTGGTCGAGTCTGTAGGATGTGTGGTTAGGGACACGTCCCAGGCCCCCAGCAGCGGCGCCATGACATCGAGGTTCGCATCGGCGCGGGGGCTGCGCTCGGTCATCGCGCGGCCATGGTCGTGGAGCTGACCGTCGGTTTGGGCGTGGATCGGGCTGGCCGCGAGAACAGCGAGGGCGAGGAGCAGTCGGTGCATGGGGTAGACGATCTAGGGAAGCCCGAGTCTAGAGGCAATGGCCTAGATCGTCAAGGGGGCAGGGCGTGCCCTGCGCTCATACGACGCTTCGAGCTGGCGACCTGCTCTCATCGCCAGCTCGAGGCTCAGAGCCTACTGGTCGGCCTCGAGCCAGACGAGGTTCTCCATCCCTGCCATGTCGATGGAGTTGCGGCCGAGCTTCCCGCGCCGCGGCGTGAGGAAGTCTGCACGGGGAGTGTAGTCCAGGGTGCTACGGGTATGGGCGACGGGCTGTCCGCCTTCCATCCTAAAGCGGAAGACATGGACGGGGTCGCGTCCCTCTTCGGCCACTTCGATTCGGTACTCGCCATCGGACAGGTCGCCCAGAACGAGGGCGCCGCGGTCCTTGTAGAACTGAGCGTCCTCGGCATCCCACCAGGGCATGCTCTGCCGCACAATGGCCTCGGCGCCTCGCTTCTCATTGAGCCGGGTGGTGCCCCGGTAGATCGCCGCCGTGAGTCGCGCACCATCCGCACTGGCGAGAGAGGGCGAGAGCCAGTAGTGAAAGCGAAGCGCATCCTGAGCGGCCGAGCCGTCATCGTCGGCATCGTAGGTGAGGGCCCCGAGCGTTTGCCACGGGCCGGACATGGTGATGGTGGAGCGGGAGTCGAACGGATCGTCGCTGCCAGTGACCGTCACCTCGAAGTCCACGCCGCCGATCTCGTGACCGTTGGCGGTAATCGCGGCGCGGTAGGCTCCGGCCTCGGCATCGAACACAGGGCGATTTCGGTTCTCAGGGCTGTTCCGAAGCGTGAGCACCCCGAAGGCTGGGAGGTACCGGTCGATCTGCACATCGAGGTCCTGCCACGTCACAGGATCCCCGCTCGCTGTCGAGATCACCACCTGATAGGCGACCTCGGGGACGGGAAAGATGATGGGCGTCTCGGAGAAGGCGCGGGGGACAATCTGAGTGGCACCTGCCGTGGCGGCTGGTCGCATCCGCGCGAGCTTCTGCATCCAGTTCAGCATGTCAATGCCCGGAGCGTAGCCCGCTGCCGAGGTGGGCATGGGGCCTGTGGGAGACATCGGGGCATCGTCCGTGGTGACCGGCGGGGTCACAGCAGCGGCCTGCTGTGGCGCAGGAGCCTGGGTCGTCTGAGGGGCGGCGGGACGTTCCGGGGCTTCGCGCTGGACGGCATCCTGAGCCGCTTTCTTGGCGCGGTTGAGGAGGCCTCCGATCTGGGCATCGGCGGGCGGAACGGCGAGGAGCAGAGCGAGGAGAGCGACGAGTTGGCGCATGGCTGGAGAGAAAGGGTTTCTCCTTCGTGCGCCAGCTCGAGGCGAAAGAGGTCACGCTTCCTTCCACGACGGCATCGAGGGGCCATAGGGACGCAGCGTGCTGTGTCCTACTCAGCCATGTGCAGGGCGTCAGCTCGAGCTGGCGATGTGCGCACTCCTCACCGTGCCAGGATTCGCTCCTGTCGGGAGAAGGAGTATCGTTTTCTACCGTCGAGTCCGCAGCGCGCTGATTCCACAGGCTCCCGCGAGAATCGCCAGCCCGACGGCGACCACAACGTGCCCCCCGGCAAAGGCCGCGTAGCCGATGGCCCCGGAGCCCACAGCCCCAATGGTGGCGCTGAGCTGGCGCAGACTGGCCGCCATCCGCTCCTGTGCGGCGATGCTCTTCTCGAGCTGAGGATCAGGCGGGCGGACCACAGCGACCGGCTCGGCCGGAGCCGGTGCTGGAATCCCGAGAAGCGACCGTCCGGCATCTTCGATCTGCGACCAGATCGACGCACCGATGGAAGGCACCACCGACGGCATCATCTCGCCGACGAGCGGACGGATGTAGCGCTCGATCACCCGGAGCGGGTTCACATCTGGCGCCAGCGCGGTGCAGAGCCCGATCAGCAGAAGCGCCGTGCGTTCGAGCAGGATCCAGTCGCGCGGGACGCGGAACGCGCTGGCGAGGTCTGTGATGGACACGCCGAGGCTGTTCATGTCGTCCAGCGCGTCGAGCTTGGTCTGGAGGGCGTTCTCGAAGGTGAGGTCGCCGAGGCGGAACGAGAAGGGGTCCATGTCCTTCAGCACGCGATGGTGGACGCCCTCGATCAGCTCGAGGATGGCTGCGTCGGCCGCGAGGGCATCACCGTCGGCGACGACGCCCATCGTGCTGAGAGCAGCGGTGACGCGCTTGGCATCCTGTGCCAGAGTTCCGGCGAGCATCTCCGCCAGCCCGCGCCGCATCTCCGGCGTCAGGCGGGCGACGGCGCCGAAGTCGAGGAACACCAGCTCGAAGCCCTGAGGGGCGTGAGCGTCTGGGCGGACAAGAAGGTTGCCGGGGTGCGGGTCGGCGTGGTAGAGGCCGTCGCGGAAGATCATGCGCCCGTAGGCGTCGAGGATCCGGACGGCCAGTGCGTGTCGGTCGATGCCCGCTGCATCGAGTGCGGCCAGGTCGCCGGACTTGATGCCATCTACGTACTCGGTTGTCAGCACATGGCGCCCGGAGCGCTCCGGGATCACCGCCGGGGCCGAGACGCCACGCCCGAGCCGCGTCCGGAAGTCCGTCACGTTCCGGGCCTCCTGCTCAAAGTCCAGCTCTTCTAGGATCACGGCCTCGATCTCCTGGAACTGCTCAGCGAGTCCCTGGATCTTGAACCACTTTCCAACGGCTGTGAGGATGGTCTTGATGGCGCGAAGATCGAGCCGCGCGATGGCCTCGATGTCGGCGTGCTGCACCTTCACCGCCACGTCGCGCATTTCCGCTATCCCGTCACCGCCCACGGGCATCGGCATCCGGGCGCGGTGGACCTGCGCCAGCGATGCGCTGGCGACCGGCAGCGGCGTGAAGTCGAGGAAGAGCGCGTCCGGGTCCGCGCCGAACTCGGCCTGGATGCGGGCACGGGCGTGGTCGGTCGGGCTGGCGGGCACGCGGTCCTGCAGGCCCTCCAGCTCGGCGCGGAAGGGCTCGGGCAGCAGGTTGGTGAGCACGCTCGCGAGCTGTCCCGCCTTGATGAACAGGCCTCGCAGTTTCAGGATGGAGCGCCGGACGCGCCGCCCGTTGCGGGCATGGAGCGCCGGACGCTTGCGGGCCGCCCAGGTGGGGCCTCGGAACCATCTCGCTAGCTCGAACCAGAGATAGCTGGCTGCCACGCGAAGGGCCGCCGTGTAGGCGCGGAGCAGCCGGAACCGCCGCCGCGCCGGACGGGCGACCTCGATCTCGGGCACAGCCGGTGTCGTCTCGAGCTGGCGCTCTTGGGGGCGCGGCTCTGCGGCCAGAGACACCACAGGAACAGGGGATTCGGCAGGCATGGTCTCGCATACGGGCGTGCACGCGGGAAGTGTCCCGCTCCACGCGTTTCTCGCACGGCGATTGCCTGTATTCTGCCGCTTCCCTCTGCTCCCGACTCGATGCGTTCTCTCTCAGCCCTTCTCGCCATTGTTCTGCTGGCCGCGTGCCAGAACACACCTACTGAGGCGGCCGACGATCCATTGCCCACCGCCAGCGCGACGCCGACCGAAGCGGCAACGCCCACGGCTGAGGAGATTGAGGCCGAGGCCAACATGCCGACGGTGCTGGTGTCGGATGCGATGCCAGCGTCCCCAGAGCGTATTGCCAGCGGTGCCTTCTCGGGCGCAGGTTTCCACGACGTGTCAGGCACGGCGGCTCTCTATCGCTTGGCTGACGGCTCCCATCTTCTCCGCCTCGACGAGCTGGCGTCCGACAATGGCCCCGACCTGGAAGTCTGGCTCGTCCGCCGCACTGCAGGTGACGTGGGGGAAGGTGGCGTTTCTCTCGGGCCGCTGAAGAGCACCCAGGGCAACCAGAACTACGACATCCCCCCCGATCTCGAGCTGGCGGACTTCGCAGGCGTCTCGGTCTGGTGCCGCCGGTTCAGCGTCAACTTCGGGACGGCGCCGCTTCAGCCGGAGTAAGGGCTGGACGGCTCTCCTGCCCCACGCTCCACCTTGCGTGCGGACCTTACTGATGCTCTCACCGCCTAACTGCCAACTTGAACGGCTCCTTGTGGCGAGTCCAGGGTTCAGGAGGATTCACCGTCGGCCGAGGAGGGCATCTCGTTCGAGAGCCAGTCGACGAGGAGTTGTTCGAGCGTTGTTGGGATCTCGCCTGTCGGTTCATACCGCATCGTCCATAACGGGAACAGTCTCTCATCGCGTCCGATGAGATCGACGATGCGCCCGTGCTCGATGAGTTCCACATTCGTGTGGCGAGGGTCGTTCTGGATGCCTGCATAGAGTGCTCGGACGGCATCCTTGGGTCCCTCGAGCCACTGGGAGAACATTCCTGGAGTCTCCACGCTTGGCTCGGTATAGAACAGGATCCCCGTGATGTCGGTAGCCGTGTTGTTCTCCCGCGCCTTCATGACAAGGTCTCGTAGGGTCTGAAAGCGAAGAGGCGTAGTGGCTTGAGACCGGTACAGGAGACCATAGAGAAGTTCAGTGTCGAGCATCTGCAGAGGCGGTCTGGCGACAGGCAGAAGCTAGTGCGGCGGCGACACATGTCACGTCGGCGCCGGGGCAACGGGTTCTCGGGGTCGGGAGATGCTTACCTCAAAGCGATCCGGGCTTTGGGTCCACCAATTCGTAGGCGTGCCTTACCTGCGCAGGCGGTAGGTGGCGCGGTACGCGTTGCGCCGGATCACCAGCTCGGCCCGGAGTCCTTTGGGGACAGCTTCCCAGATAACCTCGCGGATCGCCTTGGGGCGTTCCCCCTCAGGCGAGACCATGAGGTTCTTGACGGTCGCCTGCTGCCCGCCCGCGGTGGCTGTGACGGACCAGAGGCTTCCCCCAACACGAGGGGGCCCGGGAGGCTCCTGCCAGTCGATCGAGAACAGGCCCTCCAGGCCAAGGGTGGTGTAGAGATCGTCGATGGCCTCCGCGTCGAGGTGAAACGGGAGTGTCCACGTGGGGACATCGGCACCGGAATAGTCAGGCGTCATCTGGACCGTGCCCGATCCATCGGCTTCGATCTCGACCCGGACGGAGTAGTGGTGGGGAGGCGGCATGCTGCCCGCTCGCCACTGATAGCGGAGCGCGAAGTCGTCGGGCCGGAGATCGGACATGGGAGGCATGGAGGCGAGCCTACAAGATCGCCAGCTACCACACCGTCGATACAGGCGATGGCCCGCCTGAGCCCTGGCTCGCCTGGTAGGCATCGCGCTTGGCCTCGAGACGTTGCCACATCGATCGGGGGACAATCTCTTCGACGACATCCACCACTTGATCTAGAGATCGAGCTGGCGAGGAGATGGCATACGGCGGGATCACGACCCGGTCGCTGTTGGCCGTCGTGACCAGGCGCCACGCGCTGCCGCCGACGGGGACGGCATCTGGCTCCTGCCATTCCGTGACGTACACGCCGGATTCGCAGAAGGCGCGGTAGGTCTCGTCCATCTGCTCGGCGGTGGCGCGAAAGCGCTCGGTCCAGACGGGTGCGTTCTGGCCATTCATCTGGATCTGGGCCATGCCGGAGCCGTCGGCGTCCACGTTGACGCGGACCTGGTACCCGTAGGGCGGCGGCAGCGATCCAGCGTCCCACTGGTAGCGGAGGGTGAAGTCAGACGGGCGCTCCGGGGCCGTGGTGTCAGCGGGGCTGCAGGGTGTAGCGAAGAGTGCGAGAGCGAGAGTGAGGGCGAAAGACAACATGGGAGGAGAGGTTGGGGTATTGTCACAACCGAAATCCCGCTCCCCGACGGCTCACCATGCTTCCCTCGCAGCGTCATCTCGTCTCGCTTCCCGACGATCTCCACTTCCTCAACGGGGCCTACATGAGCCCGCTCCTGAAGCGGGTGGAGTCCGCCGGGCTGGCGGGTCTTCAGATGAAGCGGGTGCCGACAGACATCATGCCTGCACACTTCTTCGACGGCGCCGACCGGGTTCGCCAGCTCGTCGCCCGGCTCCTCGAGGCGCCCGACGCGCTGGTGGATCGCGTGGCGCTTATTCCAGCGGTCTCGTACGGCATGGCGACCATCGCGCAGAACATGGCGATGGAGGCCGGGCAGTCCATCGTCGTACTGGCGGAGCAGTTTCCGAGCCACGTCTACCCGTGGTGGCGGCTGGCGGCGGATGCGGGCGGGACAGTGCACACGGTCGAGGCGCCGTCGCCACTCGGGACGCCAGCTCGCGCGAAGGCGTGGAACGCGCGGCTTCTGGAGGCCATCGATTCCACGACGGCCCTCGTAGCGGTGCCCAACGTCCACTGGGCCGACGGGACCGTGTTCGATCTGGAGGCCGTCGCGGCACGGTGTCGCGAGACCGGCGCCGCGCTGGTGGTGGACGGCACGCAGTCGGTGGGCGCGCTGCCGTTCCGCTGGGAGGCCATCCAGCCCGACGCGCTGGTATGCGCGGGCTACAAGTGGCTCCTCGGGGGCTACGGGATGGGCATGATGGTCCTCGGCGACCGCTTCGCAGACGGGACGCCTCTGGAAGAGAACTGGATTGGGCGCGCCGGGAGCGACCAGTTCGCCGGGCTGACGAGCTACGAGGACGCCTACGCGCCGGGTGCCGTCCGCTTCGACGTGGGCGAGCGGTCCAACCCGATTCTGGTGCCCATGCTGGCCGCAGGAATCGAGCAGATCCTCGAGTGGACGGTGCCTGCCATCCAAGAGCGCTGCGCGATGCTCGCGGACCGCATCGTGACGGGCGCTCGCCAGCTCGGCTACGGTGCAGAAGAGACCAGATACAGGGCAGGGCACCTCTTCGGGCTGGCACCGCCGGAGGGCGTTTCTCTCGATGCCGTTCGGGACACACTCGCAGCGCGTAAGGTGTCTGTGTCGTTTCGGGGGACCTCCATCCGCGTCTCTCCGCATGTCTACAACGATGAGGCGGACGCCGACGCGCTAGTGAACGCGCTGGCGGCGGTGGAGTAGCAACTCTACCAGCCGCCGGCGCGCACGCCGACGGTCGCTGTCCAGTGATTCAACCCATAGCCGTCGGGAAACCGGGCCACCTCGGACTCTGTGCGCCAGCTCGAGATCGCCAGGCTGCGGGAGACGGCTGCCGTCAGCCCGACCGATTCCCAGACCCGAACGGAGCCCTCCACTTCCAGGGGCAGCGTGAAGCCCATGTCCGTGAACGGCACGTAGGTCGCATCCTGATCTGTGAGAATGACGATCCCATACCCTGCACTCGCAGCGATCTGGACCTGGTCCGTCAGCCGAGCCACGGGGCGCAGGCTCAGGCCAAACTCAGCGTAGAGTTCCTCTCCGGTGATACGCGTGTCTGAGATGGGATAGGCGCCGCGTGCGCCAACCAGTCGGGAGGCCACGCCCAGGGAAACCACGTCGTGGAGCTGCCACTCGCGGATGACCAGAAGGCGCATTGAGGGTCCGTTCTGGGAAGGCCCCCCGCTCACGATGAGGACGAGGCCAGAGCCAGTCTCGTGAGAGGGCTCAGTCTGGGTGGAATCCTGTGCCGACGCCGACGCGGCACAGGCGAGAAGAACGAGAAGGTGGTACCGCATCACACGAACGAGCTGGTGAGAGGTCAGATCCAATCTGCAACACCTCCACGTGTGTGCCCTGATGCAGATGAACCAGACGGAATGGGCCGATCTGGCCTCCACCTGCCTCTACCTTCCGGTCCCCTCACCGACATCTGGCATGGCCTCTCTCTCTGGCAAAACGATCTTCCTCACCGGTGGCAGTCGCGGCATCGGACGCGCCATCGCCATCCGTGCCGCGCGCGATGGTGCCAACGTTGCCATCGCATCCAAGACCGCAGAGCCGCACCCCAAGCTGCCCGGGACCATCCACACCGTCGCTGCCGAGATCGAGGAGGCGGGTGGGCAGGCGCTCCCGCTCCAGGTGGACGCCCGCGACGAGGACCGTGTGGCCGAGGCCATCGCCGAGACGGCCGAGCGTTTTGGTGGCATCGACATCGTGGTCAACAACGCCAGCGCCATCTTCCTGGCCGACACGGCCAACACGCCCATGAAGCGGTTCGACCTGATGCAGCAGGTCAACGCGCGGGCCACGTTCTGCGTCACCCAGGCCGCGTTGCCGCACCTGCACGCCAGCGCGAAGGCGGGCCGCGACCCCCACATTCTGGTGCTCAGCCCGCCGTTGAACTTGGATCCGAGGTGGTTCGGCCCGCACGTCGCCTACACCATCTCGAAGTACGGCATGTCGATGTGTGTGCTCGGGTGGGGCGAGGAACTGAAAGAGGACGGTATTGCCGCCAACGCGCTGTGGCCGCGCACGACCATCGCCACGGCCGCCGTCAAGTACGCCCTCGGTGGCGATGCCATGATGAACGCCAGCCGGACCCCTGAGATCATGGCCGACGCGGCTCACTGGGTCCTCACCCAGCCCGCCAGCACGACGGGCAACTTCTTCATCGATGACGAGGTGATGGAACGAGCTGGCGTGACGGATCTCTCCGGCTATGCCGTCGTGCCCGGCAACACCGAGTTTTTCCCCGACCTGTTTCTGTAGTCACCAGCTCGAGGCATCCAAACAGACGAAGGCGCTGACCGGGGAGTCCCGTCAGCGCCTTCGAGAACGCAAAGCGAGAGTCATGTCGCGGCTTACCGGTGAGTCGAGCGGATGCGGCGGGCGGCGAACGGGGCGCGGGCGCCAGAGCGGCGGCGGTTGCGCGTGGAGGTGGAGGCGTAGACGTTGGAAGTAAGCATGAGAGCGGGGGTGTGAGTGTGTACCGTGAGCCTTGCAACGGGGGTGCCATCGCTGGAAATCCAGTGCCAACCGCTC
>JBCBZH010000014.1:0-32139 GCA_039815415.1 Bacteroidota bacterium
ACCGGCAAGGCAAGTCCCTCTTGCTCCGAACCGTGAGCTATGCGACGGTCGCGGCGGATAGCTTGCCCATCTATCGGGCCGTAACGGACAGTCGCTTCGAGCCGGTGGTCGGTCGGATGGACATCGAAACGCTCGGGTCGGATTCGGCTTCGGTGGTGGTGGATGCCACGTCTCTCTTCGTGGGCGATACGCCCATCTTCGGGCTGCCTCAGAGCGCCCGGGATCAGTTCCAGGTGCGCCGCCTCGATGGAGGCCGGTCGTTCCTCGCGCGGGCCAATGCCTACCCGGAGAATGTGGAGGTGCGTTCAGTGCTGACCTACGTCGCCGGTCGGCCACCCAGCAACGCTTCGACCGGAACGGTCTCGGTAGAGATGGCGCACTCGATGATCTTGCTGCCCGAAGAGACCATGCGGCCTCGCCGCTACGATGAACGAGTCGGGTACTTCGCTGTGAGCCAGATTGACTATGGGCTGGACGTGCAGCGGGCGGAGCAGCGGCGGTACATCACGCGATGGAAGTTGGTGCCCAAGGACAAAGAGGCCTATGCTCGGGGCGAGCTGGTGGAGCCGGAAGAGCCCATCGTTTACTACATCGACCCCGCCACGCCCGAGAAGTGGCGCCCCTTCCTCAAGCAGGGCGTGGATGACTGGAACGTGGCCTTCGAGGCCGCCGGGTTCAAGAACGCGATTCGTGCGGAGGATCCGCCGACGGATGACCCAGACTGGAGTCCCGAGGACGCCCGCTACTCGGTCATCCGCTACTTCGCTTCCGATGTTCAGAACGCCTACGGCCCACACGTCAACGACCCGCGCTCGGGCCAGATTCTGGAGTCGGACATCGGCTGGTATCACAATGTGATGAACCTGCTGCGGAACTGGTTCTTCGTCCAGACAGCAGCCGTGAATCCAGAGGCGCGTGCGCCAGAGTTCAGAGACGACGTGATGGGTGAGTTGATCCGGTTCGTTTCCGCCCACGAGGTGGGGCACACGCTCGGGCTGCCGCACAACTTCATCTCATCGAACGCCTACCCGGTGGATAGCCTACGCTCGCCCGCCTTCACAGCCGCGCACGGGACAGCGCCGTCGATCATGGACTACGCCCGCTTCAACTACATCGCCCAGCCCGGCGATGGCGTGACCCAGTTCATGCCACGCGTTGGAGAGTATGACAAGTGGTCGATCAACTGGGGCTACCGCTACTTCCCGGATGCGGAATCCGAGGCTGAAGAGCGGGCGCGTCTGCAGGAGATGGTGCTCGGGATTCGCGATGAGTCGGCTCTTCGATTTGGGGCTCAGACGTTCGACCCACTCGATCCACGGTCGCAGAGTGAGGACCTCGGCGACGATGCGGTCTATGCCTCGCAGCTCGGGCTGGCGAACCTTAAGCGGATTGTGCCAGAGCTTCAGAACTGGGCGAACGAGGACGGCGAGACGTATGACACCCTTGAGGAGCTGTTTGGAAACGTCGTGTCGCAGTGGGGACGCTACCTCGGCCACGTCTCTCGCAATGTGGGCGGTGTGATGATCGATCCGAAGACGACAGACGAAGACGGCAAGGTTTACACCCCAGTGCCAGCGGAGCGCCAGCGCGAAGCCGTGGCCTTCCTCATGACCGAGGGCTTCTCAACGCAGGGCTGGCTGCTGGATCCGGCACTGCTTCGCCGCATCGAGCCTGCCGGAGCCGCAAACCGTGTGCGAGGCCTTCAGGAAACAACGCTCAACCGCCTCATCGATCCCACGCGTCTGAGCCGCATGCTCGAGATCGAGTGGGTGGACGGTGAGGCCGGGTACACCTCGGCAGACTTGCTCGCAGACCTTCGCAGTGGACTCTGGACCGAAATCGCCAGCGGGGCTCCCATCGACCCGGCACGGCGGACGCTCCAGCGTGCGCACGTGGATCGGCTCGGGGGCATTCTGGACGGCAGCGTCGCGGGTGCCATCCCGCCGCAGTTCCAGCAGCAGGTGCTCGGCTATCGCCCGCTCGGGTCCGACCGCTCGGACGTGAAGCCGCTCGTCCGCGGTGAGCTGCTGAGTCTTCTGGACTCCGTTGAGAGGGCACAGCGCCGCTACCGGGGTTCGGACAGCCGGATGGAGCGGCTCCACCTGCTCGATATCGAGGCACGCATCGATCACATCCTCGACCCCGAGGACTAGCCCTGCGCGGAGGGGCGCTCTGCCCTGCGCTCCTCCGTCTTACGCTTCCGCCGTGCTCGACCTTTCGTCTGCCCAGCCCGATGTTCTCGTCCTCGTCGGGACGCAGACAGGCAACTCCGAGCTGGTGGCTGAGGCCATCGCGGAACGGCTGGGCAACCTCGGATTCGCCGCACACGTGCTGGACATGGCTGAGGCGGTTCCGGAAAGCCTAGCCGACTATCGCCAGCTCGTCGTGGTGCTCTGCACGTGGGCGAACGGGACGTACCCGGACAATGCCGTCGAGTACGTGGAGAGCCTGGAGGCCGTGCAGCCGGACCTGGCCCACATTCAGTATGGAATCGTAGGGCTCGGCGACCGGGACTACGATCCCTACTACCAGACCGCAGCCCTCCATCTGGACGGGCTGCTGCGAGCGTATGGGGCGACATGCGCAGTTCCCATGCATGAGATCGATGGCGGCCCGACCCCCGAGGACTTCGACCAGTCCGTGGCGTGGGCCGAGGGCTGCGCAACCGCGTTCGCGGACGCTTCGGCTCCGTGAGGCTCACAGATCTCACACCCGAAGCGCCTCGCTTTCGCACGTCCGACGACGTGTTCGACGAGCTGGAGGCGGCCTGCGCGACGAACCCGGACATCGCGGAGTTCGAGATCATCGGGCGGAGCGAGGAGGGGAGACCCATCGTGGGCATCACGCTGGGCTTGGTCCTCAGCGTGTGACGCTGGTTGCGGGCGCACACGCGGATGAACCGGTGGGACCGGAGACCCTGCGAACGCTTATCACCGACGGGCTGGCGGCTCGTGGGTGGGGCGCGGACGGCGGAGGCCTAGAGGCCCTGTGGGAGCAGTTCACGCTGCAGATCGTCCCCCACGTCAATCCGGATGGCGAGGCTCGGAATCAAGGCTGGATTCAGGCCTGGGACGCAGCCGATCTCACCAGCTCGTTGCGCGCCTACCTGCAGGAGCGCCGCCGCGAACCGCCGGGTCGGGACATCGAATTTGGATATCCTGACCTACGTCGGGAGAATGAAATCGTCAGCCGGTTCCTATTCGATGGCTCGCCGATAGCGCTGCATGCCAGCCTGCACGGGATGGGGTTCAGCGAGGGCGCGCTGCTGCTGGTCGAGAAGCGGTGGATCGACGAAGAGGCCACGCTTCCCCTCCGTGAGCGGTTCGAACTAGCGGCAGCGAGCGTCGGGCTCCGGTTGCACGACCACGACCGAGGGGGCGAGAAAGGCTTTCGCTACGCTGGGCCAGGCGTCTGGACCACCCCGGAGGGGCGCGCCATGCAGGCCCATTTTCTAGACCGTCGAGATCCGGATACGGCCCGTCAGTTTCGCCTTTCGTCGATGGGGCAAGCCATCGAGACGGGCTCCATCGCCAGTTCGACGCCGCTCTGCGTCGTGACGGAGCTTCCGCTGTTCCAACTCGCTGCCGAGTACGATCACCAGCCCGGCGTGCCCGGTCTTCTTCTGCAGTTCCGAGACCGCCAGCTCGAGCTAGCGACGGCGGCTGCATCCGGCGAGGCGCTGGTGCCCCTCGTCCAGCCGCTCGGGATGCGGATGGTGCCGCTCCGAGACGCGATCCAGGTTCAGCTGGCGACGCTCGAGCTGGCGTTGAGTGCGGTTCAGGACTCGGCTTCTTGATAGGGCATAGGACTTACGCAGTTGGGTTCCAACCTCCTCCATCCACGTCATTCTGAGCGCAGCGAAGAATCTGGCTGGCCCCAGCGCTCGGCTCCTAGGGGCAAAACGCTGCCACGCAACCAGATCCTTCGCACCGCCGCCCGTCGGGCGAGCGGGCTCAGGATGACATTCTGTTTGAAGTGCGTAACTCCTAAGGGCAATCCAGTCTGGTTTGAAGTCGGGCCTTATCCGAACAGCCAGAGACAGATCCAGACGGCGAAGAGCATGGCAGCGAAGTCGGCGATGAGCCCAGCGGGAAGCGCGTGGCGCGTCTTGCTCACATTGACCGCTCCGAAGTAGACCGCGATCACATAGAATGTGGTCTCGGTGGAACCGAACATGGTGGAGGCCATCCGGGTCACCAGCGCGCCTGCGCCGTACTGATTGGCGAGGTCCGCGACGATGGCTGCCGAGCCGGAGCCCGTCAGTGGGCGGACGATCGCCATCGGGAGCACCTCGGACGGCATCCCAATCAGACTGAGCACAGGATCCAGGAACGTCGCCAGCGCATCCATCGCCCCCGAGGCGCGGAACATGCCAATGGCAAACAGGATGGCAACCAGGTACGGGATGATGCGAACGGCCACGCCGAAGCCTTCCTTCGCCCCTTCCACGAACGACTCGTAGACGGGCACCTTCTTCGCCAGCCCGTACATCGGCACGCCGACGATCAACGCAGGCAGAACGAACAGCGAGAGGATGTCAATGAGGGTACGGACAATGCTCATGACTGGACCTCATCGGGCTGGGTGGACGAGGTCGAGCTGGCGAGGCGCATCGGGTCCGTGTCTCGGTATCTCTTTAACCGTCCCAAAAGCTTGGCTGCGATGATGGCCACCGTAAGCGAGCCCGCCGTCGTGAGCACGATCGCGAAATACACTTTGTTGATCTCCAGCCCGATGAGCGCGATCAGCAGCACGGGCGGTACGAGCTGGACGCTTGCCGTGTTCATCGCCAGGAGCATCACCATGGAGTCGGTGGCGGTCTCCTCCTCCGGATTGAGAGTTTGCAGCTCCTCCATCGCCTTGATGCCGAACGGCGTGGCTGCGTTGCCGAGCCCGAACACGTTGGCCGCCAGGTTGAGCGCGATCATGCCCATCGCCGGATGGTCCTTCGGGATGTTTGGGAAGAGCGGGCCAAGCACGGGCCGGACCAGCTTCACCAGCGCGTTGATGATGCCCGCGTCCTCCGCAATCTTCGTCAGCCCGAGGAAGAGAACCAGAATGCCAATGAGCCCGAGCGCGATCTCAGCAGCGGTGTCGGCGAAGTCCAGGGCCGCCGCGCTGATGGCCTGCATCTTGACAAACCGGACAGGAGCGAACTCCATCCCGCCGATGGCGCCACTCGCTCCGGCGGCAAGCTGTGCGCCGACGAATGTGCCCTGAAGCGCCTGATCTCGTGGGTTCGTGGTGTCCCGGATCTGGTCCAGTGGAGCCGGGAGCGAGGCATCCGCGTCAAGGCGGATCTCAAGGCCGTCGTCGGTACGACGCAGCTGGGCCGCGTAGGCCGAATCGGGCCTCGCATCGGTGTTGTAGAACTCGCCGTAGGTGTCCAGCGCGATGCGGAGCGTGACGGGCTGGCGGTCAGCGTCAGGATCGAAGACGCGGTCCTCGAAGTCGAGGGCGACCGGGAGTGGGGCGCCGTTTCGGTAGGTGTCGCGAGAGAGGTCGCGAACGTCGAAGAACAGCGCGAAGACGAGGCTGAAGACGATCAGCCCGGCCCAGATGTAGTTGAGCATACGGCGGAGCCAGCGGGACTCCGCAAGGTCGCCGCCACCGAGGTTCTCTGCAAGCGGCCCTCGAGCTGGCGGGTGCTACCGCGCCACGGTCATCGTTCCCATCTGCGGACGGCCATTGATCAGCAGGCGGACCACGTACAATCCAGGTGCCGCCGTCGAGGCGTCCCACTCGAGGTCGAGGTCGCCAGCTCGAGCGGGACCGTCATGCAGCGTGGCGAGCTGGCGGCCCAGGGAATCGAGCACAACGGCCTGAACAGTAGCCGACTTGTCGAGGGTCGTGGAAATGCGTGTGTGTCCCACCGACGGGTTCGGGGCAATCCGGAGCGAGCCGGTCTGCACGGGGGCCTCGCCTTCCGAGGCCGTCGAGGCAATGGAGCCCGTGAGGCGGGAGATGACGAGCTGGTGGAGGCTGCCACTGATGATGGCTTCGCCGCCGACGAGGACGCGGCCCTTGGAGTCCACGGCGATGCCGCGTCCATAGGAGAAGTTGGACACTGCCTCGGTGGCGGTCGTGAACCCGTTGGTGCCAAACGAGAGGTCCCGCTCGCCATCGGAAGTGACGCCGCCGACAGTCAGGCGTACGGTCGGTGCCGTGGTGGTCGCGAACACCACTCGCCCATCGGAGAGGGCGACCACGCCGGGAGGCTCGGCATACAGGCCGTTGGATGGCGCATCCGCTGACCAGTACAGACCTTGATAGCCAAACGAGTCGAGGGGAGCCCCCGTGGCGTCGAAGCGGAGGAGAAGGGGGCCAGCGACGCTTCCTTTGCGAGAGAGGCCGCCGACGATGAGGTCCCCAGTGGGGCCGACGGCGAGAGATGACGCCTTGTTCTGGCTGCTGTCGAAGGTGCGCGTCGCCAGCCCGTTGTCACCGAAGCTGGTGTCCAACTGGCCATCCGCCGAGATCTGTGCGAGGACAATGGTCCCGATGGTGTCATTCAGCGTGCCGACCAGGACCACTCCGGTCTCTGTGAGGGCGAGATCCGCCGCCTCACAGGGGGATCCAACAGCCAGAACCACCAGGCCGTCGGTGCCGAACGCTAGGTCGAGCACGCCATCTGCATCCAGGCGGACAATGCCACAGGTCTGCGAGTCGAGGAGCGACACGGCCAGGTAGGCACCCGTCTCAGAGACCACAACCCCCTCGCCACGAGCGGATTCGCCCAGGTCCAGCACAGCAACCGTTTCCGGTTGGCCCTGGTCATTGAGCTGGGCGGTCAGGAGGCGCGTCGGCGGTACAGAGCCATCGGTGGAGGCCGCCTGACCGATCGCTAGCACGTGCCCATCGGCTCGCACAGCAACGGCGCGCAGGGTCTCGCCGGTGCCGTCCACCGGGATCACCACAAGTCCGTCTGCGCCAAACGTGGCGTCGCGAACGCCCTCCGGTGTCACGCGGCCGACGAAGGCTTCCGTCTCTGTTCGCCCGCTCCAGCCGACGTACACGGCGGCATCGGTCGGAGACACGGCGAGGTCCGCCAGCCGGATGGGGCGTTCCTGAGGCAGATTCTCGACGTAGCCATCGGCACCGAAGGCGGTGTCGATCTGGCCGTCTTGAGCAGTCGCCGTGCCGCAGAGGAGGCCGACGAGAAGAAGCAGGGTGCGAGTCATGTGTGCAGTGCCGGAGGAAGAACGGCCCATGCCAGAGGCCTCGCCAAACTGCTCTGAAGCCCGTTCGGGAAGCCGTTTGGGAACTTAACCCCCGCACCACTCCTGACTGACGGTGAATTCGCCAGCTCGTCTCCCTTTCGAGACGGAAGCGGCTCGGAGCGCTAGTTTTCAGTCTCCACTTCCTCAACCCCCAATGCGGACAGCCCTTCTTCTTCTCGCAGCCGTGTTTCTCGCAAGCGCGCCCTCGGCCCAGACTCTCAGCGGACAACTCGGCGACACCGATCCCACTCGTGACAATGGAGCCCACTACGAAATCCACGAGATCGAGGTCGCCATGCATGAGCAGATCTCGATCGCGATGGAGTCCGAAGACTTCGATACCTACCTGATCGTGCGCGGCCCCAGTGGCGAGGAGTGGATCAACGACGACTATGATGGCGACCGGAACGCCTTTGTCGAGATGATTGCCGAAGAAGGAGGGACCTACACCATCTGGGCGAGCGGGTTCGGCTCGCAGGACATGGGCGACTACACCGTGGTCATCGACCGCATGGGTGTCGTCGACATGGACATCACGGAGGGACGCCTCGACTACAAGGACGAGCAGACCATCAAGGGCGAGTTCGTGGACACGCACATGATCGAGCTGGCGGAGGGTGGCACGTACGTCGTCGAACTGCTGTCGCTCGGCTTCGATGGCTTCCTCTACGTCAAGTCGCCCTCGGGTGAGGAATGGCGCAACGACGACGCCGGCACCACGACGCTCTCGCGCATCGGACCGGTCGAGGGCGAGCGTGGCGAATGGACGGTGGCGGTCACCACGGTTCAGCCCAATGGCGTCGGTGCGTACGACCTGCGCATCATCACGCGTGCAGAGTAGGCCCACTCTTCTTAAACCACGCCTGCGCCTCTTCTGAGGCTCGTGGGATCTCAGTCGCCAGCTCGGGCCTCGAGCTGGCGACTGTCGTGTGTACGAGTCCCTAGAAGGGCACGGTGCGTCGGACCGACCTCGGGGCGTCCAGGCGGAGGAACTGGCTCAGATATCCGCTCTTAACGCCCAGGGACACACCGAATCCCGTTACAGGCCCAATGGGGGTCCAGTCGATGCGCATCTCAAAACAGTCGAGATCTCGCTGGAGCCCGATGCGCGTGATGGTGAACTTGCGGGCCACCACATCGAAGCCGGTGCTGCCGGTGAACGCCCAGTTGGGGGTGAGTTGAGCACTAATCTGGTTCAGTGCAAGGGTCACTGCTGTCCTCGAGTCTCCGCTACCAATGGCAGGCTGGAAGCTGAGGTTGGCTCCAAGCGACGCTGAAATAGGGGCGGCATAGTCCACGAAGCCCACCACGGGAGCGCGGTATGCGGGATCGGCTGGGCCGTAGATGGTGTCGGGAGTGCGGGCTCCAAGAATGGGGCGGACATCTTCACTGCGGCCCCGGGACCGGCCGAAGGTGCGGCTCGCGCTGGCGGAGGCTCGAGTGAGGCGAAGCAGGCGGCCAGTAGCGTCCAGATGCGTCTGTTCCGGATTGTCGCCCGTCGCGCTGGTGGCGTATGCAGAGAAGCCGGCGTTGCCTTGCAGGGTAAAGCCGTAAATCTGGCTGTTGAACGTGACGCTCGGGTCCTGAATCGGGCGCTCGTCGTCGCCGAAGTTGTAGCCGCCCCGGAGGGAGAGGGAGAGCACGCGGTTGGTCGTACGCTGAATCTCTCCTGTCGAATCCGCGCGAGCCGTGCGGGTGAGAAACTCGTTCTCCACACCGAACGACAGCGTCCGCGTCGTGGTGGTTGGGATGCCGTTCACAGTCGCGTAGCGGCGGGTGTTGCCTGCAGCGTCGCGCTGGACCTCACGGACGAATCCGAACGCTGCATAGTCAGGCTCGTACCGCAAGGTTGCGGAGGGGCGCACGACGTGACGCACGCCATCGAGGGCGCCGATGCGAACGGGGAACGTGCCGAACAGCTCTGTGGAACCTGTTACGGACGCAGAGACCTGGCGAGCGGATGTGAATCCGGGGATTTCGCTGCCGACAGCGCGGCCCAGCGAGTCCACGAAGGTGAACTGCTGCTCGGCCCCGGCCCAACGTTCGGTAAACGTGAGGCTGGGCGTGAGCGAGAGGTTGTAACGCGGCACACGAAACGCGGCCTGAATGGGGATGGTGTGGGTTGCGGAGTAGTCGAAGCGGCTTGCCAGCCCGGTGGCTCGGGTGAAGGCCGATGGGCTGAGCAGGCCCTCTAAGACGTTGACCGTGGAATCCGGGATCACGCCTCCGGTTGTGTCGGCGTAGGCAAACCGAAAGCTGTTGTCTGCACGCCCGGTGTAGCTGATGTGGATCTTCTCGTACCACGCGTCATCACGACCGCGCTTGAAGGGGAAGATGCGCTGCTGGCTCACGCTGATCCGAGGAAGGGTCGCCGTGGTCTGGTCCTGGGCGAAGTCCTGGTAGATCTCAGAAGAGACCGATAGTGACCGCCCAACGCCCGGCCAGGAGCGGCTGTACGAAAGGCTGGATCGCGTGGATTGCGAGACCTGGTCCGAAATGTCCGTTGCAAGGCGTTGCTGGCTCTCCGTTCGGAGGTTGACGCTCCCGCTCAGCGTGGACTGGTTAGCGAACGTCTGGTTGTGGGTCCAGTTCAGTGAGAACGGCGTCCGAGCTTGGAAATCTGGATCCGACCGTTCACCCCGTCGAATGCGTCCATACGACAGGCCGAGGCGGCCATTGTACGCGTAGCGCCGGTTGTACTGCGTCTGCCCGCGCACCTCGAACGACCCCAACGTTCCGATCTTGCCTGCGACTTGCGCATCTAGGTAGTCGCTGATGGCCCAGTACCAGCCGACGTTGTCGAGCGTCAGCCCGAAGTCGCTTTCCTGCCGATATGAGACTTGGAGGGGGCCGCTCCGCCGCCCCTCTGCAGCCGGGAAGAAGCCAAAAGGAAGCCACAGAGGCGTGGGCAGTCCGAGGAGCTCGAGTCGGACGGGGCCGGTGAAGACACGCTTCCCATCGACCACCTTGATGCGTCCAGCACGGAGAGCGTAGAGTGGATTTTCGCCCTCGCAGGTGGTATAAGCCGCGTCCGCAGCGCAGATCTCGTTCGGACCGCACTGCTTGATGATGTCGGCAAGAAGGTAGCCGTCTTCAAGAGTCGTTCGGACGCCTGTAACACGTCCCCGCTCTGTGCGAAGGTTGTACACGAACTGGCGACCTGTGAACGATTCATCCCCTTCACGGGTGAACGTAGGGAGGCCCACGGAGCCGGAATCTGAGTCCAGAGCCCGTGCCCGAACTTCTTCTTGCGAGGCTAGGTACTCCAGCACACCTGCCATGAGGGTCGCGCCTTCATAGACCGCCGTGGCTTCGCCGAAGAGCGATACGCGATCGTTGGGACGATCCGTGGAATCCCGGGGCGCCAGCTCGATACGGAGAGAGTCCCTCGAGGTGAACTCGATGGGTGCCTCCAGTCCGCCATCGACAGCTGGAGAAAGGGGGACGCCGTAGTCGTCCGAGCTGGCGATTGGAGTCGCTGGGAGCGTCGTGTCTGGGGGCGCGAGGAGCGAGTCGGGAAGAGGCCGGGCCAGGCTGTCTGGAACCTGGGCCTCTGCGGCGGCAGCCGAGAAGACGAGCAGGAGAGCCGGGATGAGACGCCGAAGCACGCAGCGGGGGGAGCAACGCTGGAAGGTATCAATGGGAATGGCCCCCAACGGAGGCTCCCGGTGCCAACGCCGTGCCGAACCGTTCCGTGTGCTTGTGCGGACGGGGCTTAGGCGTCCTCCTCGTACTCGAACACCAAACGGGCGGCTCCCAGCAGGGCGACCTCGTTGCCTTTCTCTTCCAGCACCAGCTCGACGCCCTCCATCATGGCGGGCATCGTATGGCGAAGAAGCGCCTCCCGAGCTGGGCCGAGGATGAACTCCTCAGCCTGAGAGGTGCCGCCGCCCACGACCACCTTTCGGATGTCCAGCAGGTTGATGACCGAGCCAAGCATGACGCCCAGCTTGTGGCCCGCCCAAGCCAGGACCTCCGTCGCCGCGCGGTCTCCGGACGCCGCAGCGGCGTGGAGCTGCCGAGGGTCCATGTGCCGAAGCTCCTGTCCGGCGGTCTCGTGGAGGTTGGTCTCGCGCGAGAGCAGCTGATAGCGCGCGTGGTGGGAGAGGTAGCGTTGGCCGAGGTAAGCCTCGATGGCTCCCGGAACGCCAGCTCGAGAGTAGGGCCCTTCGTAGTCGATGGACACGTGGCCGATCTCGCCTGCAGCACCGGTGACGCCTCGGAACAGTCGCTTGTTGACGATGATGGCTCCGCCCACGCCGGTGCCCAGCGTCACCATGATGAACGAGTCGAAGGGAATGCCCGAGCCATAGAAGGCAGAGCCGAGCCCTGCGACGTTGGCATCGTTCTCAACGAGGATCGGCCCGTTGAGCGGCGTGTCTGCAAGCCGAACCTGGAGTTGGGTACGGAGGTTGACCACGTCCCAACCGGGGAAGTTAGGCGGTTTGCTAACCGTCTGGCGATCCAGGGATACCAAGCCTGGTGAGCCGATCCCAATGCCGAGGAGGGGGGCACCTGGAGGCAGCGCCGCCAGCACGTCGGCCACGCCTTCGGCCATCTGGTCAAGGACGGCGTCCGGCCCAGCAGTGGCTTGAGACGGGAGCGACGTGCGCGCGATCACGCCGCGCGTGCGTTCCACGAGTCCCGCCTTGAGGTTGGTCCCGCCCAGGTCGATGCCGACCACAAACCGTCCCGGCTCGTCCGCCCTTGTCATGAGCTACTCAGAGACGGTCTCCACGCGGTACACCCGCTCGCCGGGACGCCGCATCCCGTACTCTTCGCGCGCGACCCGCTCCACAATCTCGGCGTCTAGGCCGCGCTCGAGCTGGCGGCTGAGCACGACGTTCTCCGCACGCAGACGCTCGTTCTCTGCTGTCAGGCGGCTCAGCTCGCGGGCGTAGCTGGCCCGCCGGATCACGCTGTGGCTATCGAAGAACAGCACCCACGCCGCGAGGGCGCAGAGGCCAACGACCACAAGGCGGAATCGAAAGCGTCGAGACATGAGGGCGAGTCGTCAGGCGCGGGGGACGGCGAAATCTACGGGCTGGCGGGCTCAGATGGGAAGAGCCTAGCACCGGAACGCTTCCATGCCGGGGTAGACTGCCGCATCGCCCAGCATCTCTTCGATTCGGAGGAGCTGGTTGTACTTCGCCAGCCGGTCGCTGCGCGATGCCGAGCCGGTCTTGATCTGGCCGCCTCCGGTGGCGACGGAGAGGTCCGCGATGGTGGTGTCCTCGGTCTCGCCCGACCGGTGACTGAGCACCGACCCGTACGCGTATCGATGCGCCAGCTCGACGGCTTCCAACGTCTCTGTGAGCGTGCCGATTTGGTTGGGCTTGACGAGAATGGCGTTTGCCACGTCCTCGTCGATGCCGCGCTGCAGGCGCGTCGTGTTGGTGACGAACAGGTCGTCGCCGACGAGCTGGACGCGGTCGCCGACGGCTTCCGTGAGGGCCGCCCAGCCGTCCCAATCGTTCTCATCCATCGCATCCTCGATGGAGATGATGGGATAGCGGTCCACCCAGTCGGTCCAGAACTCGACCATCTCCTCAGAGGAGACCTCACGGTCCGGGTCGGACTTGTAGAAGCGGTACACGCCATCCGTGACCATCTCGGATGCCGCTGGGTCCAGTGCGATGTAGAGGTCTTCGCCCGGCACGTAGCCTGCCGCCTCAATGGCTTCCAGGATCAGATCGAGAGCCTCCTCGTTGCTTTTCAGGTTGGGAGCAAAGCCGCCCTCATCGCCGACCGCCGTGGAGTAGCCCTTGCCCTTAAGCACCTTCGCGAGGTGGTGAAACGTCTCGACACCCATCTGGAGGCCCTGGGAGAACGTCTCAGCCCCCACGGGCATCACCATGAACTCTTGCAAGTCCACCGAGTTATCCGCGTGCTTGCCTCCGTTCAGGATGTTCATCATCGGCACCGGCAGCCGACGCGCGTTGGCACCTCCGACGTACGCGAAGAGCGGCAGCCCGGCGACGATGGCGCCTGCCTTCGCAGCGGCTAGCGACACGCCAAGCGTGGCATTAGCACCCAGTCGAGACTTGTTCTCGGTGCCGTCAATCTCGTTGAGCAGCGCGTCCAGATGGGCCTGGTCGAACACGTCCACACCGGCGACTTCCGGCGCGATGGTCTCGTTGACGTTCTCGACTGCATTCAGAACCCCTTTCCCGAGATAGGTCTCGGAGTCGCCATCTCGAAGCTCCACAGCTTCGTACTCACCGGTGGAGGCGCCTGAGGGGACGGCAGCCCGGCCAATGGCTCCGTCATCGGTGATGACATCCACCTCTACGGTGGGGTTGCCTCGACTATCGAGGATCTGACGGGCGCGGACGGAAGCAATGAGCGACATGGAGCAGGGGAGAGACGGGCTCCAAAGATACCTGCGTCGCGCCGTCCGGTTATCGCACGCGCGTCGTGCCTCCGGTGATCGAACACGCCACCGTGTCGCCAGGCTTAAGGCCTTCCAGGAACACGTCTTCCAGACGAGGCGCGCTGCGTTCGTACCGAGGCACGAGCTCGCGAGCACTCAGCGCCAGCTCTGCGTCGGAGGTAGAGGCGGCGAGCTGGCGGAATCGGTCCGCGAGGCACCAATAGTTATACCGGCCGTTGAGTGAGGTCTGCTGCCCAACGCGCTGGGCGAGACGCCGGAGCTGGGTGAACCGGCTCGGTCCATGCGTTGGGTCGTATCGAGTCGCCAGCTCGAGGAGCGCATCCGGGTTTCCGTATTGGCGTTGCGCGCGGAGCGTCAGGAGATCCGCGCGGACTGTGTTGGAAGGAGCTTGTGCGAGGGCTCGGTCGAACAGCGGCTCCCCGTCCTCGGAATCGTCACGGCGAAACGCCTGGAACGCCAGAGCGGCGAGGGTTTCATAGTCGTCTATCGCATCAGTGATGCACCGGTCTTGCAGAAGTGCGGTTTGGAGGTCTGCCGGATCCGCATCGGCGCGAATCAACCGGTCGGGATCTGCGACCACCACGCCGAGAAGTTGCCGAGCCTGCTCGCACGTGGCCTCGCCAGCGTCGAAGGTGGCAACGAGCTGGAGAAGCACCTCGTCGGCGAGTGGCGTGTCTGCTGGCGGCGGCGCTCGGAGCGCTTCGGCGAATGACCGGAACGAGGCCTGCGTGGCGGAGTCATCGAGATGACCCGCAAGGTGCTCAACGAAGGCTGCTCGGTCTGGATTGGGACGGTCCGAGCCGAATGCGATCTCAGATCCAACCAGGAGTTGGCCGAGGGTCCAGTCGCTGAGGCTGTCAGGTTGGGCTTCGAACGCCCGAGTGAACGCATCGTGCTGACGCCGCTCTGCATCCGGATAGACCCCGGCGTAGGTGACGTAGAAGAAGCCCTGCACGAGATCGCGGGCATAGCTCTCGTACGCGACGCCAGCCGCCTCCATCGCCTCGCGCCCTTGCTGGCGTACGGCCAGCACCGAGTCCAGCCAGGCGCGCCGCTCGGAGGAGTCCACCGCCAGCGCGAAGTGCTCGTACACGCGCGCCATGCGGAGGTAATTGCGATCGTCCGGGTCCTGCCCGGTGAAGAGCGGGTCGTTGGCGAGCAACCACCGCAGGTACGGGTAGGCGGTACAGTAGTCGCTGTTCCGGACATTCTCAGCAGCGAGGCTGTAGTACGTCCTCTTGTTATCAATCGTCAAGATGTACACGTCCGTACAGAGCCCCTCGGGGCCCCATGCGGTCGATGAGGACACTGTAGGCGACGGTGCCAATGACGACCTGGCGGGTGGAGCTACGGGCGGGACGGAGCAGGCAGCGAGCGTCGCCAGCCCGATGACAAGCCAGAGAAAGCGAGGGGGTGCCATGCGCGATTCGGGAAGAGGCCGCGTCGGTACCGTCGGAATGCGACGAAGCGTTACCTCTCCAAGACACGCATCCCCTCCAAGAGTTGCTCTCGGGCCCCTGGGGCCTGGAACGAAAACCGGCCGCTCTCCCATGAGAACGGCCGGTGATCAGGAGACAACGAGCTGGCGACTAGCGCACGCGGGTGGAGCCGCCGGTGATGCCACAGGAGACCGTCTGGCCGGGCTTGTAGCCCTCGAAGAAGTACTGCTCGCGGGTTGGTCCTGCCCGGTTGTACTGAGCAGCTGCCCGGCGCGCTGCGCTGGCGATCTGGGAGTTGCTTGTGGACGCGGCGAGCTGGCGATAGCGGTCCGAGAGGCACCAGTAGTTGAACCGGCCCGTGAGCGACCGCTGGGTTCCCACACGGCGTCCGAGCGCGTTCAGGTTCTCGTAGAGGCACGGTGCGTGCGTCCGATCATACTGGAGGGCTTGACTGCAACTGCCACCGTAGCCGCGGCGAGAGCGCGCGTAGATGTAGTCTGCTCGCGCCGCGTTGGATGGGGCATTGGTGAGAGCACGGTTGAAGAGGTTATCACCCTCAGCCGTGTTGCCATCGCCAAACGCCTGGAACGAAAGTGCCAGAAGCGTCCGGGGATTGTCCACGTTGTTGGTCACAACCGGGTCGGTCAGCAGCGATCGGCGGAGCGCGTCCGCGTCGCCGCCGGCGCTGTCCACTCGAGCCTCGTCCTGAAGCACCAGTCCGAGGAGCTGCAGCTTCTGCTGCTCTGTCGCTGTGCCGTCGTTGAACGCGCTGATAATGGCGATGACCGCCGAGTCATCCACGGCGCCGATGACGCCCTCCGGCGGCGGGGTCTTCAGAAAGGTCGCGTACGACGTGTAGTACTGCTGTGTGGCCGTCTCGTCGGCGTAGTAGGCGAGGCGCTCCACGTACTCGGCACGCTCGGTGTTGGGTGCACCGCCCGGGAACTGCTCGGCAGAGCCGATGAAGAGCTGCCCGAGGTACCAGTCCTCAAGACTGTCGGGCTTGGATGTCAACGCGCGGTTAAATGCGGCGTACTGCTTCTGGCTGGCGTCATCGTAGTACGCGGCATTCGAGAAGTAGAAGAAGCCCTCCACGAGATCCCGGAGGTAGGGCTCGTACGCGATGCCTGCGGCGTCCATCGCCTCGCGGCCTTCCTGGCGGACCGCCAGCGAGGAATCGAGCCAGACACGGCGCTCCGAAGAATCGGCCTCCTGCGCGAACTGCTCATAGACCCCCGCCATGCGAAGAAAATTCCGATCATCAGGATCTTCTCCGGTGAAGAGCGGATCGTTGGCGAGCAGCCACTGCAGGTAGGGATAAGCGCCGCAGTAGTCGTTGTTTCGGTAGTTCTCGGCACCCAGAGAGAAGTTCGTCCGGGCGTTTTCGGTGACGATCACGTAGGTGTCTGCGCAGTATTCGCCAGGGCCATAAGCAGCGGGCCCGTCCGGGGTGAATACCTCCGTGGTGGTGGTCGCCGTGGAGGTTGTGTCCGTCGCCGGGGCGGCACACGCCGACAGAAGCGCGAGCGCAGCGACAAGGGACAGAACATGGAAGCGGTGGGATCGCATAGGAAACAGAGTCAACGCGGATGAGGAGAACGGGCGGGCGCCGCCTAGTCCAGTCTACGACGGACGAACCATCGTTCGCCAAAATTGATGGTCGCGGAGCCCTTCAAAAACGTGTCGCGCACCAGGACGCCGTCTGTCGATCCCCGCGTTCCGAGTTCGAAGCCGAGGTCGAACCGGGCGCCAGTGAGGCGCGTGGGGAGCGAGATGCCGCCGGTCAGGGCGAGGGTAGAGACGCTCGATCCGGTGGGGGCATAGAGCGCCTGCTCGGCGTAGCCGCCAAGCCGATAGGCCGAGCGCTGGAACAGCCGGGCGTTGCGCGAGAGCGACGGGACGAACTGGAATCCGCCGCCCACACGGAGTCGGTCCTGCAACTCGTTCACGCCCCGCGACGCATCGAACCCGCCAACCGGGAGAGTCGTCTCGAACTGACTCCACGGCTCGTAGAGGCCCTCGGCGGTCACGAGCCACCGGCCCCCCGAACGAAAGGCGACGCCAGCTCGAGCCGCAAGCGGAAGCGTCGCCTCGCCGTCGATCGAGCTGGCGAGGGTGTCGCGGTCCAGGCTGTTGCCGACGGTCAGGGTGCGGCTGGCATCCAGGCGCGTCGGGAGTGTCAGAGCCGCGCCGAACGTCAATCCGTCGTTCTCATTGGTGAGGCCTCGGAGGGTGGCGGCGGCACCGAGGGTGGCCGTGACGCCTCGGTACTGCGTTCCCAGCGCCCGGCGGGTCTCCACAAAGCCGGGGTCGTCGAACGTGGTCCGCTCGAGGTACTCGGTGGACCCGAAGATGGCACTCGCGCTGGCGCCAACCTGGATCGCGTCACCGATGCGAAGCCCTAACCCGCCACCGATCTCTTGAAGCCCGCCTGCGCCTTCCTGATTCAATTGATAGTCCACCGACGTTCCCTCTACCTCAATGCTGTCGGCGATCGCAGACCGGTAGTTGGTTCTGGAATAGGGACGGTAGCTCACGGTCGCACCCAGCCGTCCGGGAAGAATCGGGACGCCAAACTGGATGCCAAACAAGTCGCCAGCAGTCGCGCGGCTCGCCTCCGTGTTCAGGTCATCGATAGAGCGGGTGCCTGTGACGCCGCCCGAGACCGTGAAGGTGGTCACGGTCTGGTCAGACCACAGGGCCGGGTTGCCGAGGTCGTTGTAGATGCCAGTCCGCATCGACACACCGGTGCGGCCGAGCATTGCCGCCTGGGAGGAGCTGAAGCCAGCGCGCTCGCCGAGACCGTACCGCGAGTAGATCGACCCGTAATCATTGGAGCCTCCGACTTGGGCTGAGGCCTCGGCGGACAGCAGGGCCGCCAGCACGACGAAGACAGAGCGCACCGTGGAGAAAGATCGGGACATAGAGGAAGAAACGGGAGACACGCGCGCTGCGGAAACGTTGCTCAGCATCACTGGACGGGCTGGCCGACGAGCGTCAGCGTGAAGCGGGGACCCGGCTGGTCCGCGGGAGGGGCGACGATCACCGGAAGTACGTCCAGCGAGACCGGGTTGGACTGCAAGGTGACATCGTAGCGGTCATAGCTCTGGGTGCCGATCAGGACGTCCTGGATGGCCGCAGTGAAGCCTGCTGCACCCTGGGAGGTCACATCTCCCTCAGATCCGATAGACAGGACGCTCAACTGGACCTGCTCTGAGTTGGACGGAATGCCGGTCAACAGGGCCTGGCGCGCAAGCGGGCGAACGAAGGCCGCGCCCCCCGCCTGAGAGCGGTCAAGGGGAAGGCGCACGTCGGCTCTCGCAAGTGCGGACACCCCGATGGGGGCGAAGTCGAACTCGAATGCCAGTGCGCTGGCACGCCCTGCCCGGATTGCCAGCAGGTCTGTAGAAGGCGCTGCGTCCTCCTGATTCAGGGAGGTGAGCACCTCGTTGATGGGAAACTCTAGAGTGTCTTGAGAGGTGGCGACCAGCATGTCGCTCAAAGACACATTGAAGCCTCGGATCCCTCCGGAGACGGTCGCATCAGGGACCCGAACCTCGAAGCCTTCGAACTCCGTGAGAAACTCCGTTGAGCGGATCTTGTCCGCATTCGCGGACACCCACGCTGGATCCAGGTTAATGGTGACTGTGGTGTCCGTCGGAAGGATCCTTCCCGTGGCGAGGACAGCATCGCCAACCGGGAGAGTGGCATTCACGGCCAGATCGGTGGGGGCCCAGCCGGACGTGATCTCGCGGATCTCGACGGGCAGCTCAGCAGCCGGGTCGCCGTAGACGTAAAACGACGTGTCGCTGTCCACACTGATGTAGGTGTCGAAGCGAAGCTGGAGGGCCACAGCAGTGATGGTGCTGTCCTGGAAGTTCTCGGGCCGGCCGGCCCCCGGAAGGTTGGCATCCAGATAGGCCCGAGCGCTGGCATCACCGTAGAGCGGATCGACGACACTGCCAATCAGAACGCGCGATTGCACTGGAGCACCCGAGCTGGCGAATCCAGCTGTTGTGGTCTCAGCGGGCTGAAGCGAGGCCGACGTAGCGAACACACTCTGAGCATTTGGCTGAGACGCGTCATCGTCGATCAGGCCCAGCCCGACGCCGGTTGGGTCTTGGCACGCAGACAGCGTCAGAAGGAGCAGGAGGGGAGCCGCAAAACGCGCGGCCAGGTTGAGAGAGCGCACAGGCAACATGGGGAGACCTCAGCGGCGCGGATCTGCGCCGCTGTGACAACGCCCTCTTCCGTGGTTTCGCGTGAAGGGGCGCAAAAAGGCCCACCAATGGGTAGGCCGCCCAGAGCCTACCACGGCACAGAGCCGCGTGCTCTGCGGATCCTGCAAAGAAGTGACCTGCACCACGACCATCGTGCAGAGCCCGCTCGCATCATTCACGAGCTGGCGATCTCACCAGCTCGAGGCGATCAGGTGCCGAGGGAGGCGTAGAGGTCCGCGGCAGTATCAGCGAGAGCCTCTGGCTCGCCGGCGAGCACGGGCCCGTCGGGCTCGCCATCGGCGGCAGCGTCTCCTGAGGCATAGGCGACGCCACTGGCGGTCTCGACTCCGATGGAGCGCAGCGACCGGCCGCCGAAGCTATCTGGGAGGCCTAGCTCTTCCGCCTGTTCGGTTGTCAGCTCGGCGGTGTAGTCCTCGATAACATCCGGCGTGTAGACCGAGTGCGCAGCGGCAAACAGCTCGTTGTCCGCCAGCTCATTGTGGAGCACGTGTGGGACGAACGAGGCAATCCAGCCCGATGCATGGACGATGTCTGGGTTCCAGCCCAGCTTCTCCGCAGTAGAGAGCGCGGCGCGAGCGTAGAAGAGCGCGCGGTGCGGGTTGTCCTCGAAGAGCACCTCCGTCTTGCGCTCGCGGTGAAGCCCCTTGCGCTTGAAGAAGTCCACCGAGTCCATGAAGTAGACCTGGAGGCGGATCCCAGGAATCGACGCCACCTTCACCTTGAGGGTGTCGGAGGCATCCCCGACCGGGATCTCTGCGCCACTCAGGCGGATGACCTCATGGAGGCGGTTGCGACGCTCGGAAACAATCCCGTAGCGTGGCATCATGATCCGAGGTTCAACGCCCTTCGTCTCCTGAAGTGCTTCGGGGAGCGCGCGGATCAAACGGGCTGTTTCCGTGGTGTCGGAGAACGGTGCGACTTCACCGGCGACAAACAAGACTCGCATGGACAGCAGACCTTGGAGAGGGGGACGTTTAAAGGAGCCGTGGTGGCATCGCCTTGGGGCACACGACCTCGCCGAAAATTAGCCTCAGATCGGGCTCTGTGCCACCCCGACCTGCATACGAGACCGTCGTATCATCCGTCGAGTCCACCTCCTAGTCCCCATGACCAAAGCCCAAATCGTCGACCGAATTGCTGGTGCGACAGGCCTGACGAAGATCGAAACCGAAGCCGTCGTGGACGGCTTCATGCACACCGTGCTGGATGCTGTTGCGGAGGGCGACCGGGTCGAGTTGCGGGGGTTCGGGACGTTCAAAGCGGTTGAGCGCGCTCCCCGGACGGCACGCAATCCTCGAACCGACGAGACGGTTCGGGTGCCACGCCGTTATTCGCCCGTGTTTAAGCCTGCACAGGAATTCCGACGCGTCGTGGAGGAGCTAGGAAAGAAGCGCCTGGGCACGTCATCCTGAGCTGATCTGTGAGCACCCCTCCCGTCTGTCCGTCCTGCGGGGCCATTGGCCGCCCTGGTTCCGAGCGCTGTGAGTTGTGCGGGACCGCCTTCACGGATTCCGCCGAGCTGGACGGCATCCTGTGTCCCTCGTGTTCGCATGTGAACCCGGCTGGCGCGGCGTTCTGCAACCAGTGCGGGGCGACTCTCGCCCTTGTGGAGCCACCGCCTGCCGAGGCTCCACCGGTGAGCGAGAGGGCGTCGTCTGCACCGGGACGGCGCGCCCTTGCTCTGATCGGCACTGGACTGGCTGTGGTGGTGGGGTTGTATGCCATCACGCTCTGGAGTGAATCTCGCACGCCGGAGTCAACAGTGGAGGCCACCGCACCCCTTCCTGAAGCCACTCCCATCCCAGATGGTACGCCTCCGCTGCCAGAGGCCAATCAGGCCCAGGTGGATGCCCTCGAAGGCGCGAACACCGCGGAAGGGTGGTACGAGGCAGGTCGGTTCTATCTGACAGCGGCGTTCGAGGTCCGGGAGATCAATCCGACGCAGAGTGCTCAGTGGGCGCGCCGGGCCATTGCGGACTTCGAACGGAGTCTCGCTCTGCAAGAAGACGCGGATGTACGCTTGGCGCTGGCCGAGGCCCTCCGGTTCGACCCCTCCACGCCTCCGATGAGACCCATCGAGGAGGTCCAGCGGATCCTCGACGCCGAGCCGGATCATGCCGCCGCGACGTTCCTGCTCGCCGATCTCCGACTGATGCGCGCCTCGTTCCAGCCAGAGTGGGCGGATAGCGCCCGTGTGTCTTTCGAGCGGGTCATCGAGCTGACGCAACCTGGAGACTCGCTCCGCGCCCGCGCCCAGCGCGCCCTCGCCCAGGTCCCCGCCCCTTCGGCAGGGTAGTGCGTGGGGTTCTGGCCCTGCTCCTGGCCGGAAGCTTTCTGACCGCCTGCGCTCCGGCTGAGGACGACGCGCTGGTCGTGTTCGCTGCCGCCTCGCTGGCAGACATCGCTCACGCCTCGACCGACCGCCAGCCCGGCGTGCCGATTCGCATCTCGGTGGGGCCGACCTCGCTGCTGAGTCAGCAGATCGAGCAGGGGGCTCCTGCGGATGTGTTTCTCGCGGCGCATCCCCGATGGATCGAACGTCTTGATGAGCGCGGTCTCATACACGGAGAGTCTGTCGAGCTGGCGCGTGGCGCTCTTGTGATTGTCGGTCCACCTGGAACGCCGCCAGCCCGCTCCGCGGCCGACGCCCTGGCGACGGCCTCGCGGATCGCCCTGGCGGATCCGTCGCATGTGCCAGCAGGTGAGTATGCGACCGTTGCCCTTCAGCAGATCGGCTCTTGGGATTTCGTCCAGGACCGGATCGTGCCGGTCGCGGATGTGCGGGCGGCCCTCGTCGCCGTTCAGCGGTCTGCTGCAGACGCCGCGGTGGTCTATGCGTCTGACGCACTGGCCGCCGACGAGCTGGCGGTCGTGTACCGGTTCGAGGCGTCGAACACGCCAGACATCCGCTATATGGGGGTGGCGGTGAGTGAAGATCCTCGGGCCGTTGAGTGGATTGGCCAGCTCGAGGCGCCGGAGATGCAGGCGGTGTGGCATGAGCACGGCTTCGGGCCGCCGCTGCCATGACGGATGCGGAATGGGAGGCCATTGCGCTGTCGCTCCGGGCGGCCAGCCTCGCGACCGCGCTGGCGATGGTGCCGGGCGTGGGGTTGGGGTACCTGTTTGCTCGTCGCACAGGCCCACTGTGGTTCGCCGCTGAGCAAGCGACGCTACTCCCGCTGGTGCTCCCTCCGGTGGTGACGGGGTACGCGTTGCTGCTGCTGCTGCCTCGGACGGTCGCGTTCACATGGGCTGCCGGAGTTCTCGCCAGCTCGGTCGTGGGTTTTCCGCTTCTGGTGCAAGCCTCGAAGGCGGCGTTCCTGGGTGTGAATCGGACGCTGGAAGATGCCGCCCAGATCGACGGAGCTGGGCCGGCCGCACGCTTCAGACGTGTCGTGCTGCCCCTCGCCGCGCGGGGCATCGGGGCTGGGACGGTTCTTCACTTCGGGCGCGCGCTCGGAGAGTTTGGGGCGACCATCGTGGTGGCGGGCAACCTGCCTGGGACGACGCAGACGCTTCCATTGCTGCTCTACGCGCGGCTCCAGCAGCCCGGCGGAGGCCTTTCTGCGCTGCGGCTGGCCGGGCTGGCGGTTCTTGTATCCGTCCTCTGTCTGGGTGCCTACGCCGTGCTCATGCGGCGCTCCCACCGATCGGAATGAGCGTCGTACGTTTCGGGATGCGCGCTGCATGGATCCTGGTTGCCCTACTTGGCTCGGCCTGCGGAACGGCGGAGGCCGTGGTAGAGCCTCCCACGCCTCTGCCCCTGTCGTCGGCGGCGGTGCCGTCGGTCCCCCCACCTCCACCGCTACCCGAGGTGCCTCCCGCACCGCCCCCCCTCGATCTCCCGCCGACACCGCGTGGTGCCATCCTGTCGCAGTCAGTTTTCCCGCTTCTGGACGTCACACAGTGGACGCTCGCCAATGGCGCGGTTGTGGTGTACAAGCATCTCCCCGATGCAGAGGGCTATGTGCTGCGAGCCATTGCGAAGGGGGGCTGGACAACGTTGTCCCCACGCGATTCCGTCGAAGTGGACCAGCCCCTCGTCCGCAGGTGGGAAGCCGAAGGACTGACGGCGACCCTCGCGGCGACAGAGCGTCGCATCGATGCGCAGGGGCCGGACCTCGAGGTCCTGATTGGCGGTCTGTCGAGAGTGTTTGCAGGAGACCTCTCGCCCGCTCGAGCCCGCTACACGGCAGTGGATCGCCTGGATCCGATCTGGAGAGATGGCGAAGAGGGCGCAGGCCTTCCAATTCCGCTAGCCGCGCTGTTCTCAGACCCCGGAGCGTTTACAGTAGTGGTGGTGGGGGCTGACGACCCTGAGGTCGCGGCATCCGTGGCGGGCCGACGCCTGGCGTTGGTGCAGGCGTCCGACGGCATCAGCTTCGGGGATCCCGTCCGATTCGATGGAACAGCCCCTCGGGTGGAGGGGGCTGGAGACTACGGCGTTCTAGACGTTGCGCTCCGGATTTCGTCTCGAGCTGGCGATGAGGCGCCCTTGCAGGTGCTTCGCGGGGCCCTTGAGGCATCGCTGCGGACGGCAGATCTGGGGTCCTTGACGGTCGAGGCCGCACGGGTTCCGTGGACGGAGTCGGCATGGCTGCGCGTGCTGGTGGAGGAAAGCGCGATGGGAGCCGACGGCCTCGAGACCGCCATACGTGAGGCGCTGTCTGGCGATGCGCTCTATGTCTCGCGGGCTCGCAGGCGCTTGCTTCGGGACCTTCGGTCTCCAACGCCTCGTCACTGGCTGGACGCGGTGACGCAGCTGTACCGCGACGGTGGTGGCCGCCAGCCCGGATACGACCCGGCCAGTCTCTCGCCCCTGAGTGCTCCCCTGACTCGCGTGACGGACTCGGACGTTCTCACCCTCGCCCGCCGATTTGCGGGGTCCACAGACACGGCAATGATTCTCTCTCCCTGATGCAGAATGGCTGACACCTTGTTTACCGATACTCAACGCGAGGCTATCCGAGAGGCGGTGGCGGAGGCGGAGACCCGAACGGCGGGTGAGATTGTCCCGTACGTTGTCCGGCGGAGTGGGACCTATCAGGTGGCGATCTGGAGAGCGGCCAGCTTTGGAGCGCTTCTCGTGGCCGTCGTGTCGCTCGCCATCGCCTGGACCCATGACGGATGGGGACTAAGCTGGATCTATTCCGCTGGATGGATGGCTGCAGCCATGACTGCCGGTGGCGTGGTCGGAGCGCTCATGGCGATGGGCATCGATCCGATGCGGCGGGTCCTCGCTGGGGCCGACCGGCTCGACGTCCGCGTTCATCGCCGGGCGGCGGAGGCGTTTCTGGAAGAAGAAGTCTTCGATACCCGAGACCGAACGGGCATTTTGCTGTTCGTGTCGCTCTTCGAGCATCGCATCGAGGTGATCGGGGATGCAGGCATCAACGCCAAGGTGGAACAGGAGGAGTGGGTTGAGGTGGTGGACCTGATTCGCACGGGCATCCTGGGGGGCAGCCTAGCCCAGGGAATGGTGTTGGCCATCAACCGGTGTGGTGAGCTACTCCACCGCCGGGGCGTCGAGATCCGAGACGACGACACGGATGAGCTGTCGGACGAAATCCGCGTCCGGGACGAATGAGACGAGGACTCCTCGCGGCCATCGGAATGGGACTGGCGATGGTCGCCAGCGCGCAGCCAGCGGTGCCCGCGCTTACCGGACGTGTGGTGGATCGGGCCGAGTTGCTCTCTCCTGACATCGAGTCCGCCATTTCGCAGCGCCTCGCCGCACACGAGGACTCTACGACCAATCAGGTCGCGGTGCTGACGGTCCCCTCGCTGAACGGCGAGGTGCTCGAGGAGTTCGCCACGACCGTGTTTCGAACGTGGGGGCTGGGCCAGTCCGACGTGGACAACGGTGTGTTGCTCCTCATCGCGCGCGACGACCGAAAGATCCGGATCGAGGTAGGCCTCGGTCTTGAAGGAGACCTGACTGACCGGCTTGCCGGCGCCATCATTCGAGACGAGATGACACCCCGCTTTCGAGCTGGCGACTTCGAGAGTGGAACACTCGGAGCCGTTGAGGCCATCCTGGGCGCACTGGAAGGGACGTACGAGCCCCCCGCTCGACTGGTGGAGTCGGATGACCTCTCGTTGGGCAAGGGGCTGCTGACGGCGCTGTTATTTGCGGGCCTCCCCATCTTTATCGCCCTGCTAGGGGTGGTTCGGTTTGGACCCGTCGGCCGAGTGATTTCGCTGCTCGTCTCGGCGCCGTTTGTCGGGATCGGGGGCCTCGTCCTCAGCCACACACCTGCCATTCCCAACCTCCATTGGGTGTTCGTGATCGGATATGCGTGTGTCTATCTCGGGCTGACGGCATGGATGGCCCTATCTCCGTGGGGCAAGCAGGAGCGGATCAAGCAGCTCGCCAAGCGCGAGAAGGCAAGGCGGCTCCGAAAGGCGTTTGCCCGAGCGCGAAAGCGTGGGGACACCCGCATCGTATTCGAGGGACATGCCTACACCGTCCCGACCTACACCTCATCGAGTTCGTCGTCGTCCAGCTCGTTCAGCAGCAGCAGCTCGTTCAGTGGAGGCGGCGGGTTCTCAGGTGGTGGAGGTGCTTCGGGGGGGTGGTAATGCGTCCGTCACTGTTTGTGAGCTTCCTCGGGCTCGTTGTGGTGGCCTCGGCACTGGCTCAGCCGAACGTCCCGGCGCTTACCGGTCGCGTTGTGGACCAGGCCGATATTCTATCTGCTCACGTCGAATCAGGGCTTGCGCAACGCCTGGCTCAGTTCGAAGACTCCACCGGCGCACAGGTCGTTGTCCTGACCATCCCGTCGCTGGACGGTGCTGTTCTAGAGGAGTTCGCCACGACAGTGTTTCGGACCTGGGGGCTCGGTCAGGCGGGTGCGGACAACGGAGTCCTGCTTCTCGTCGCGCGCGACGACCGGGAGCTGCGCATCGAAGTCGGCTTTGGCCTCGAAGGCGACCTCACCGACGCGATGGCGGGACGGATCATCCGAAACGTGATCGTCCCTCAGTTTCGAGCTGGCGATTTCGATGCGGGCGTGCTGCTCGGGGTGGATGCCATCCTTGGCAGCATCGAAGGCACCTACGTTCCGCCTGACGATGTCGCCACCGATGACGGCGACCTGATTGGGCTTCTGTTGCTGCCGCTGTTTCTGTTCTTCCAGATTGCCGGGCACCTGTACACCGGCCGGGACGGACGCGCCGGCGAGGTCGTTCTCGGATGGCTCGGGGCTCTGGCTGGAGGATTGGCTGGCATCGGAATCGGCATGCTGACCGATGTCGGCTGGTGGCTCGCGCTCACGCTGGTGATCCCAGTGGTGGTGATCGGGCTCAACCGATACCTGGAGACCCGGCCTCGCTTCAGGAAAGCGCGTCGGAAGCGGCGGCGGAAGGCGCGGATCATCCGAAACGCCCGTCGTGCGGGAAAGTCCAGCGTGATGATCGATGGCGTGCGCCACTCGGTGCCTTCCAGCTCGTCCGGTGGCGGGTTCAGCGGTGGCGGCGGATCCTCCGGTGGAGGCGGGGCCTCTGGGAGTTGGTAGGAGCGAGTGGGCCGCCTCGAGCTGGCGGACTACTGCGCGATGTTTAGCGCTTCGATGCGCAACGTGGTGCCGTCCACGTCTTCGAGCCACAGGCTTTGCCCGGCCTCGGTGTAGTCCACGCCCTGCATGGCCAACCGGGCACGGAGCAGATGCCAGGTCCGTTTGGGCATCCCGAACGCCAGCTCGTGGACGCCCCGCGTCGCGTCGCCGTCGGCTTCCACCAGCTCGAAGACCTGATTGCCCTCGGCATCGAGCATCTTGGCGCGCGGGGCCGAGGTCACCGGGTGGATGCCAACGCCGTCGAGGGTGAGTCCGAGGGTGCGGACGTAGAAGTCCAGCGCTTCGTCAAATCGCGTCGTTCGGACGCACACGCTCTGGAGCCACACGGTCGAGCTGGGTTTCCGGAGCGCTCGCTCCGCCTGGCGGAGGGGAGACTCGCTGAGTGAGAGGGACAACGGCATAGAGTGACGTGGTGGATGCGTCTCTGCGATGGACGGCGTTTCGAGTCGTCTTCCAGACCGTATGCCGCTGCTGGATGTGCCTCTTCACTCGCCGTTGCGGGAACATCCTGGATGCACCTCTGCCGTCTATACTCAGGCTGAACCGGTGCTGGACGTGCCCCGAGCTACATCAAGCCCAAGGTGAGACGCGCCTCGTCGCTGAGCATCTCCATCGAGTACGTCGGTACGAACACCAGGTCGATGGCTGCGCGCTCGACGCCCTCCAATGCGTTCACACCCTGCTCGACTTCAGCAGGCAAGGTCTCAGCAGCAGGGCAGTTGGGCGCCGTAAGAGTCATGCGGACCGTCACGTCCTTTCCTGCCTCGCCGTCTTCAATCTCCCAGCCGTAGATGAGTCCAAGGTCCCAGATAGGCACCGGGATCTCGGGGTCGTAGATCGACCGCACCACCTGGACGATCTCCTCCTCCAACTCGGAGAGGTCGTCCACCTCGCGCCCGTCGGTGAGAAAGTCTCGAGTCATGAAGAAAGGGGAAGGGGGGCAAGAGGCGTGCAACCCTCTTGCCTGGTTGCTCTCGTCCCTATTTCAGCCGTTCGGCGATTAGAGCATCGAGGTGGTCGCGGAGCGGTTCACGGGACACCATCTCGACGACATCGTGCGCGAAGGCATAGAGCAGCATGGCTCGGGCGTCAGCCTCGGAGACGCCGCGTGAGCGGAGGTAGAAGACGTGCTCCGGCTCGACAGATCCGGTGGTGGACCCGTGCGAGCATTGTACGTCGTCAGCGTAAATCTCCAGCTCAGGCTTCGAATAGTGATGCGCGTCCGGGCTGAGGACTACACCCTGGCTCTGCTGGTAGGCGTTCGTCTGTTGCGCTGCGCGGTGGACGTACACCTTGCCGTTGAAGACACCTGTGGACTTCTCGTACACGATGCCCTTGAACAGCTCATTGGACTGACAGGCCGGAGCCACATGATCTACGAGCGTGGACGTGTCTACATGCTGATCGCCCCGGCAGATGTAGAGGCCGCCCAGCGTGGACTGGCAGCCCTCTCCGCCTGGAACCATCACCATGTTGTTGCGAACCGTGCCCGAGGCGAAGGTGAACACCAGCGTCTCAACGGTTGAGTCACGCTCCTGGTGGACGTGGACCATCGAGACACCATTGGCGGCATCGCCCTCATCCTGAATGCGGACGTGCTCAACGTTGGCCTGTGCCCCCGCCACGATTTCCGTCAGCTCGTTGCGGAATGTCGCGCTAGCGCCAATGACGTGGAACGTCTCGAGAACGGTGGCCTGGGCCACCTCCTCAACGACGATCAGGTGGCGGCTCTGAACGAATGTGGGCGAATCCGCCGTGGTGACGTGGACCACATGGATGGGGCGCTCCACAGCAACGCCGCGCGGGACGTGGAGGTAGAGACCGTCCAGGCCGAACGAGGCGTTGAGAGCTGCAAACGCATCCCGCTGCACGTCCACATGGCGCCCGAAATGCGCCGCCAGCGCGTCGCCATTCGTCAGCATGGCCTCGCGAAGGCTTCCGACCTGGATTCGATCCGGCAGCCCACTCAGGTCGGAGAGGGAGACATCGAAGCGGCCGTTGACCAACACCACGCGCGCGGCGTCGAAATCCGCAACGGCGAATCCGTCCAGGGCCGAGGCATCGAGTTGGCGCGAGGGGTCGGCGAGTCGGTAGTCCGGTTCCAGCGCGGGGCGCAGGTCCGTGTACTTCCACGCTTCGTCTTTGGTCGTGGGGAGCCCGAGCGTCTCGAAGGTGGTGCGAGCGCTTTGGCGTTGGGCCGCGAACGGCGTTGGGGCGCCATCGCCACTAAAGGCGAGGTCGAGCGCATCCACGGCGGCACGGACGAGGGCAGGGGCCTGGGTGAGATCAGTCATGCTGAGAGTCGAAATCAAAATGAGAGGGTCGAGCTGGCGACTCCGAGTGGCGGTACAGCACTCGGGGCGTTCAACCCTGCACTCACCTACGCGGGGACAGCCGCTTCCTCGAGGAGCCAGTCGTAGCCCTTGGCTTCCAACTCTTCCGCCAGCTCGGGGCCGCCCGAACGGACGATTCGCCCGTCGATGAGCACGTGCACGCGGTCGGGCCGGTTGAAGTTGAGCAGGCGCTGGTAGTGCGTAATCAGCACGAAGGCGCGGTTCTCCGAACGCAGCTTGTTGACGCCCTCAGAGACAATCCGCAGCGCGTCGATGTCGAGACCGGAGTCGGTTTCGTCGAGGATGGCGACGCGGGGGTCGAGCATCGCCATCTGGAAGATCTCGGCACGCTTCTTCTCACCCCCCGAGAAGCCTTCGTTCACCGAACGCTTGGTGAGCTTCGGGTCCAGGTTGACGAACTCGGCCTTCTCGCGCATCAGCTTCAGGAAGTCGCTGACTGACATCTCGGGCTCGCCGCGATGCTCACGCACGGAGTTGACGGCCGTGCGAAGGAACTGGTGCGTGCTCACGCCCGGCAGCTCGACGGGATACTGGAACGCCAGGAAGAGGCCCTCGCGGGTACGCTCCTCGGGGTCCATTTCGAGGAGGTCCTCGCCGTCGAACGTGATGGAGCCTTCGGAGACTTCATAGTCGTCGCGGCCCGCCAGCACGTGGCCGAGCGTGGACTTGCCGGAGCCGTTTGGCCCCATGATGGCATGGACCTCGCCCGGGTGGACGTCCAGCGAGAGGCCTTTCAGAATCTCGTGGTCCTCGACGGACGCGTGGAGGTTGTTGATCGAAAGAAGAGGCATGACGTACTGAATTGAGGGAAGGGGGATGAGGGAAGGGAAATGGCTCGAGCTGGCGAGAGGATGCCCCTCTTGCCTCCTGGCCTATCACCCCTGCCTTAGCCGACGGAGCCTTCGAGCTGGACGCTGAGCAGCTTCTGCGCCTCGACGGCAAACTCCATCGGAAGCTTGGCGAGGATCTCCTTGGCGTAGCCGTTGACAATGAGGTTGAGCGCGTCCTGCTCCGAGATGCCGCGAGCCTGGCAATAGAACATCTGGTCTTCGCCGACCTTCGAGGTGGTGGCCTCGTGTTCTACCTGCGCGGTGTCATTGTGGATCTCGATGTAGGGGAACGTGTGAGCGCCACACTGGTCGCCGATCAGCAGCGAATCGCACTGAGAGAAGTTGCGCGCGCCCTCGGCCTTCTTGTTGACGCGGACCAAGCCTCTGTACGAGTTGTTGGAGTGCCCGGCCGAGATGCCCTTCGAGATGATGGTACTCCGGGTGTTCTTTCCCAGATGGATCATCTTGGTCCCAGTGTCTGCCTGCTGGTAGTCCTTGGTAAAGGCCACCGAGTAAAACTCGCCGACGGAGCCATCGCCCTTGAGAATGCAGGACGGGTACTTCCAGGTGATTGCGCTTCCAGTCTCGAGCTGCGTCCAGGTGATCTTGGAATTGCGGCCGGAGCACAGCCCGCGCTTCGTCACAAAGTTGTAAACGCCGCCTTGGCCCTCAGCGTTGCCGGGGTACCAGTTCTGAACCGTCGAATACTTCACCTCGGCATCGTCGTGCGCGATGATCTCGACGATGGCAGCGTGGAGTTGATACTCCTCACGCATGGGCGCCGTGCAGCCCTCCATGTAGGACACGTAGCCGCCTTCCTCGCAGATGATCAGCGTTCGCTCAAACTGGCCCGTATTGGCCTCGTTGATGCGGAAGTAGGTGCTCAGCTCCATCGGGCAGCGAACGCCCTTGGGGATGTAGCAGAAGCTGCCGTCTGAGAACACGGCGGAGTTGAGGGCGGCGAAAAGGTTGTCCGTGTAGGGAACCACCTTGCCCATGTTCGCGCGAACGAGGTCTGGGTGGTTCTCGACCGCCTCGGAGAACGAGCAGAAGATGATGCCCTCTTTCGCCAGCTCCTCTTTGAAGGTGGTCGCGACGCTGACCGAGTCCATCACTGCATCCACGGCAACGCCTGCCAACGCGGCCTGCTCGCGGAGCGGAATGCCGAGCCGCTCGAAGTCATCGAGGATCTCCTGCGGGACATCATCGAGCGAGTCGTACTTAGCCTTCTTGCCAGGAGCGGCGTAGTAGTACGCGTCCTGGTAGTCAATCGGCGCGATGTTCAGATGTGCCCAGTCGGGCTCGCGGCCTTCGTCAAGCAGCTTGAAGAAGTGTCGGAGGGCCTTCAGACGGTATTCGAGGAGCCATTCCGGCTCTTCTTTCTTGGCCGAGATGAAACGGACGATGTCCTCACTCAGACCCTTCGGGGCCTTCTCAGACTCGACGTCCGTGGTGAAGCCGTACTTGTAGCCCTCCTGGGCGACGTCCTCAAAGAAATCGTGCTCGGTATACGTGGGCATTCTGAAATCAGTCGGGGTGGGTGGACCAACCGGGACGAGAGGGGGCTGTTCCCCGAAAGCGACGTGAACCGTCGGGTCTCGGGGAGTTCACACAAACCGCCAGAATTCACCGCGAAACCCGGCGCCCCCGGATCAGTTCTGAAGGCCCAGCACCTCGGGGTGTCGTTTTCTTCCTGCGCTGCTCGCCAACTCGACCTCTCTTCTCATGTCTGAGTCTCCCGCCCTCGCCACGTTCTCTGCGACGGATCGAGCCATCACTCGCCTGCGCGAGGTCGCCGACGCGGAAGGCATTGACGCCAGCTCGACCTATCTCCGCGTCGCGGTGGTGACTGGCGGCTGCTCCGGGCTGACCTATGACCTCGGCTGGGACACCGTTCGCCAGCCCGATGATGAGCTGGTGGAGGTGGGCGGCCTCCAGATTGTCCTGGACCTCAAGAGCCCTGGCGCGCAGCCTCTATCCCCAGAAATCGATCCGCCTCGATCACATGGTTGGTCGTCGTATGCCGAAAGTCCACTCCGGGCGTTGTTAAAACATCCAAAAAGTCTGTACCCTCGACAAGTAGG
>JBCBZH010000176.1:0-9190 GCA_039815415.1 Bacteroidota bacterium
ACCTGCCTCATGCCCATCCGCTACCTCACCTCCGGCGAATCTCATGGCCCGGCCCTCGTTGGCATCGTGGAGGGCATGCCCGCCGGAGTGCCCCTCCGTCCCGATGACATCAACGAGCACCTGTCACGGCGCTGGCTCGGCTACGGGCGAGGCGGACGGGCCAAGTTCGAGCGCGACCGCGTGAATGTGCAGGCGGGCATCCGGTTCGAGCACACCATGGGCAGCCCCATCGCGCTGGTGGTGGAAAACGCGGCCTATCTGAAAGACCGCTCCGGGTGGCCCGAAGTGATGGCGGTCGAGGGCGACGGCGAAGGTGTCGACGGGATCACGATGCCGCGCCCAGGTCATGCTGATCTCGCCGGCGCCCAGAAGTACGGGTTCGACCGGGAGCCCCGCGGCCCCGACGTGCGGCCTGTCATTGACCGCTCCTCGGCACGCGAGACGGCCATGCGCGTCGCATGCTGCTCCGTTGCCCGTCAGATGCTCCGAGCGCTCGGCATCGAGGTGGGCAGCCACGTCGTCCGGCTGGGCGCCGTCGGGTACGCCAGCTCGAGCGACTGGATCGAGGCGCGCGACGCATTGCTGGCTGAGGGCGGCGCGCGGGCGCTCTACGAAGCTGCTGACGCGAGCGAGGTGCGGATGCTGGATGCCGATCTGACGGCGCAGACCATCGACCACATCAACGAGACGAAGAAGGCCGGAGACACGCTCGGAGGCGTCTATGAGGTCGTCGCAACGGGTGTGCCGGTCGGCCTGGGGTCGTACGTCCATTGGGACCGGCGCCTCGACGGTCGGCTTGCGCAGGCCATCCTCTCTATTCAGGCCCAGAAGGCTGTGGAGTTAGGCGACGGCAACGAGGCGGGCTGGCGGCCGGGCTCTGAGGTCCACGATCCCATCGTCGCCAGCTCGAGCGGCGGCTTCGGGCGCGCGTCTAACCACGCGGGCGGCGTAGAGGGCGGCGTGTCCAACGGGATGCCAATCCTCGTACGCGGCACCATGAAGCCGATCCCGACGCTCATCCGGCCTCTCGGCAGCGTGGACTTGGTAACTGGGATCGCGGAGCCGACGCGCTATGAGCGTAGCGACGTGACCAGTGTGCCCGCCGCCAGCACGGTCGCTGAGGCGACGGTGGCCTGGACGCTCGCCGAGGCGCTGTTGGATCGCTACGGGGCAGACACCTTTGAGGCCTTGCGCGATCGGGTGGACGCAGATCGGGCCGCAGGGCTGGGCGCGAGCTGAGGCGTTGGGGCGCTCTGCGTCCAGAACTTGACGAACAAAGCACCTCGCGAGCCGAAACCCCCAACACCCAGCCGGGTTGACCGAGCACCAACTTTCACTCCCGACTGAAAGCCACCCGCTCGATCTTCATGTCCTCCTGGATTCGCACCCTCGCCAAGCGCTCCGACGCCCGTCTCAACGATTCGACATCGCCCACGCTGGCAGGGCCTGAGGCGCCCCACGTGGTGGTGATCGGCGCCGGATTCGGCGGGCTGGCGGCTGCAGTGCGGCTGCTGGTGCGTGGCTACCGTGTCACCATCGTGGACCGTCTGGACCAGCCGGGCGGCCGCGCGCGGGTCAGCACGGTCCCCGGGGAGGGAGGCGAGTACACGTTCGACATGGGACCGACGCTCATCACGGCGCCGTTTCTCTTCGATGAGCTGTGGGAGCTGGCCGGGGAGCGGCGTGAGGACCACGTCGAGATGGTGCCGACGACGCCGTTCTACCGCATCCGCTTCGATGACGGCGAGGTGTTCGAGTACACCGGCGACCGTGAAGCCATGGAGCGTGAGATCGCGCGCTTCAACCCGGACGACGTGGCGGGCTACCGGCGCTTCCTCGCCAAGAGCGAGCAGATCTTCGAGACCGGTTTCCTCGAACTGGGGCACGTCCCCTTCGGCAAAGTGACGGACATGGCGAAGATCATCCCGTCGATGGTGCTCCTCGAGAGCCACCGGACGGTCTACGGGCTGGTGGCGAAGTACATCAAGGATAAACGGCTCCGGCAGGTGTTCAGCTTCCACCCGCTGCTGGTGGGCGGCAATCCGTTTTCTACGACGTCCATCTATGCGCTCATCGCCTACCTGGAGCGCCACTGGGGGGTCTGGTACGCCATGGGCGGAACCGGGGCGATGGTGACGGGCATCGCCGAGCTGATCGAGCGCCTGGGCGGCACGTTCCGGTTCGGTGAGACCGTCGCCCAGATCACCGCTGAGAAGACCGCCAGCTCGAGCCGGGCGACGGGCGTGCGCCTCGAGAGCGGTGAGCACATTCCTGCGGATCTGGTGGTGTCCAACGCCGATGCTGCGTGGACCTACCGCCATCTCGTGGCCCCAGAGCATCGGAAGACCTGGACCAACAAGAAGGTGGACAACACGAAGCTCTCAATGAGCCTTTTCGTCTGGTACTTCGGCACCGACCGGCAGTACGAGGACGTGGCCCACCACACCATCCTCCTCGGGCCGCGCTACAAGGCGTTGCTGGACGACATCTTTGAGAACAAGGTGCTCGCCAACGACTTCTCGCTCTACCTCCATCGCCCCAGCGCCACCGATGCCAGCATGGCTCCTCCGGGGCACGATTGCTTCTACGTGCTGTCGCCGGTCCCGCACCTCGAGAGCGGAACCAACTGGGAAGCGGAGACGGAGCGGTACCGGCAGGCTGTAGAGCGGTACCTCGAGGCGACCGTTCTGCCCGGTCTGTCCAAGCACGTCACGGCCAGCCTCGCGCTGACGCCGAAGGAGTTCCACGAGGACTACCTCTCGCTCAAGGGAGCTGCGTTCTCTATCCAGCCACAACTCCTCCAGAGCGCCTACTTCCGCCCTCACAACAAGTCGGAAGACGTGGACGGTCTCTTCCTGGTCGGGGCCGGGACACACCCAGGGGCGGGAATGCCAGGCGTGCTGTCGTCAGCTCGAGTGCTGGACACCATCGTGCCGGACCCCGGCGAGCTGGCGACCACCCTTGGGCGCGTGACGGAAGCCACTCCCGCCTGAGGTTGACCACGGCCCGTTCGGGGCCTCATGCCAGGCCGACGGGCTGGCGCATGAGCGCCCGGAGTGGGACTCTGGCGTGACAAACTGCGAGGCCAGTCCCCAGTTGGGACGGTCTCGCCGCGATCTGTGGTTACAAATGGGCACCACCGACACACCTTTCGATGTCTGATCCACGCCCGACCCAGACCTGGATTGCTCCGCTCCTCGCAGACTTTCCTGAGACTGTTCGTAAGCAGCGAGTGGTTCAGCTCGCCCGGACGTTGGATGCGCACCTCGCGAAGCCAACTCCGAAGATCAACACCCTCGCGGTGGCACACAGGGAGGAGGGAAACCGCCTCTGGTGGCGGATCAAGGGGGAGTACGAAGCTCTCGAGGCGTACCACATCGCCTACTTGCGTCGCCAGCGCGTCATGTTCGCTGCAGCGGCAGTGGTGGTGATGATGACGATCGGGTCGCTCGCCGCGGTCGGACTCGTGTAGTCGTTATTCGCCTCGAAGGCGAGCGAGCGTCTCGGCGTCCAGAAGATCCGCGAGGCTGTTGCCGGATCGGGGCGCCGGGCGCTCCTTGCGACGTTTCCGCGTCGGCTTGCCCGGAGCCTTGGACGTGCCCGGAGACGTGGAGGAGCTGGCGTCGGGCTCGGGTGGTTTCTCCGACTTGGGCGTGGACAGATTGATGGTCTGCTGAACGACGGGCGCTGGGCCTTTGCGCTTGCGCTTCCGACGGGAGGGAGCCTTGCCAGTGGACAGGTCCAGCGTGAACCCCTGGTCTTCACTCGGAGGAGACGGAGACGAGTCGGCAGCGTGTGAGTCGGCCATGCGGATGCTGTAGAAAACCTATCTGAAGCTAGCTCTGGACGGTAAAGCCTGCGTCTTCAATGGCCGCCACCAACTCAGCTCGAGGTGTCGAGCTGTCGACCTTGACCTCGGCGTGGCCGATCTCGACCGAATGAACCGTGACGCCCTCCACACCATCAAGAGCTTTCTGGACGGCGCCAACGCAGTGGTTGCAACTCATGCCGTCGATGGTGAGCGTTTCAGTTGAGGGGGTAGGCACGTCAGACATGGCAGGGGGGAGGGCAGTAGGAGTAAAGCCGCGCAGGCGAAGGCTGTTGGTGACGACGGAGACCGACGAGAGCGCCATCGCCGCTGAGGCGAAGATGGGCGAGAGCAGCCAGCCGGTGACCGGGTAGAGCACGCCTGCAGCGAGAGGAATGCCGATCACATTGTAGACGAACGCGAAGAAGAGGTTCTGGCGGATCGTCCCCATCGTGCGATGGGAGAGACCAACCGCGTCCGCCAGCGCGCTGAGATCCGGGCGCATCAGTGTCACGTCGGCAGCCTCGATGGCGACATCGGTCCCCGTTCCAATGGCGACGCCCACGTCGGCTTGCGCCAACGCAGGGGCGTCGTTGATGCCGTCGCCCACGTGGGCGACGGTGTGGCCGTCGTCCTGCAAGCGTGCGACGTGTGCAGCCTTCTCCTCGGGCCGCACGCCCGCCACCACCGTGTCGATGCCAACCTCCGCTCCGACCGCCTCAGCGGCCAGAGGGGCATCGCCCGTCAGCATCACCAGCTCGAGGTTGCGCTCGTGGAGTGCTGCGACCGCCCTCGAGCTGGTGGCACGAACCGTATCCGCCAGCCCGATCACGCCCGCGGGGGAGCCGTCTACGGCAACGCGTACGGTGGTCCAGCCAGGGCGCCGGAGCGAGCGCTCGGTGCCTTCCCAGCCATCGCCGTCGAGGCGGCCCACCTGGACCGCTTGTCCCTCTACAACGGCGCGGACGCCCGCGCCGGTCTCGGTCTCAAAACCGAGCGCGGCTCCGAGCGCCAGCTCACGGTTGGCAGCGGCCTGGACGATGGCTTCAGCCAGCGGGTGCTCGCTCGGGCGCTCTGCCGACGCCGCCAGCCTGAGCACCTCATCGTCCGTCCAGTCGCCGACCGTCGCCAGCCCCACGAGCTGGGGACGGCCCTCGGTCACGGTTCCGGTCTTGTCCAGCGTCAGGGCGTTGACGGCAGCTAGGGATTCCACAGCATCACCACCCTTGTAGAGCACACCCAACTCAGCGCCGCGTCCGCTGGCCACCAGGATGGCGGTCGGCGTCGCTAGCCCGAGGGCGCACGGGCAGGCGATGATGAGCACCGAGACCGACGTGAGCAGCGCATACGTCAGGCGCGGCTCCGGCCCGATACTCATCCAGACGACGAATGTGACGGCTGCAATCGCCAGCACGATGGGGACGAACACGCCCGCCACGCGGTCGGCAAGACGCTGGATGGGCGCGCGTCGGCCCTGGGCCTCCCGGACGAGCCGAACGATGGTCTGCAGCGTGGTGTCAGCCCCGACGCGCGTAACGCGCATCGTGAAGGCGCCTGCCCGGTTGATCGTAGCGCCCGTCACCGGGTCACCCTCGGTTTTGTCCACCGGCAGGGGCTCGCCAGTCACCATGCTCTCGTCGATGGCCGAATGCCCGCTCTCAATGACGCCATCGGTCGGCACCCGCTCGCCCGGACGCACCTCGAGGCGGTCGCCCACCTGCACAGCGTTCAACGCAATCTCTGCCACCGACCCGTCCGCTTCGAGCTGGCGAGCCGTCTGCGGCTGGAGGTCGATCAACCGTTCGATGGCCTCGCCAGCCCGACCCTTCGCGCGGGCCTCGAGCAGCCGTCCCAGGAGAATCAGCGTCACGATGACAGCGGCCGCCTCGAAGTAGACGGCCGGCATGGTGCCGGTCGCCTGTATGAAGGGCGCGGGCCAGATCGTGGCGATGGCGCTGTAGACGTAGGCTGCGCCCACGCCCATCGCGACGAGCGTGTTCATGTCGGCTGCGCCGTGGCGGGCGGCCTGCGCGGCGAGGCGGAAGAAGCGCCCACCACTCCACAGCACCACGGGCGTCGTCAGCGCGAACAGCACCCAGCGCATCCCAGGGAAGTCGATGGCGCCGTGAGCCATCGAGAGGACCACTACTGGGAGCGTGAGCACGCCTGCGATCCACGTCTGGCGCCGCAGCGTGCGGATCTCTCTCGCGCGGGCCTCGGCAGGCGTCTCCGTGTCCGTCTCGACGTCGCCGGCTAGCCCGTGCTCAGCCAGTCGATTCGCCAGCTCGGTGGGCTGGATGGTACCTGAGAGGGTGATGATCTCAGCGACCTCGTTCTGAATGCTCGCCTGAAGCACGCTGGGGATGCCTGCAAGCCAGTCACCGATGTCTGTCTCGGTCACAGAGGCGTCATTGAGGGGAATCCGGGTGGTGTCCGTTCGTACGCCATAGCCGCTCGCGATGACGGCGTCGGCGAGCTGGCGAGCATCGGCGGTTTCTGGATCGAAGGAGACCGCTGCCTCGCCGGTGGCGAAGTTGACCGCTGCCTCGGAGACGCCCTCCGCCTTCGCCAGCCCGCGTTCGACACGGCCTGCGCAGGCCGCGCACGTCATGCCCTCAACCGGGAGTGTGAGACGGGATTTCGACATAGGGCTGGAACGGATGGAGCGGACGACTCCGTTCCGCCTGCGCAGGGTTTCCACAGCTGGAGGCGGGTCCAGAGTCAGCGATTCAGCGAGACGACCGCCGTCTGCAGCGGCACCGCCGCGCTCGGATGGGTCCAGGCCGCGAGCACGCGACCCTCAACGGCGACGATGCGAGGAATCCCGCTATCTCGTCCGCTACTCACCGTTGCCACGTCGAGGGTTTCGATGCGATCTCCCGTCAGCCCGATGCGTCGGACGCGAAACACCGCGTCGTCCTCCACACGCTCCAGCCATCCGACCACCGAATCGCCAGAAGGAAGAAGTGCTACAGAGACACGTCCGATGGGATCGCCATCGTCGATTGGAACCGGGGGGCCGAACGTGGCGCCACCGTCCTCCGAGACAGCAAGCTTCACGCCCACGGAGTCGGCGCCGGTGTACCACGCCAGCGCGACGCGATCTCCCTGTGACGCCAGCGCAGGGCCATTGACCGGACACGCGTTGATCTCCCATCCATCGGGATGGACCGTTACGGGCTCCGTCCAGCCACCCTCGAGCTGGCGAACGACAGAGATGTCTCGGATCTCGGAATCTGTGCGATCGCGGTAGGCGACCACCAGCCCATTCGGTGTGGCGACGGCGGCCGTCGGGCAGCAGTCGCACACCTTGTCGTCCAGCACGGCTTCGTTCGCCAGCGCGTCGTTCGATCCGAGCGTGGCGAAACGGAGCGTCATGGAGCCGCTGTGGTGGCCGTGCCCTCCAGCCTGCTCGCGCCCATCGAGCCACACCAGCCCGGCGCGGTCGCCGACGGGCACTACAGACACGAAGCCGTGTTCCGCCGCCAGCCCGTCCGTGTGTGGCGTGATCGGGTCGGACCATGTGGCGCCGTCCGTAGAGAGCCGGGCGCGGACATCGTAGGCGTAGCCGCCTGCGGGCTGGCGAACGAGTGTGTGCGCCACGGTTTGCCCATTCGGCAGCTCGATGACGCCTGGCGTGTCGGCCCAGTTGACGAACCAGTCGGATCCGGTGTCCGCTGTCCGTGGTGCAGACCATCCAGTGTCGGCCCATACCGCGTAGCGCAGAAGGTGCTGGTCGCTTGCAGGCTGCGTCCACGAGAGAATGGCGCCACCGTCGGGTGTCGCACTCAGGCGGGGACGACCACTCTCGGGTCCTGCGGGCGTCGCGATGTGCGCGATGCCGGAGGGCAGCGGTGGAGAGGGCGGAGTTTCAGAGGTGTCCGTGGCACACCCCGCCAGCGCGAGGCCTGCTACAAAGCCCACAGATAGAGCGAGCCGCATCAGCCGGCGTCGTTGCCTTCGATGTGGTCGAAGACGGTCGCCTCACCGTTGTTGCCCACCAGCAGCACATCGTAGGACTGCTTGATGTCGCCTTGCTCCATGCCGGGTGAGCCGAGGGGCATTCCAGGGACGCTCAGCCCGCGCGCGTCCGGGCGCTCCTCAAGCAAGCGCTGGATGGATGCGGCTGGGACATGGCCTTCCACCACATAGCCCTCGATGACGGCGGTGTGACAGGACGCCAGTTCAGGCGTCACGCCGAGGCTGTCCTTGACCGCGTTCATGTCGTCCCGGTCATAGGCGACCACCTGGAAGCCATTCTCCTCGAGATGACGGTTCCAGAGCGAGCAGCATCCGCAGGTGGGGCTCTTGTACACTGTCGCGACGGGTCCCGTGGAGGTCATCACCACAGGCGTGTCCTCGGCCGTCGCTGCTGGCGCATCCGAGGTGTTGCAGGCCGCCAGCCCGAGGACGGCGGCGAAGAGGAAGAGAGTGCGGATCATCGGTCTGTCGGTGAACGAGGAAGAACGGTCGGGTCGAGCTGGCGATTCGTCTCCCACAGGGCAGCAGGGCACGTGAGCAGCACAACGCGGTGCTCCAAACCTACTTTCGGACGGTCCTCATCTCGTTGTGTTCATGCTCTCCCTAAATCCCACCTCTGAATTTGTATCCCCATCAGCAACCCCCTAGCTTCATCCGGAACCCCCTAGCCTCATCAAGAACCCCCTCCCTCAGACGTCCCCTAAAATGATTTAAATCGTGATTTCCCCTCCCTGCCTGTCCATCTGTCTTGTTCGGATGAATCATCCTGTCCTTGAAGGGATATCTTTTTGAGGATGGAGAGATGAGGAGAGGTTCCGACTGAGGATATGAGGGTATGTCTTTTTTTCCGTTGATAGACGTGGAGGGAAGGAGAGAGATGAGGAGGAGAGGAGAGGAGAGAGTGTTCTGACGAAAGAAAAGAGAAGAGGTTGGGAAGGGATAGAGAAAAACCACCTCAGGAGGGGAGGGATGAGGTGGAGGAGAGAGAAAGGGTAGGGGATGGGATGGGAGAGGGGGGTTAGATTAAGGCTACACTAGAGACGAGGCTAGGCGACGCTAGGCTAAGGCTAAAGGCTAGGCTAGGCTAAAGGCTAGGCTAGGCTAAAGGCGAGGACAAGGCTAGGGATAAGGGCGGACGTTTTTTATTTTGTTAGAGGAAGGATGGAGGGATGGGGAAGGATGACCTGGGAATGAGAGAGGATGGCATCATCAGAGGAAAAGAAGGAAGGGGAGGAGTAGGGAGAGATTTTTTTTTTCTCGTCAGGAATTACACAGGAGGAGAGAGAGAAACAGAAGGAGAAGAGGAGTTGAGAGGAGTGCAGTGGAGTGAGTGTGTGTTGGGAGGTTATGCAGTGAAGATGAGGGAAGGGAGAGAGAGGAGAATGGGGTGGGGGATGAGGG
>JBCBZH010000065.1:0-17185 GCA_039815415.1 Bacteroidota bacterium
ACATTTAAACTGATTTGTCTCCAACGACTGCGCCGAATGCGAGGGGCGTACAGAAGGTCTTTACGTGTCGGGGGCTGACGCGAGTTCGCCACTACGCATTCTTCGGGAGACGGGGCTGCGACCTGTGACTTGGTCCCCAGACAGTCGACGATTGCTTTTCACCAACGCACAGGTCGCTGAGCTGACGGACAAAGACACTCTCGCTGGGCCTCCTTTGTGCGTCTGGTGCGAAGCGTTTCCCAATGCCTCTCCAGACGTCTATCTCGCTATCCGAGGCGCCTGGGGAGAGGACTCGAACACCCTCTACCTCTTCGTTCCAACTGAACCCGCATCGCCCGAGCCTTCAGGGGTTCATCTGTACGAAGTCGATCTACGCTCACCCGAAGCGCCCCGGCAACTCAGTTCGACTCCGGTCGCTGGCATGTTCAGTCGCGAGCCCGGCGGCGAGCATGTAGTCGCCTACCGGTCGAGCGCACAGTATGCGTTGGTGAATCTCAAGACAAACGAATCGCGATTGTTCGCGCTTCCGATGACCGAGGGTCTCGAGATCTGGGTCCGCTCGATGCTGTGGAATCCTGATGGACGCTTCCTGTTCGTTCACTACACGCAGGCACTACGTGGCGAGCGCTTCCATCCTCAATCCACCCACATTGGCATCTTCGACACCGAAGATCCTGACCTCAGGTGGCAGCCGCTGAACGAAGTCCTTCCGTTCGTCATCCCAGAGGACGCCTCAATCTCGATGTTCGTCGTCCACCAGCCCGAAGCCTGACCGCCAGCTCGAGCGGGACTCGTCCAATGGAACCCGCCGCGCATTGGAAGTCGAGATTGCCGCGTCGCCGGGTCCGCGAGCGGCCCCTGAATCCTCGCAATGACAGCTCAGTCGGAGTCTCTCGAGCTGGCGATTCCGCGCTACGCCTCCTCGTTGTGCGGCCCGTACTTGCTGCCCCGCACCACCTCCACATCCTGCACGTAGACGATCACAGAGTGGTGCGCGAAGTACTTCTCCGCCACGTGGTCCACGACCTTTTCCGCAACCTCTGGCGACACGACCACTTCAATCTTGACACTGGCCGCCTCGCGCGAAAAACCCGCGTGCCGCGTCCCCTCCCCCTTCACGTCGTAGAGCGTGTGGCCCGTTGCGCCGAGTTGGTGGATTGACGTCAGCAGCCGGTCCCGAACGCTGCGTTCGGCGACGATGGTGACAAGCCGGTAAGTGACGGTTTTCATCGTACGAAGCGGATACATCGCCAGCGCGCGGGCGCGTCTCGAGCTGGCGAGCAGGCCCTCCTCTGATTCCTCATTCCCCGTTCCTGTTTCCTCATCCCCCCAACCATTGCGCGATGGCGAGGTACAGCGGAATCCCGAGCGTCAGGTTGAACGGGAAGGTGATGCCGAGAGACGCCGTGAGATAGTACGCTGGATTCGCCTCTGGGAGCCCCACCCGGATGGCCGCGGGCGCTGCGATGTAGGACGCGCTCGAGACCATCGCGCCGAGGACGGCTGCACCGCCCACCGAAAGCCCGGTCGCCAGCCCGACCCACACGCCGAGAGCGCCGTGCACGATGGGCATCAGGATGCCGAAGGCGACGAGAAACACGCCGACCGCTTTCAGGTCGCGGAGCCGCCGCGCCGCCGTCATGCCCATATCGAGCAGGAAGAGCGTCAGCGCTCCCTGGAAGCCGTGGATGAAGAACGGCTCTACAGGCGCCATGCCATCCTTGCCTGCGATCCACCCCATTGCCATACCGCCGATGAGAAGCACGATGCTCTTGCCGGTGACCACCTCCTTCATGGCCTCCTGCCAGGAGCCTGCTCGCTCCCCGCGCGAGTACGCAATCAACAAGCCGACGATGATCGCAGGCACCTCCAGCACCGCCACGAGCGCGGGCAGAAAGCCCTCAGGCGGATACCCCGCCAACGCGACGACCGTCTGCGCCGCGATGAACGTGACGGCAGACACAGACCCGTAATGCGCCGCCAGGGCCGCCGCATTCGTGCGGTCCATCTTTCCCAGCCGCCGCAGCACGTTGTACGCAATGATGGGCGTAAGAATGCCTAGCCCGAGCGTCCCCAACACCGGCCACGCCACATCTGCGAGCGGTGTCACACTCAATGCCGAGCCCCCCTTCAGCCCGATAGCAAGCAGCAGATAGATCGACAGTGCCTGGTAGAGCGGCTCCGGAATCTCCAGGTCACTTCGGACAGCGACCGCCACGGCCCCCAGCACGAACGCCAACACGACGGGCGAAAGCAAGCTGGCGAGAAGAACGTCGGCCATACGGGTGTGATAGACTCCCCAAACCTACCGCTTGACGCCCGTCTAGCGCTGCTCTGAATCGCCAGCTCGAGACCTCCCCTCGAGCTGGCGACCGTTCCAATCGAAGTCCTTTCGCTAGAACGCGAACTGGCCTTGCAACACCACGAGGTGCGCGTCCTCGTTGGCAGCCACGTCACGGTTGGCATACGCGAGCGTCAGGCGGACATTCTTGAACTCGTTGCCCTGCGCCGCGCTGAAGCTGTAGCTCCCCCCGACGGTCAGGTAGTTGGCGGCTGTAGCGTCTCCCGCGTCGTAGTCCTCCCAGAAGCGCTCGTAGCGACCGAAGAGTTCGCCGTGGCTAAGGACACGAAGCGCACCGAAGCCGGACAGACCAACCGCATCCTGCTGCTGCTGGTCCACCTCATCGTACCGGATGCCGAGAGCATCCAGCTTGATGCGAATCAGCTGACTGCCAGGCTCAGCGCCCCAATACAGGTGCGCCCCTCCTGTCGCGTACCCGCGGGGTGTGTCATCGAGGGCTGTCCGGTCACTTCCAACAGGGTTCACACCGGCGAAGGCGCCCACCTCGATCCCAGAGATCTCCTGGCTCACCATACCTGTCACCGCCAGCCCGACTTCATCGGTGCCGCGGGTCACGGGGTCTCGGGTAATGCTCTCACGGAAGTTGCCGTCGGTGCGTGAGAAGGACCCGGTGCCGCTGTGCACGAACAGGACGGCCTCGGTTCCTCCAGCTGCGTACTCGAGGTCGATCCCGATGTCGCGACCGGAGCTTCCGATGGTCCCTCCTGCCCAGCGCTCCGCGATCGCCGCTCGTTCAATCGCGTCGATCTGGGAATGAGACGTCGGGATATAGGACCGAGGCTGCGCGCCGGGCTGGCGACCCGCCCGGATCTGGAGGCTCTCGCTCACATTGTAGAACCCGAACAGGTCTACGGCAGTCACCTCCCCCGGGCCGCCGTCAAAGTCGAACTCGAAGCCGACCTTCCCCTGGTACTGGGCGTTCATCTGAAACCGGGCGCGGCGCAGCCCAACGCCAGCCCGTTCGGTGGGCTCGTCGCCATCCTGCGTCGCGTAGCTCACACGCGGCTGAACGGTACCGGTGATCTTGAAGGTCACGTCTGGGCCGAGCTGAAGAGTTTGCGCATGAGCTGTCGGAACTGACAGGAAGAGCACCACGCTAGCAAACAGACTTGCGATGGTGAGGAGACCAAGGAGGCGATGCATGAAGTGAAAGAGGTGAACCTGTAGAAGAGTGGAATGGACGTGCAATGAGATCGCCCGCACGCTTCAAGTACTGCGAGTTGGCGAATACGGCTCCCAAACACAGAGGACTTCGCGCGGAGCCATTGGATGCGAAACGGCCCGACGTGAATGAGCACGTCGGGCCGCTTGAACCGGACAGCGGGCGCTGGAATGAGACACTCAACGTCCGCGGTCCATCAGATCCAGGACGGATCTAGTTGGCGCTGAAGGGCAGCGAGCTGTGGTGCAGAGCGATCTTCAGGTCGCCAGCAGCGTTCTTCACGTAGCCGAAGGTGTACTCGACCTTGGTCTCGTTGCCATCGGAGCCGGTGAAGTAGTAGTTGCCCATCGCCATCGCCATATCGCCGTCCTCATCGATGACAGTGCCTTCGTTCTCCCAGCGAACGTTAGAGTACGGTGCGATGGCGAAGCCACCATCCTCGGTCCCCTCGGTCCCGACGAAGTAGCTCAGAGCCTCGTCTTCGTCGCCACGGAATTGATCCACAGCGGCGAGTGTGGGCTTGAAGAGGACAGTCTCATCGCCATAGGCGTAATGCATGGCGATGTGCTCCTGAGCGCGGGCGCTGAAATCCCCGCCATCAGTGAAGACCTGGCCGATGGCAACGATGCCCTCGCCCCAGGCCTGCTGCGCGGCCTCGACTTCAGCTGCAGTAATCGGGTTCGAGTTGGTCTCTGTGGCTGTAGCGGTCGCGTCAGTCGTTGCGGCATCGTCGGTAGCACAGCCAGCAGCGATGAACGCAAAGGCAGCAACAAAGAGAGTGAATCGGTTCAACATGGGATTGGGTGATTGGGTGATCCCCTTAGGGGGAGGGTGGAATCAGCCCCGGTCGGGGCAGTGTGAGGCGTGGTCCGAGATGGCCACGCGTGAAACCAGATGGGAGGCTGAGGGTCATTTCAGGCCCCTCACTGAGTCGGCACTCCAGGTGATAGGGTCGTGATGTGCCAGACGAGCGCTGCGCGTCGGACAAAGGGACCACCCGGACATCGGGTGGTAAAACCATGCGTGGTATGGATGCCGGCGCATGCCGGCACGGACCACGTCAGCCGCGCGGTGGGCGCGTCAGCGGAAGATCGGAGAGCCCCTCGAAACGAAGGTGGGTCGCATCCACAGCGACTGGGGACGCGATCACAAGACGCGTGCGATTAAGGAAAACAGTCTCATCGCTGCTCTCAGCCTCAGCCGTCTCAGGCGACGGCGGCAGGTCTGTGCCATTCATCTCGAGGTTGACCTCGGTCATGGTCTCTGCCCACGCCAGCTCGCTGCTAGCTCCAAGGCCGACAGTCAGAAGCAGGAGAAAGGAGACGATGCGGGTCATGCCCGTATCAATCCCCAGCGCCGTTCTTCGTTCCAACAACCTTCGAGCTTCCCAGAACCTCAACAAACGGCCTCGAACGGATGATCTACCTCGCTGCGTGCCCGGCCGTGAAGTAATCCGCTCCCCCCGGCTGCGCGTGGAGTTCCACGACTCCGGCACGCGCCAACGTGACGAGCGTGCGCGACGCTCGCCATGGCGGAGACTTGGTCATCCGGGCATACTGCTTCACCGTGACCCTCTCGTGGCGGTCGAGGTACTGCAATAGTCGACGCTCGGCATCGCCAAACGTGAACGACACGGCATCCCCACGCCCCTCTGCCTTCATCAGCGCGACAGCCTCGCGGCTTGCTTCCACAGACTGATCCGCGACGCGGACATAGGCGACTTGCTTTGGCTGCTTTCCATTCACACGTGGAGGCGCCAGAAAGTGTGGGCGTCCGTCGGAGGCAGGAACATCCACCACCAGCACCTCACGCGTTCGGCTCACCCGAACCCGCTCTGTGTGGATATCGACCTCAGGGATCACCAGCTCTCCCAGCGCCTCTTCAAGCGCATAAAACTCTTCGGTGGCGTCTTTGAGCCCGACCACGCTGCCATCATCGTCGACGCCGATGAGCACTTTGCCCCCGCTGGTGTTCGCCAGCGCGATCACCTCGCGTGCGATCCGCTCCGGGCGCGGCACACGATTCTTGAACTCGAGCTGGAGCCCCTCCCCCATCGCGGCCAGCCGCTTGAGATCGTCGCGCGTCATGTGTGCGTGGTTCGGTGTGCGTGAGCCGGTGCGCGGGGTCCCCCACGCACCCCGAGCACGCAACACCCTAGGCTTCCGTTCCGTCCGTGGGGGGCAGTTTGAAGTGCGCAGCCTCGAGCTTTGGATCCCGCTCCATCAACCGGGAGACGGCCTCTCGGGGTGAGATGTCTCCTGCCAAAATGTGAGCCACGGCCTCCGTGATTGGCATCTCAACGCCCAATCGAGCTGCGAGCTGGCGGGTGGAGTCCGTTGTTCGGACGCCTTCCACCACCATTGTAGAGTCAGCGAGCGCATCGGCCACGGATCGCCCGGCCCCGATCTTCTCGCCGAACGCCCGGTTCCGGCTGTGCTGGCTGAAGCACGTCACCACGAGGTCGCCCAGGCCGGCCAGGCCAGCGAAGGTGTGCGGGTCGGCGCCCATCGCCAGCCCGAGGCGGGTGATCTCCGCCAGGCCACGTGTGACAGTTGCAGCCTTGGCATTGTCGCCCAGCCCGAGGCCATCCCCCATGCCCGCAGCCAAGGCAATCACGTTCTTGACCGACCCTGCGATTTCCACCCCAATGAGATCCGTGTTGGCGTAGACGCGCAGCGTCGGGCTCATAAAGGCATCGCGGACGCGTTTGGCCACCGCCTCATCCGGGAACGATGCCACCACTGTGGTGGGCCGCTCTCGTCCCACTTCCTCGGCGTGGCTGGGTCCGTAGAGAACACCAATCTGGATTGTGGGCACGTCTGGCAGCACCTCACGCAGAACGCCGGAGGTGGTCAGGAGCGTTTCGTTCTCGATGCCTTTCGCGACCGAAACCACCGTAACGCTCGCATCCGCCTGATCCGCCAATGCGTGCGTGACGCTTCGCACCGACTGGCTTGGGACCGCAACCACCCACAGCCAGGCACCCTCTACCGCCTCTGTAATGGTGGACGTGACCTGCACGGACTCCGGCACCTCAACATCTGGGAGATAACTCGCGTTGTGGCGGGTCTCCCGTATCGTTCGTGCGGCATCCTCACGCCGAGCCCAGAGCATGACATCGCGTCCTTGCTTGGCGAGGCTGCACGCGAGGGCTGTGCCCCAACTGCCCGCACCGAGAACCGCAATTCGGCCCATGGTAGAAGTGGATTCCATGACGAAACGTACGCGTTGGCGAGGAGCGGGTGCTAGTCCGCCTGCACCACTCGGCCAATCTCGATGGCGGGTTCGCCCAATGCACCCAGCACGGCCAGTGCCCGCGACTTGTTGGCCTCGGGCACGACGACGACCAGCCCGATGCCCAGGTTGAACGTCCGGCGCATATCCTCCTCAGGCACCTGGCCGATGTCCTGGATGAGGCGGAAGATCGGCGGGCGTCGCCAGGCATCCCAGGTCACTTCCAGCGCCAGCCCGTCGGGGAGGATGCGGTTGGTGTTGCCTACGAGGCCACCTCCCGTCACGTGCGAGAATCCCGCCGCGAGGTCTTCGGCGATGAGCGCCTGAATGGCGTCGAGATAGGACTTGTGGATGGTCAGCAGTACCTCCCCGACGGTCTGTCCGCCCAGCAGATCTGGCGTGTCGCCCGCGACGAATCGCTCGAACAGTACGTGCCGGGCCAGACTGTAGCCGTTGGTGTGAAGCCCTGTGGATGGCAACCCGATGAGCAGATCGCCGGCTCGAATCTCAGAGCCATCCACGATGGCGTCACGATCTACGATGCCGACGATGGTCCCTGCCAGATCGTACTCACCCGTCCGGTAGAGGTCGGGCATCTCCGCGGTCTCTCCGCCGATCAGCGCGCAACCGTTCTCCTTGCAGGCCTCGGCGAACCCCTTCACGATGGCCTCCACCACATCCGGCACGATGGTGCCCGCCGCGAGGTAATCGAGGAAAAACAGAGGTCGCGCGCCACACACTGCGATGTCATTCACACAGTGGTTGACAAGGTCCTGCCCGACCGTGTCGTGCTTCCCCACGCGCTGCGCCACTTTCAGCTTGGTCCCCACACCGTCCATGGAAGACACCAGCACTGGATCCCGCATCGACTCTCCAGCCAATGAATACAGCCCACCGAACGCGCCGATGTCCGTCAAGACGCCCGGAGTGAATGTGCCACGCACGTGGTCTCCGATTCGCCGGACGGACTCCTCGCCCGCGTCAATGTCTACACCAGCCTCTTTGTAGGTCGCCATGCGTGAGCGCCCGGGGCGCCGAAGTGGGCTCTGAAGATACCGGGCGGGCGGGGTCAGATCTCCCTGAGTTGCCTCGGCCAAACCCGGATTCTCAAACAAGCCGTACACTTCTCTCCCACCTACTCTCAGCTCGTCTCCATGCGCCTCGCACTCGTCGTCGTCTTCCTCGCCGCAGTCGTGTTCATTCTTCTTGCCACTCAGGAGGCCAACACCGCGACCTGGATTCCACTCGATCTGCCCTTCTCAAATCAGACCATCAGCAGCCCGTTGATCGGGTGGATCGGAGGCAGCTTCGGGATCGGTCTCTTGCTGGGCTACCTCGCCGCGCTGCCCGGCCGGTTTGGAGCGGCCCGAACGGCGAAGAAGGCACAGAAAGAACTGGCGAAGGTGGAGGCCTCACGCTCCGAAGCCGCTTCAGCGCGTGCCGCTGCGGCCTCCTCTCGCACTGGCGCTCCCACCAGCTCGTCCGACGCTGCCGAGATGCAACAGCTTGCGGATAAGGTCGCCGCCCGCACAGAGGCCACGGTCAAGCGCGACGCCTAGCGCTGCGTTCGCGCCGCCGCACTCCCACAGACTAGTGAGGTCAAATCCGTACCGCCGCGGCCATGGCAACGCGGCGGCCGGTCCGCAGTTGAACGAGGTATACACCTGACGGCACGCGCTCGCCGCTGGCGCTTCGGCCATCCCACTCGGTCTCCCGTCCCTTCACCTCGAGCTGGCGAACGGACCGCCCCTGGGCATCGTATACCACGAGGTCTCCCTCAGTGGCGTTTGGCGTCCGAACCGTGATCGAACCCGATGAGGGGTTTGGGAAGACCTGAAGGCCGAAGTTGCTCGGAATCGCGGCTGGATCGGCGGACGAAGTTCCGTCGCCCTGAGCCCAGTAGAGCAGCCCCCCCGCATTGGAGCCCGCCACCAGCTCGACCCGGTCATCCCCGACGAGATCGACCAGGACGGGGACCACGCGACGGCGGCTCGTCTGCAACGCGCCGGCCTCCTGGAACGACGGTGCCTGCGACGTTCCCACATTGCGGTAAATGAGAATGGGGCCAATGGCCGTTCCGATCATCAGATCGAGGTCGCCGTCGCCGTCGATATCGGCGAGGGTGGGCGCGGAATCTTCCCCGACGTCCTCGGGAAGCCCGATGGCTTGGCCGTACGTGAGATCCTCGGCCAGTGGCGTCCCGTTCGCTTCGGCGCCGAACGCGATGTCCTGGACTGAGCCGGTGTTGCGATAGACCCGCACCCGCCCACTGGACGCGCCGGTAACCAGGTCGAGGTCCCCGTCGCCATCGATGTCGCCCATGGTGGCTCGCGCGTACTGCCCTGTATCGACGCCCTGAAAGCGCTCATCCGTTGGTACGGGGCTGAACTGCGGCGAGCTGGCGTTGCCCGTGTTCTCGATGTAGGCGAACCGTCCATTGAAGCCTCCTACCAACAGATCGAGATCTCCATCAGCGTCCAGGTCTTCGAGCAAAGGTGCATACCCTCCGAAGTCGTAATCCAGTCCAATCCAGCGCTCCGCCTCCACTCGGAAAGACGGTGCCTCCGCCGTTCCCTCATTACGCACCAGGGTGAGCACAGCGGACGTCTGCCCGTCGACCGCGGCCTCGTTTCCCACTACCATGTCGAGATCGCCATCGCCATCCAGATCTCCGAACGCCGCTGTGGAGCGGGCGCCGACATCGAAGGTCTGGATTAACCGTGAGGTCTGAAGCTCGAAGTCTGGGTCCGAAGCCGTCCCCTTGTTCTCGTACTTGATGAGGTTGTCTGTGACGGATTCGGCTGCAAAGCAGAGGCCGCGAAGCACCCCGACCATCAGATCCAGGTCTCCGTCGCCATCGGCATCGCCGAACGTGGAGGCGTTGTAGCCACCCGACAGCAGCGGCTCTGCGACCGGGAAGCTCTCGCTCTCCAGCACGTAATTCGGGCTGGTGGAAGTGCCTGCGTTACGGAAGTAGAAGAGACTCTGCGCGAAGAAGTCGCCCCAGAACAGCTCTGGCGCGTCATCCCCGTCCAGATCTGGCAGTGAGATGGCGTTGGCGCCGTGACGCTGCTGCACATCTGTCCCATTCGGCCCACGGCCCGGCGTGGTCAGGGTCGGTGGACGGGCGGTGGTACACGAGGGACTGTCTTCGTAGATCGCAATGTCCTGAAAGGTGTCGGTGACGAACTCGAAAAGCGGGTGTCCATCCTCTCCCATGCCGACGTTCTGGTACAGCGTGATGGTGCCGAGGTCGGCTTTGCCCGCCAGCAGATCCAAGTCGCCATCGCCATCAATGTCTGCCAGAGCGGGCTGGCTTGAGTCCTCGATGCGCACCGGCTCGTCCGCGACATCCACCAGTTCGTCGGCCGACAGCTCAAACTCCGGCGCCTCGGCTGTCCCCACGTTGCGCCAGTGCATGACCCGGCCCGGCTGCCCCCGCACCAGCAAATCCTCATCGCCGTCCTGGTCCAGGTCGCCAAACGTGGCCCACGTGTTCGGCGTGACGCCTCCAAGCCGATGATCCTTGAGGCGCCACACGCCGTCTTCGAGAGCATACATCTGCAGCCCCGCTCCACCGGCATTGATCACCAGCTCGGCCGTTTCATCACCGATCAGGTTCACGAGGGCAGGCTTCGGTTCCAGCACGCCACCCACGAACGGATCGGGGAAGGCGGAACCCGACAGGCTCGCGAACGGGAACGGGTCCGCATCCTGCTGGAAGGACTGCGCGCTGGCGGTGGCGGTCAGAACGAGTGCACAGACGAGAAATCGAAGCACTGAACGAAGAGGCTGGATGAACAGAAACGGTGCAGCCCAACTCATCACAGTCGCCGGAGAGCAAAGGCGAGCTGGCGGTGGGCGACCTGCGCGGCAGCCCCGCAACGCGTACGGGGCTGCCTCAGATCCAGCGCAGCAGAAACGCTGGATGTTGTGAATGTCTATGGGATCCGCACAGCCGAGAGCCCCGAGGACCAGCGTCCCTGTTGGATCACATCGAGGATGGCGCCCGTCTGGGTGTCAATGGCGACGAGCGGCGAGTACATATCCGCCGGCTCGGGCGACCCGTCCTCCATCACGAATCGGAGCGGGGCCTGATAGAGCGCATCGCCAGTCATCATCAGGTTGCGGTTCGCCACGAACAGCACGCGGCCATCAGCGGTGAGGGCTGCGCCGTGTGGCTGACTGAACACCTCGGAGCCATTCTCCGGGTTCTCCACCGTCCGCGTCACTGCGCCGGACGCCAGATCGACGAACGACACGGAGTTGGACAGGCGGTTGGGGACGTAGACCGTCTCATCGTCCGGAGAAATCACTGGGTGCCAGGGCTGCTGGCCCACGGCAATGCGGTCCCGCACGCTCACAGAGGGCGCATTTGGGTCGATGTCGATCACGAACAGCTCACCGGAGAGCTGCGAGGTCAGCACGGCGGCCCGGCTGTCGGACGTGACCGCAAACTGGACGAACGCCAGCCCGTTCTCGACCGGCGCGCGAGCGACCACATCCTGCGTCGCAGCATCGTACATACGCACCTCATTGGGCGAGGACAACCCGGCGCTCAGGACGTGGCGTCCGTCCGGCGTGGCCTCGACGGCGTGCGGGTGGTACGGCGGCGTGGCCACCACATCGAACGTCAGCGAACTGAGGTTGGTGAACTGGCCGATGCCGTTGGATGTGGCCGATGCAGAGAACGAGCGCCCCGAGTACAGCCGGCCGCCGACTGGATCCAGAGACAGCATCCCCGGCTTCTCAAACTCATCGTGGTTCGTCGAGTTGGCGAGCAGGTACGAGCTGTCGGCGGGATCGGTCTCAAGAGATCCGGACAGGCGCAGGACGGCCCCGCCGCCGCTGCCGCCAGAGATCAGCGCCACGTACCATGCGCTGCCGTCCGGCTCTACAACCACGTGGTGCGGCTTGGCATCAGCAGGCTGGTCGAGATCTTCGAAGTAGACGTGCCGGATGGTCCGCATCTGGTCCGTGTCCACGATGGCGACCCGACCGGCAAGCTGGTTGCAGACGTAGAGCAGGTTCTTGGAGTCGGCGTAGGCAGGCGTACCATCGCTATCTGGCGCCCCGGCCTCGATCCAACGCGTCAGGAAACGAACTTCATCCTCGTCAAGTTGGGCGAGGTTCGGGTATGGGTTGGTGAGTTCGTCCACGAGCGTTTCCGTCGCGAGACGAATCATCGGGCTGGTGGCATCGAACGGCACGATGGTCTTACCCCATTCGGAGCCAAACACGTCGTCGTGATCGTAGTCCGTAGGCGACGCCGCCCCAGCGCCCGCGGCACCGAACACGTTGCGCGCAGCGAGAAGAGGACGAACGTGATCGTCATAATCGACGGACGTGAGTGCATCATAGTCGACCGTCGACGGATCGAATGGCGTGGTCGTGATGGGCTTCGACGAGTCGCAGCCGTAGAGGAACAGGCCCAGGACGAGGGCAGGGAGAACGCGAAGGGCGGCCATGAGGGTGAGAGAGTGAGACATCGACAGAAGCGCCAGGGATAAGATCGGACACGAGCGAGCGTCAACGGCAGCAAACGCCTTGAAGCTCAGGGGAAACACGGCGACTAGAAGTCCAGCGCATACTGAGCTCCAACGGTCAGCACGAGGTCGGTCTCGAGCTGAGGGCCAGACAGCCGCTGGTACACGGGCACAGCGGCCTCGGCCGCCACACGGAGGCCATTCAGTGGCAGGACGGCATTCACGCCCACACCGAGGTCCAGGCGCTCGCCAGCTCGTAGCTCCGGGAAGACGGTGGGGACCATGCGCATGGCGACCGCAGCGCCGTAGACAGGGTCCTGACCGCTGATGTTATCCCACGCCGAACCGGTCAGACGGACCGAGCCGCTCAGTGTCTCCGAGATCAGAACGGACGCCCACCCGGTCGCCTCCCCTCGGTTGCCGAGCGTGTAGCCCCGCGAGTTTTCACCAAGACGAACGACCCCACTGCCCTGGACGCCCCACCCAAACCGGTCGGACTGGCCCAGGTAGGTCACGCTCGGAAGTACATCTACAGTCCCGCTGCCGATCTGCATCGGGTACGGAAGTTGGGATTCGTTGGGCGCGCTGGCGGGCGTGACATCGGCTTGCTCGATGGATCCAGTAGGCAGACTGGCGCCGAGCGCCACGTGCGCGCGGTTCCGCCCAAACTCCGCCAGCTTGATGAGTGTGGACACCTTGACATCACCAAGCCCGCTGGACTCCGTCGTGAACTCGCCCCCGGCTCGTGTCTGATGCTCCATGCGCATCTGGACGAAGGGGACCATCGCCATCAACGTGACCCGATCCACTGGCGCCACCATGGCTCCGAGCATGTGCATCGTCATCGGCATCTCGGTCGGCGTGATGACAAAGTTCTGGCCGCCGGGAGCGACGACGTTCGCATCGTCCACCGGGTCGGTGCCCACGCGGCTTCCAGCCATATCCATCTGCATGAATCGGTAGCTGAACATGGCCTCTCGGGCCTCGTGGATATGGTCTCCCATGACCCCGATGGGAGCATGCCCATCAGGGCGCGCGGAGGTCCAGGGTTGCGCGAGCGTCGGAGCGCTGGCAAGCGCGAGGAGAGCCATGAGGAGGCTCACAGACAGACGTGACATGGTGCAGAGAATGGAATGGGGTCCGGCGCGAATCGCCCGACCGTTTCTGGCAAACGTCAGAACGGGCAGAAGCGTGCGTGTCGAAGACGCAGGATGCGCCGTGTCAGACCGGCCTCGGCAGCCGGAAGACCCCGGCGCGGTGCCCGTTGGGGATTCACGAGCTGGCGATTCCCCCGAATGACGCGGGGGACACGAGTCTCCTCAAACCACGGCTGCAGGCTGATGAGAGGCACCACAGACAAGGCCAGGGCCAGCGCATCGGTGCCCGACTCCTCCTTGTGCTTGTGGTTCGCCTCCAGCCGCTCCCTCGGGACGAAGTGCCCCTCGAAGTCGGTATCAGGCCGGTCTAGATTGACGCGGACCCGCTCCGCGATGACGTCCAGCCCAGTGGCGAACACTCCCTGAATCAGAAGACGGCTCTCTGTACTCAGCACGAGACACACGAACAGCATTAGACGAAGACCACACCAGAGCAAGGCCACGTCAGAAGGTAGCGCGCCAAGGGTCACACCAACCCCGGTTGCGAGGGTAGCTTTTCAGGTCTCCCTGAAGCGCCGTGCCTCTCCCCCGCCCGCTCACCCCTCAGAGCCGCATTGCCATCGCGGCGCCCGCCTCAGCAGCGCTGGACCACGCAACGACTGAAGCCGGGCTGGCGGCTCTGCGTGCCCGAGGCCTTACCCTCGACGCCGGACGTGCCTTCGCCAGCCCGTACGCGTATCTCTCCGGGACCGATACCGAGCGCGTTGACGAATTGAACGCGCTTCTGCGCCGCGATGACCTGGATGCAATCCTCTGCCTGCGAGGCGGCTACGGTCTTCTCCGCATTCTCGACCGCATCGACTACGCAGCGGCGCGCGCACATCCCAAGCTGATCGTCGGCTACTCAGACATCACCGCGCTTCACCTCGCGATGGTGGCGAAAGCAGACCTGCCGGGTCTTTCCGGCCCGATGGTGGCGCCGGATTGGCCTCAGCTCGATGCCGACAGCGAAGCGTACTTCTGGGCGATGGCAGGAGGTCGGGCTGGCGAGCCTCTCATCGGCCCTGGCGGCGAACCGCTAACGCCCATGCGTGAGGGAACAGCCGAAGGGATGTTGCTCGGCGGCAACCTCGCGCTGACGGCAGCCCTGCTGGGCACCCCGTACTTGCCAGACATGCGTGGCGCGATTCTGTTTCTCGAAGACATCGGCGAGTCTCCCTACCGCATCGACGGACTGCTGGCGCGGCTCCGGCTGTCTGGAGTGCTCGGCCAGCTCGGGGGTCTTGTGTTCGGCGCGTTCACGGGCGCAGAGCCTCCCGCGGACCGCCCCTCGTTCACTGCAGAAGAGGTGCTGGATCAGTACGCGAGCTACGTGAATGGCCCGGTGGCGTCCGGGCTGATCTACGGGCACTTCGCACGCAAAATCACGGTCCCTGTGGGCGTCCAGGCACGCCTAGTCGTGCAGGATGGGCGCGCTGAGCTGGTGCCCCTTACAGCCGTGGCTGCGCCATGACCGGCATCACGCTCCGCGGGTTCGTGGCGTCCGGCATCACGATGGTGTCCTTTCTCCCGCAGGGGGTCCAGACCTGGCGGAGCGGCACATCAGAGGACCTCTCATTCGGCATGTACCTGTTACTCAGCCTCGGCACGGTGCTCTGGCTGAGCTACACCTTTCTCTCCGACGACCTCCCCATCATCCTTACCCATGCCGTGCTTCTGGTGCTGATGAGTTCGGTGCTGGCTCAGGTACTCTGGGATCGCCGTCGCCCTGCCTCCTGAGCCCATGCGTCTCGCGTTTTTCGCCTCCGGAGGCGGCTCCAACGTCCAGGCCATCCTCGACGCCATTGACGCGCACCAACTCGACGCCGAGCCAGTCCTCCTGATCTCGGACCGACCAGGATGCGGGGCGCTGTCCCGCGCCAGCGTCCGGGGTCTCCCAACGGCCATTCTTCCTCCCAACGAGTTTGCCGACGAACGCGCCTTTGGTACCGCTCTGCTCGAGTCCCTTCACCAGCTCGAGGTCGACACCCTCGCGCTGGCGGGTTACCTGAAGAAGATCCCTGTGTCGGTGGTCGAGGCGTTTGCCGGTCGAATCCTCAACGTGCACCCATCTCTGCTGCCTTCGTTCGGCGGGCCTGGATTCTATGGCCGCCGTGTGCACCAGGCCGTGCTGGACGCCGGATGCCGCGTGAGCGGCGCAACAGTCCATGTCGTCGACGCTGAGTACGACACCGGCCCCATTCTCCTCCAGGGCTGCGTGCCCGTGGAGGAGGAGGACACCCCAGAAACGCTCGCCGCTCGCGTCCTGAGCATCGAGCACACCCTGTTCCCCCGCGCCCTCGCGCTCCTCGCCGCCGGCCGCGTCCAGATCGACAGACGGCGGGCTCGCATTCTTCCCCTTGCCTCGTGATCTCAACCAAAGACCTCCCGCCCCCCGACGACCGCCAGCCCGTCCGGCGCGCCCTCTTGTCCGTGAGCGACAAGTCCGGACTCGTGCCCTTCGGACGCCGCCTGCACGCCCTAGGCGTGCAGTTGCTGTCCACCGGCGGCACGGCCCGCGCCCTCCGCGATGAAGGCATCCCCGTCATGGATGTGGCCGATGTCACAGGCTTTCCCGAAATCCTGGGCGGGCGCGTCAAGAGCCTGCACCCGAAGATCCACGGTGGAATCCTCGCCCGCCGAACCGACCCCGAGGACATCACCGAGCTGGCGGAGCACGGCATCGGCGCCATCGACCTCGTGGTGGTCAACCTCTACCCCTTCCGCGAAGCCATCGCCACACCCGACGTGACCGACGCGCTGGCAGCGGAGAACGTGGACATTGGCGGCCCGGGCATGCTCCGCGCAGCTGCCAAGAACTTCGCCTTCGTGGCAGCCCTGGTAAACCCAGAGGACTACGACGCCATTGCCAACGAGCTTGAGACCCAGGACGGCACCCTCGGGCTGGCGACCCGACGGCGGCTTGCGGGCGACGCCTTCGCCCACACCGCGGACTATGACACAGCCATCGCAGGCTACTTCGCAGGCCACGTCGCCGACTCGACGGCTCGCTCGGAGCCTGCAAATGGCGCGTCCGGCAACGCCAGCGCGTTGCCGGAGCAGCTCGCCATCCACCTTCCGCGTGCGTCCATCCTGCGCTATGGAGAGAATCCCCACCAGCTCGCAGCCCTCTATGGTGCCCCAGACGCGCGCTACACCAAGCTCCACGGCAAAGACCTCTCATTCAATAACCTGATCGATCTCTCGGCAGCCCTCAACCTGATCGCAGAGTTTGCCGACGCGCCCCCTACGGTCGCGATCCTAAAACACACCAACCCGTGCGGCGTAGGCCAGGCCGACGAGCTGGCGACGGCCTACGCGAAGGCGTTTGCGACGGATCGGCAGTCGCCGTTTGGCGGCATTGTGGTGGTGAACCGGGCGCTGGACCACGCCACCGCGGAGGCCATCAATGCAGTCTTTACGGAGATCATCATTGCGCCCGAGTACGATGACGGCGTACTGGCCTTCCTGAAGCAGAAAGCCAATCGACGCTTGATCCGTGCGGATGTACAGCCTGCAGGTTCTGGGCTCGACGTTCGGACTGTGGCGGGCGGCCTCCTCGCCCAAACCCCAGACGCGCCCCTGGCCCCCGCCTCCGAGATGCGCCAGCGCTGGACCATTGCCACGGAGCGGCTTCCCAGCGAACGCGAATGGGCCGACCTTGACTTCGCATGGCGTGTGTGCAAGCACGTCAAGTCCAACGCCATCGTCTACGCCCGCGACGGGGCGACGCTCGGGATCGGTGCCGGTCAGATGAGCCGCATCGACTCGAGCGAGATCGCCGTCGCCAAGGGCGCCAAGTCGG
>JBCBZH010000072.1:0-15881 GCA_039815415.1 Bacteroidota bacterium
AAAGCCACCTACAGCCGGGGCTGCCAGGATAAACCCAAGCTGAGACACGGTGTGAAATGCCGCCAAGCTGAAGCTCCAGAACGGCCTCGACGTGTGCGCCACAGACATCCTGTGCTCGAACGGCGCCAAGCAGTCGGTCGCCCAGTCGGTGCTCGCTGCGTGCGGCCCTGGCGATGAAGTGCTGATCCCGGCGCCCTACTGGGTGAGCTACCCCGAGATGACGCGCCTCGCGGGCGCCACGCCTGTCGCCATCGAGGCCACATCCGAGACTGGCTACAAGATCACGCCCCACCAGCTCGAGGCCGCCATCACAGACCGGACGCGCCTGCTGATGCTCAACAGCCCGTCTAACCCAACTGGCGCCGTCTACACGCCCGACGAGCTGGAGGCCCTTGCCGAGGTTCTTCGCCAGCACGAGGACATCCTGATCGTCTCGGACGAGATCTACGAGCTGGTGATCTTCGACGCCGAGTTCAAGTCCTTTGCTGCGCTCGACGGCATGGCGCACCGCACGGTGACCGTCAACGGCTTCTCGAAGGCCTATGCCATGACGGGCTGGCGGCTGGGCTACCTCTCGGGTCCGGCGTGGCTGGTCAAGGCCGCCTCAAAGATCCAGAGCCAGCTCACCAGCGGAGCCAACGCGATGACGCAGCACGCGGCCATCGCGGCGTTCACGATGGGCGATGGCCCAGTGCAGGAAATGGTGGACGCCTTCCGAGAGCGCCGCGACGCCGTGCTGGCGCGCCTCCGCGCCATCGACGGCGTGGCGTGCCCTCAGCCCGAGGGCGCGTTCTATCTCTTCCCGGACGTATCCACAACCTTCGGAAAAACCGCTCCCGACGGCACCCGGATCGACGACAGCGTGGCGCTCTGCCAGTTCCTCCTCGAGCAGCACGATGTCGCGCTGGTGCCCGGCAGCGCCTTCGGCGGCCCCGACGGACTCCGCATCAGCTATGCCTCGGGTATGGACACGCTGATGACCGCCTGCGACCGCATCGAAGCCGGGCTGGCGGCGCTGTCGTAGTCCGGCCGCCAGTTGGCGCCAGCTCGAGCGGGTGAACTCTCACGCACCGCTCGCGTAGGGGCGCCTGCGCTTTCCCTGACCTTGTGGACCGCCCCCCCGGCTTCGACAGCACCACCTCCGGCACCACGCCTCCGCCTCCCCCCGACCGCACCCAGCCCGACCGTGACAGAGTCGGACTGCACCTCGGGCTGGCGCTCCTGACGTTCGCCTCGATGGTGGTGGGCGGCGGGTTCCTGGTCGGGCGGGCCGCCGCGTGGCCTCTCCTGCCCGAGGACGCATCTGCCACCGAAGCGCTCCTGGCGCTGTTCACCAGCTCGGCGTTCCTCCACGATGGCCTCTTCTACGCCGTCCCCTTCTTCCTCTTCCTGACGGTCCACGAGTTCGGGCACTACATCGCAGCGCGCGTGCGCGGGCTGAAGGTCTCGCTCCCGTACTACATTCCGATTCCGTTCCCCGGCCCAACCATCGGCACGCTGGGGGCCGTCATCCGAATCAAGGAGCCGCTGCGGCGCACCACGCAGCTGTTCGATGTAGGCGCGAGCGGACCCCTGGCGGGGTTTGTGATCGCGCTTGGCGTCCTCGGCATCGCGCTGGCGACCCTTCCGGATATCGAGTACCTGCGGCAGTGGCATCCAGACGAGGTGGACGCGTTTCTGCAGACAGGCCGCTACCCGCCCTTTGACCCCGAAGCGCTCCTGGCGGTGGAGGGTGCTCAGGCCATTCTCTTCGGAGACACGCTGCTGTTCCGGTTCCTGAATGGCCTCGGGGCCTACCGCGTCCCGGCGGAAGAGATCATGCACTACCCGATGCTGCTCGCCGGCTGGCTGGGGCTCTTCTTCACCGCGCTGAACCTGCTGCCCGTCGGCCAGCTCGATGGCGGCCACGTCGTGTACACGTTGTTCGGCCCGGCGGTGCATCGCATCCTGGCCCGCGTCACGACGGTGATCCTGCTTCTCTCAGGCGGCCTCGGCTACGCCACCGCCCCGCCCTTCCCCATCTCGCCCACGATGGGGTGGCTGACCCTGGCGCTCATCTACGGCATCGCGAGCTGGCGTCTGTTCGAAAAGGATGTTCGCCTGACCCTCGCCGGGACGCTCAGCTTCCTCGTCGTCGTCGCGCTGACGGTGGCATACGTCCCCGGCATCGCGGAGGTCGGCGGCTACTGGGCGTGGCTTCTGTGGGTCGGGCTGATCCTGTTCCTGATCGGCGTGGACCATCCGCCCGTACTGATCCCCGAGCCGCTTGGCCCGCGCCGCCGCGCCTTGGGGTTTCTCTGCCTGCTGATCTTCGTGCTCTGCTTCTCCATCCAGCCGATTCAGTTTTACGGGTAGGGGCCGGGACCTGGGGCGGTCGCCAGCTCGAAGCCTCCGGGGCCTTTCGCCTCCCCCCGTTGCCCGTGTCCACCGACTGGCGCTAGGTTCACGGCCCATCTCCGCCCAGCGCCCCCGACCGTCCGCTACGAGCTTGTCCGTTCCTGATCCGCCCCGCGGTTCTCTCCTCAGCTCGATGCGTCCCGCTGTCGTTGTTCTGCTCATGACCCTGGCCTGGACCGGGTGCGACTCTGCACCGGGCGCGGTGGAGCGGTCCGAGAGACCGGCGATCGCCAATGTGGAGGTCACGCCCCTGTCAGACTCACTGGAGACGGCTGCGCCCACGGCGAGCATCCCGCTCACGGTCCGCCTGACGCTGGACGGCCCCGGTCCCATCGTCGTGCGCGTACTGGTGCGCTACGCCGAAACCGACACGCTCGTCGCCAGCTCAACGGACACGGTGGAGCCCGGAGCCGTCGAGCTGGCGGTGCCGCTGACGCTCCCACGCGGGGCCACGGGTGACTATGCGGTCTCCATCATCACGGAAGGCCCCGATGGCCGAGCAGGCGATGAGGCCTCTGCGCGATTCCGGTTCAAGGCGGCCTCTCTGGGTCCGCCGACGGTGACGGTAGAGGCGCCCACCACCGTCACGGCTCCAGCCTCCGGGAGTCGACCGGCAACGCTGCCAATTGTCGCCACAGCTACCGACCCAGACGGGCGTGAGAACATAGTCCTCGTCCTGATCCAGGATGTCGATGGGTTCATCCTCGGCCGCATCTACGACGAAGGCCCCAATGGCCGGTCGGACGATGACACCGCGGGCGATGGGCGCTACTCGGGCTCGCTTCAGATCCCGCCAGGGTTCCCCGCAGGCATGTACACGCTGGCTGCCACAGCAGTAGACCGGGCCGGTGAGCTGAGTGACCCCGCCTCCTTCACCTTCACGGTCCGATGAGGCGTCTTCTTCGCCAGCTCGTTGAATGCGCCCCTCTCACAATGGGTGTCATTCCGAATTCGATTCGGATAGGAGGTACGCACGTCCACTCAGGAATGCCTCAATCCCCTCCACGTGCCGTCATTCCTGCGAAGGCAGGAATCCACTCCCTGGCGTTTCTGCTCGTCCGTGGATCCCGGATCAAGTTGGCTTGCGCCGACCTTCGGTTCGGGATGACGGCTTTCAGGAGGGGTGGAGGCTACCAACCGCGTAACACCTACCTGAATCAGGTTGGCTTACGCCGACCTTCGGGTCAGGACGACACAATTGGTATGGGGGGTGCCATCTCATTTCTCTGCCTCCAGCGCCTCTGTTTGTTTCTAGCGGCCCTCTGTCTGGTGTTGACCCTCGCCAGCTCGACGCAGGCCCAGACGGTTCAGACCGATCAGGGCGCCTTCCAGAAGCTGGACGATGGCGCCCGGAACGGCGTGTTCATTCTCGATGCGGACGGCGGACGCCTCTATGCAGGCCCCCAGCTCGTGGTGGTGGGGCCAGGCGGCTCGCCGACGCTCGTCGCCAATGAGGCGAATCCCGCGTTCGATCCACGCACCGCTGTGGACCCGCGCGCGGTCGCCATCGAAGCGCAGGGCGATGACATCTGGGTCGCGCTGGCGTTCGACGACCGCGCCTTCGACGCCGACGAGCCGCCACTGACGGCTGCGGGCTTCGCCGTGTCGTCGGATGGCGGCCAGACGTGGCAGGCCCGCTTCGCGCCCCTCGACGAGACCCGCGATACGACCGTCACATACGGCACCAGCACGCTCCGCGCGGTTCCCATTGTGGACCCGCAGGGCGCCCCCACGCTCGACATCGCCTTCACGCCTGACGGCGACACCGTCTATGTGGCGTCCTTCGCCGGTGGCCTCCGCCGCTCGACCGATGGCGGCGCCTCGTTCACGCGCCTGGTTCTCCCGCCGGACTCCCTCACCCGGCTCGATCCTCGCGAGAGCTACGACTTCGAGCTGGCGCCACAGGGAACGCTTCTCTCCAGCTCGACGCCCGAAGCCCTCGTCCGTTCTCAGTTCGGGCTCAACTTCTACGCCCAATCGCTTCTGCTGGACGAGACAGGAACGCTCTGGGTGGGGACCCTCTTCGGCCTCAACCGCTCGTCTCGCGTGGCAGGCACCGACGAGCTGGCGTGGACGCGGTACCTCGACAATCCGGTCGCAGGCGACACGCTCTTTGCCAGCGGCCCGCTCAGCAACGAAGTGATTGCCATCGAGGCCCAGCCGGTGGACGGGGCTCGCGATCCTGTCTGGATCGCCTCGGCAGTGTCATCCGATGACTTCAGCGCCCCGGACGAGGAGGACGGCGTGGTCGTCTGGCGCGGCGACGATGCGGACGGGAACCCGACCTTCGACCCGGTCTTGTTGGGTGTTCGCGTGCAGGACTTTGCCTTCGGCACGGGCGTGGTCTATGCCGCTGCAGGCCGCGATGGCCTCCACATCTCGACGGACAATGGTGGGACGTGGCGCTCCGTCCAGGTCTACCGCAACGCCTCCGGCACGGCCCTCCCCATTCGCCCAGACGCAGGCACCTTCGCCGTCGAGGTCATCGGCTCGACGGTCTGGGTGGGTACGCCGGACGGCCTCCTGCGCAGCGACGACGGCGCCCGAACTTGGACGCTGTTTCGTGCCAGCCCGGCACCCGGCACCACCGGCGGCTCGACGCCCCGCGAGGTGGAGGTCTACGCCTTCCCCAATCCCTACACGCCAGGCTCCGATGGCGATCTGCGCGTCCGCTTCGAGCTGGCGAGCCCGTCTGATGTCACCGTCCGCATCTTCGACGTCGGGATGAACACCGTCCGCCAGCTCGACGCCCCCGCGCGGCCGCAGGGCGCCAATGAGGTGCTGTGGGATGGACGCGCGGACGATGGCTCGCGGGTGGCGAATGGCGCCTACATCTACGTCGTGACCGCTGAGGGGCGCCAGCTCTCCGGGTCCATCCTAGTGTTCAACTGATGCGCGGTTCGACTCCGAATTCGAGGATCAGGGTCTGGAGGGTGCTCCGGAGCGTTCCCCTCATGCTGAGCGTCGTGCTGGCGATTCCAGTGGCAGCGCAGTCCACTGGCGCCTTTGCTCGGATGGGCCTCGGCGCGCGGTCGCTCACAATGGGCGGCCAGGTTGCCGACCTCTCCGGAGCCGCCAGCCCGTACTTCAACCCTGCGCTCGCCCCCTTTCAACCTGTCGAGGCTGTCGAGCTGTCAGCGGGCATTCTGGCGTTCAACCGCGAGTTCCAGACCGTGCAGGTCGGTGCGCCCCTGAAGCCTCGGGCGGGCGTCGCGGCAGGCGTGGTTCACCTCGGCGTGTCCGACATCGACGGGCGGGATGCCAGCGGCACCCCCACCGAAACCTACAGCGCCGACGAAACGGCGTTCTTCATCGCCTTTGGCCTCCGCATGTCGGACCGCGTCTCGGGCGGGGCCGGGCTGCGTCTCTACCGCAACGACCTGTTCCGCACGGTCGAGTCGCCTACCTCCATCGGCATCTCGCTCGGGCTGGCGGCGCGCGTCACGGACCGGCTTTCGGTCGGGCTGGCGGCGGATGACCTGCTCGCCCGCTACACCTGGAACGGCGCGCCCGCAGGCGGCGGCTCCGTGGAAGACCGCTTCCCGATCCGTCTCCGAACCGGCACCGCTTACGCGCTGGGCGCCGAGGGGCGGGGCGGACAGATCACCGCCGAGGTGGAGATGCAGGTGCAGGGTGCTGAGTCCATTCGGCCCAGCGGCGTAGACCTGATCGGCAGCCAGCCTGTGGAGCGAGACACGACGATCTCGTACACGCTGGCGAGTGTTCAGGGCCGTGTCGGCGGGGAGGTGTGGCTGGCCCAGCCCTTTGCGATTCGGGGGGCGGTGGACCGGATCGGCGCTGGCCCTACACAGGAGATGCGACCGGCGCTCGGGTTCGCGCTCCGGCAGCGGTTCAACGAGTTGGGGATTCGCATCGACTACGCGGCAACGCTGGAGCCGTACGCTTCCGGCGTGATGCACATGGCGACGTTGCGGCTGGAACTGTAGCGTCAGAACGACGCTCTCAGGGACACGCCCGCTCGGTGGCGCCCCTCGGCTGCGACGAGGACAGGCATCAGTTCGAGGGCCGCCAGCCCGTTGCGGCGGTTGGCGCGGCGCGCGGCGCCGGGCGCATCGAGCACACCGTAGAGCCAGATAGCCCCGGCAACACCTGCCCCGATGAGCAGCGGTGTGGGCTCCCACTCCCAGCACGGCTCCGGACACCCAAAGAACGCTTCCTGATCGCTGGCAACGAGGGAGGCTACGAGCCCCGTTCCCAAGGCCCCACCCGCCCCGATGAGAATCAGAGCCCCCTTGGTAGTTTCTCCAGCGTAGAGCTGGCCGCCACCGGGAACCACAAACGATAGCGCTGTCGCCGTGGCAGGCCGCTTCTCTGCCTGCAGAGACTGTGCAACCCCAGTAGGGGCCAGGCCCATCGAGCTGGCGAGAACGATGGCGAGAAGGAATGCAGAGCGGTACATGAGACATCGGGCAAGAGTCACTCGTTCAGATACGCACCCTTTCCCGCCGCGACCGATCACGCCTTCGGCAAGATTCTTACTCCGTAGGCGAGCGCCGCTTCCACTCCAATGACGGGATCTCCATGCGCGTCCCTGGCCCCCCATACCATCGGACGAAGAACCCAACGTCCTCAAGGACCTGCTGAACGAATCGTCCAGCCTCCCACTGGGCCTCTCTGTCCTCTGCGAACGCGCCGTGAGTGATCATCAGCCCGCCGCCCCGAACGGCCCGCTCCACGTCCCGGCCGTGGTAGAAGCAGTATCCGTGAACCCGGGATGCGTCGACCTCCGCGCGCACCTCTGCGACGTCCGAGAACCCATCGGATAGGGGGGTGCCCGCGTTCTGGAGCGCTACGAAGCCATTCGCATCGAGACGTTCAAAGGCGAGATCCAGGCGGTCACAGTCCGTCACCTCAGGCCAGGTCGCCTCCGCAGCCGCTTTGCGCGCAAACTCCGGCCCGACCATCGCTCGAATCCCAGCCTCGTCGGCGGCGGCATTCGAGAAGTTGTCGATCAGCTCGAGCACCTCGTCCGGAGTGTAGAAGCCCGACCAGATGGCGAGACGCACCCGCTCGGCTAATTCTCGAGTGCCTTGGTTCATGAACGGTGAGGTTCCCAGTTGAATGGGTCGAGCTGGCGACACCCGTTCGGTCTCGTCTACCCCAATGCGCTGAGCGCCTCTCTCAGCGCGTCGAGGCCGATGCCGTCGGCACCGCTGCGGACGCGGAGCGTACACCAGAGGTCGAGAATCAGCATCTGGGCCGCGTGGATGGGCACAGCGATCCAGAAGCTCCGGCAGCGCCACACCAGCGCGCCCAACGCCAGCCCGCCGACGATGGAGAGGTAGGCCTCGGCCACAGGCTTCTGCGCGTGTAGGATGGCGAACGGGACGGTCTGCGCCACAATCGCCAGTGGAGCGCCGAGCGCAGGCGCGGTCCCGAACAGCACGAACCCGCGCCAGAGATACTCCCACCCGACCCAGTAGAACAGGAACATTGCCTCGTAGGCGAAGAACAGGCTCCAGTCCGACGCCGCCCGGGTGTAGTGCGGGTACTGCGCGAGAAAGGCATCGCCATCGGACAACACCCACGTCCCAACAGCAACGAGCGGCAGGTACGCCAGCGCGAGGCCCGTCGCCAGCTTCCAGTCGCCAAGCCCCAATCCAGCCTCGCCTGGCTTCCACCGGAACCCGACGACCAGGATGAGCGCGGGGATGATGAAGCCGGTGATGCCCTGCAGGCCAAACCACCACATCCAGGACCCGAACACCGGGTCCTCCGTGCCGAACAGGTTGTCCAGCGTGATGCGGTAAAACGCGCGGTTGCCGATCTGGAGCTGAATGAGCACCAATACCGTCGCAGCCAACAGAACAATGGCCGCGCGTTTCTGGTTGCGAGAGAGGGCAGTGAGGGTCTCGCGGAGGGCTTGCCACTCGCGACGGAGGCGATCTATCATTCTGAGCCGTGCTCGGGAAGGCAACGCATCCGCGCAATCTACCCGCCGCTACCGCGTGGCTGTCCACAATCGGACTCCACCGGACCGAGTTGTCTCCTGCACACCGCCAGCCCGATTGTCTCAGATCCCGTTTTCTCCATTGCGAGAAACCTGAGCGAGGCGCTCGGTATCTGGAAGCGACCGTTCCCCCAGGCTCACTCTGCCATGTCCTCCATCTCTTCGGGTCGCCTCGCGTTGCTGCTCGTCGCGGTGACTCTCCCGCTACTCGCTGCTGGCTGCTACAAGGCGGAAGGCAAGGCTCACGCCGACCGCGACACCTCAGCGGTTCAGGTCGCCATGTCCCACGTGGTGCTCTCCGATTCCCTCCTCGCCCCGTTCGAGGGATTCAAGCCACCTCCTGGCGCCTCGGAGGATGAAGCCACGCGCTGGGCCGACTCGGTCCTCGCCACGCTCACGCTCGACCAGAAGATCGGCCAGCTGTTCATCGTCGACCTTCGGGCAGACTGGATTCGCGGTGCGCGAAGCCTGGAGCAGGTGGCCGGCTGGGGCGTCGGTGGGTTCCATGTCGGGCGACGAGTTCCTCCTCGTACCGTTCTCCAGCGGACCAACCGCGTTCAGAACGCGGCGGACGTTCCGCTCTTCATCACCGCCGACTTCGAGTGGGGCGTGGGGCAACCGAGTACCGCCTTTACCGAGTTGCCTGGGGCGATGGCCTACGGTGCCGCCGGAGATCCGATGCTCGCAGAACTCGGCGGCGCCGTCACCGCCATGGAGGCTCGCGCGATGGGCGTCAACGTCTTGTTTGCGCCCACGGCGGACGTCAACAACAACCCCCGCAACCCGATCATCAACACGCGCTCCTATGGCGAAGACCCGGAGCGCGTCGGCGAGCTGGCGGGTGCATTCGTGCGAGGGGCACAGGCCCACGGCGCCCTCGCCACGCTCAAGCACTTCCCCGGTCACGGCAACACCGCCACCGACACCCACACCGACTTCGACGCCGTTCCCGGCGATTGGGAGTCTCTGTCGCGCACCGAGCTGGCGCCTTACCGAACAGCGCTGCGCTCGAATCCGGGCTTCGTGATGTCGGCCCACCTGTGGATGCAAGCCCTGGATGAGGAGCCCATCCCAGCCACGTTCAGCCGCCGCGCCCTGACCGATGTGCTCCGCGACAGCCTCGGCTACGACGGCATCGTGTCTACGGACGCCGTGGTGATGGGCGCCCTGAAGAAGAACTACCCCTTCCGAGATCGCATCGTTCGGCCCATCCAGGCGGGCGCCGACATCATCCTGAACACCACCGATCCCCGAGCCGGGATGCGCGCCATCCGACGCGCGGTGGATCAGGGCGAGCTGCCGGAAGCCCGTATCGACCAGTCCGTGCTCCGCATCCTGAAGGGCAAGGCCCGCCTGGGTCTCCATCGCCAGCGCGTGTCCGACCCGGACCGTCTGAACCGGATGCTCGAGGAAGTCCGCGGCGCCCGCTTCGCCGACGCGCTGACGCAGGCCGCAGTCACGGTGGTGCGCCCCGGTCCGCTTCCGCTACGACCGGAGCAGACCGTCTCGCTCATCCAGATGAGCAACTTCCGAGCCGCCAGCCCGATGACACGCCTCGAGCGCGATCTCCGCCCGGACAACCAGCTCCGCGTGGGCCGGTCGCCGAGTGGCTCGCAAACGTCCCGCGCGCGCCGCCTCGCCCGTGCCTCTGACGTGGTGGTGCTGGCCGTGCACCTCAAAGTGCTCCACGAGCAAGCGCCGACCCTGACCGCCTCGCAACGCCGATTCGCCCAGTCTCTACTGGACGCAGGTACACCGGTCGTGGTGGCGGTCATCGGAAACCCGTATGCGGCCACGGATCTCGCCGCGGCATCCGGGCTGGTGATGGCCTACGACGAGACCGCCCGCACGGCGACCGCTGTCGCCAACGTGCTCACCGGTCGCCAGCCCGCTAGAGGGCGCCTTCCTGTCAACGTGCCGGGGATCTAATCGTCTGTTTCGGCAGGTAAGGCATCGACCAGCCGAAGCGATGGAGCCTCGGGCAGCATCAGAATGGAAAGATCGCCGTCTCGGTCGAGGACACGCATCTCCGCATATTCTGCCGGACCCGGCTGGCGATAGATCTCTGCACGGCGTTGGGTCGGCAGGATGATCCATGCCTCCGGGATGCCTGCGGCCGCATAGCGTGCCATTTTGATGCCCCGGTCGTAGGCCTCCGTGCTCTCCGACACCTCGACGACCAGCAACGCATCACGCGCTTCGGGAATACGCGTCTCTGGCGTGTCCGAACGTAAAACCGCAAGGTCTGGCTCGGGCTCTGTGCCATCGTCGAGGCGAACCGAGTTCTGAACACTCACGACGGCTGCCTCACCTAAGGCCTGGATGAGCATTCGGTTCAGGCGATTGACGACAGCGACGTGAGGTGGGGAAAACGGAGACATTTCAAGGATGAGGCCATCGATCAGCTCGGTCCGAACGTCTCGGGAGAGCACTCCCGCTTCGGCCATCGCGTGGTACTCCTCGACGGTGAAGCGGCGAAGCGTCGGCGGTGCGAGAGTGAGCATGGGATTGGGAGAAGCCAGAGCAAGCTAGAGACACAGACTTGGGAGGGAACGCCACCCAGCCTCGCCTCTGAAACGGTGCGAGCCCCCATTGCGATCCCGCACCACCCGCCGGGACGCTATGCGTCCAGCCCAACCGCATCCGCGAGCGTCCCGATGCCGTCTCGATCGAGCTGGCGAACCAACCCCTTGTGGATCGCACTCACGAGCGCTGGCCCCTCATACACCAGCCCGGTGTAGATCTGCACCAGCGAGGCACCCGCCCGGATGCGCGCGTACGCTGCCTCCGGAGAGTCGATGCCGCCCACGCCGATGATGGGCACCCGGCCCTCCGTGGTGCGGTAGAGGTACCGCGTCAGCTCGAGGGCTCGGGGCGCCAGAGGCCGCCCGCTCAGCCCTCCACTGCCAATCTGGTTGATTTCTGCGGCTGAGGTCGCCAGCCCGTCGCGGTCCGAGGCCGTGTTGGATACGATGAAGCCATCGACGCCGTGGTCGAGGCAAATGCGCACCAACGCGTCGGTCGCGCGGGCCTCCACACCGTTGGATGGCGGGGGCGACAACTTGACGAGAAGCGGAGGGCTCGCTCCGCTCGCGGGATTGGGGACTGGGGATTGGGGATTGACAAAACCTGAGTCTCCCCCACCCCCCAAGTCCCAGCCTCTAATCTCCTCTCTCACCGCTCTCAGCAACGCATCCAGCGCCTCTGGCGTCTCGAAGGTCTTGCCTTCCGCCGTATTCGGGCACGACACGTTGAGTGCGAGGTAGTCGGCGTGTGGGACGAGCTGGCGAACCGAGGTGCAGAAGTCCTCGATGCCCGCGTCCCCGAGAATGTCTGGGCTGTGCGTCTTCGCCACGTTGATGCCGAGCACGAAGCCCGGCGGACGCAGTGTAGATGCAAGGCGCTTCGCCACGGCCTCGGCGCCGTGGTTGTTGAGGCCCATCCGGTTCACCAGCGCGTGGTCTGCAGCCAGCCGAAAGGCACGGGGCGTGGGGTTGCCCGCGCTGGCGAGCGCTGTCACTGATCCGATCTCCGCAAAGCCAAATCCGAGCGACGGCCAGAACCGCACCAGCTCGCCGTTCTTGTCGAACCCAGCCGCCAGCCCGACGGGTGAAGCAAACCTCAGCCCGAGAACCGTCTGCGCCAGGCGCGCATCGGGCTGACGGTAGAGGGCGCGCACGACACCCGGCGCGAGTTGACCCATGCGAGCCGCCCGAACGCCCCAGCTATGAGCGGTCTCCGCATCGAGACGAAACAACAGCGGGCGGAGGAGACGATACACGGGCAAGGACGGAGTGACGGGTGAAGAGTAAAGAGCAGACGCGTGGCTGTGGCGTCTGCTCTTTACCCTTTACCTCTTACTCATGTCCCGCCTTACCAGCCCGGCGTCAGGTTGAGGCCAAAGACGCCGCGTCCGTTGGCGAGGTCGCCGTCTTCGCCGTAGCGCGAGAACGGGAGCGCGTAGTACGGCTCCAGCACCAGCGCGCCGAGCAGGTTCACGCGCGTCGAAACGCCCGCCGAGAAGATGGGCTGGGCATCGCTGATGGATGTCGTAGTGGGCTCGCCCTGGAGGTCCCGCGTCGCGAGCCCCCACGTCACACCTGCATCGCCGAAGAACGTCAGTTCGGTTGGGAGGTACGGGAAGGACACGAGGCCGAACTGCGGAGTCCCGAGCAGCGGAATCCGAACCTCGACGCTTCCGACGCCCATGCGGCTTCCAAATAGACGGTTCTCGAACGCGTCGAATGCGCTGGCGCCGTTTGCAAGGTCTCCAAACGAGTTGAAGGAATAGCCGCGAACGAGCGAGCCGTAGCCCAGATAGAGCGGGTAGAGCCGGTTCTCATCAGCGTCACCTAGGTAGCGCCCGTAGTGGAGCGCCCGAGCAGCGAGGGTAATCGGAGCACGGTCGGGGAGGATTCCGGTCCGTGCCATGATGTACGTCCGGTAGTCGGCCGTCACCGTCGCAAAGTTCAGCGTGCCGACGGTGCCGTCCACGCCAAACCGGTAGCGACTGCCATTGATGGGCGACGCAAAGCCGAAGTAGGAGTAGTCCCCAATGAAGGCTGCGCCTGCCTGCCCAAGGTGCAGCGGCTCCGTCTGCAGGCGAAGCGCCTGGGCAATCTCATCGGGCGCACTCCGGCGTCCTTCATACTGCACAAACCCATCCTCGAAGAGGAAGGAGTCGTACTCGAGGTCGTAGCCGTAGCGCGTGTAGCCGCCGTCCAGTTCGAAGCGCTGGCTCCGGTTGAGCGGATACGCCGAGATGAGCGATGCCTGTGAGACATACGTGCGGCGGTAGTAGCGTGTCAGGTACCCCTCCGGCGCTGGCCCCAGGAACGGCTGCAGGTATGGGATGTGCCCCACGGCTGCACCGTAGTTCAGGCGGCGCGTCTGATTGAGGTAGACGGCCTGCCCGCCGATGTCCTTGAAGGTTCCATTCGCCTGAAGCGTCAGCCCGAGGCGGTTGTCGGAGAGCTGGTCCGAGAACAGCATAAAGATGCCGCCCTGGGCCCCCAGTCCGCCGCCCGTGTACGGACTGTTGTACGTCGCACCGATCTGGGGCTGGCTGACGTAGTCGAGCGAGAGGCGGGAGCGGTAGTCACGCTCCGGGAACTCCGAGGTTGACGGGAGGCCGCTGCGTGCGTCGGCGAGGTAACCCGTCACCTTGCTGCGCGCCTGTGCATCGGCTGGAGGCAGAATGTCCGCTCCTTCAGCAAAGAGAACCTCTGTCACGGGTGTGCCGCCAGCCTCCTCTTCTGCGAGGCGATACACGGAGTAGCGCTGGCCTTCGAACACCGAGTACGCCAGCGCGCCCGTTCCGCGCGAGACCGAGAGGGCCGGTGAATGGTTCGCGATGCCAGAAACGCCCGTCGCGAGATTGGTGACCTGATACAGAGCAGCCGTCTCCATGTCTCGGCGGTAGACATCTTTGAAGCCTCCGTTGTCCGAGATGAAGTAGAGGCTCTGACCGTCCGGGCTCCAGGCCGGGTTGATGTGCTTGGCACCCGGGAACAGGCTCAGCACCTCAATCTCCCCTGAGGCAATGTCGTACAACCCGAGACGCATCGGAGCGAACGTGAGGCGGTCGAAGCTGGTCCCCGGCCCTCGATCCGTTGTGAACGCAATCGAGGATCCGTCCGGTCTCCAGGCCGGCTGGATGTCGGCGAACCGGTCGTTGGTCAGCTGGCGTACTTGTCCCGACGACGGGCCTGTCACGTCCACCAGATACAGATCTGTCTGCCCGCCCTTGACGCCGGCGAACGCCAGCTGGGACCCATCCGGACTCCAGGAGGGGTCCTTGATGGCACCGAGGTCGGCAACCTTGATGCGGCGCGCCACCTCCCGGCGGCTCACGTCTAGGATGGCGATCTCGTTGTCGCCACCGGCGAAGACCACGTACGCGAACTGCGTGCCGTCCGGGCTCCACGTCCCCGCGCTGGCGATAAACCGCAGGGCATCTGTGTGAGGATCGGTCCCCACTTCTTCAAGTTTGGCGACCACTTCCCCGGTCTCCGCGTTCGCCAGGAAGAGATCGATGCCAAACAGGTCCTTCTCCGAGAGATAGGCCACGTACTTCCCATCGGGAGAGAGCTGGGGCGCAATGTTGATGGTGCCTGTTTCCCTCTCCTTTGCCAGCAGACGCGTGCCTTGCATCACCGCAAATGAGTCTGGGTAGGCGAGGAAACGCGGGCGCCGCGCCTGCTTGCCCTCCTGACGGTCCTGACGACGCCGATCGCGGTTCTGTGCGATCTCAGCGAGCTGCTCGGCTGTCCGAGGCGGCTGCGGAACGGTCCGCCCTGCCGAGCCAGGAACGAGCTGGTCGCGAAGGGCCTCCCGCCAGCGATTCGAGAGGTCATCTGGGTCCAAGCCTGTGACCGTCACAATCGCCGAGTCGATGGGCATCTCCATGGCAGTGCGGAAGAGACGGATGGCCGCCTCATCCCCATAGGTCCCGCCGATGTACGCCCAGAACGGCTGGCCGTACTGGTACTCGTTGTAGCCACCGCTGCGCTGGAGCTGCGAGATCGTCGGGAAGTCGTCTCGCAGGATGGCGTCGCGCATCCACATGGATGTCAGTGCATCCTCGCGCCCGACGGAGAGGTACTCGGCCAATCCCTCAATCAGGAACAGCGGCATCCGCACGAACTGCGCGAAGCGTCCGCTGGACTGCGCCATGTCATACTGGAACTGGTGCACCAGCTCGTGGCCGAGGACGTGGTCCGTCTCGGCATAGGAGCCTGCCACGGGCAGCACCACGCGCTGGCGGAGGCCCTCGGTCACACCCTGTGTGCCTTCTCCGATGTTGGTGATGTTGGTCTGCCGGAAGTCCGCATCGTCGGCGTAGAGGATGATCGACTTGCGCTCATCGAACTCGTGGCCGAGGATGGCGCTGAGGCGATCGTACCAGCGCTCGGCCATGCGGGCCACGTCCCGCGAAGCCTGCTCCACGCCCTCGTAGTAGTAGATATCGAAGTGCTCCGTCTCCAGAATCTTGAAGTCGAAATTGTCGTAGCGGACCTTGTTTCGACCGAAGTACTGGGCCTGGGCCGCCGGCGTGAGGGCGAACAGGAGCACTGCGAGGAGACACCCGATGCCTAAGGTCAGCGGACGAGGACCAGCGTACGAGCCAGCAACAGAAAGAGGGCGCATCGGATTTGGGGAAGAGAGCGGCGCGGCGGAAATGTACCGGCCACTCGTTGTACGGGTTCTCGCTGAAGGTGTCGTGACCGGTTGGAAACCGTGTTGCGAGTGAACAAAGAACGACGAAGGAAACCGTCCGATGGCAATCGGCCGGCGCACTTCGGGGTGCCCTGCATCGTTACCCGAGAGCCGGACACACGGCTGTTCGAGGCGAACCCCTCATGAACCGCGTGCCAGACAGGGTGAACTACGAAACCCTGGCCGCCGTTGGTACTCTACAGGTACCTGAGGGCACTCGTTTTGCCCCCTACCTGGCGCCCCTTGCTGACTCCGAACGGCACGTTGCCGTTCCACTCCTTCGGTCTTCTCCACA
>JBCBZH010000250.1:0-6549 GCA_039815415.1 Bacteroidota bacterium
CTCAGAGACGCCTGCTAGTCCCGGGATGCTATCCAGAATGTCAGCAAGAGGGCGCGGAACGGTCAGGGCATTGAGCACGGCAGCGGGGGCTGGTACAAGAGACTAGACCCCTTGTGCCCCCTAGACGTAACCCCTGCATCAAAAGAATCACGCGGCTTCGGGATTCACACAACCGGTTCTGGATCGCCATTCAGGCCGCTCGCCAGCTCGCGGTCGATGAGCCATGTCAGTCCGCTCTCTGGCCGAATCTTGGCGACCGGAGGGGACGGCGGTGTCTCTGGATCGTCAAACGCATCCAGTGCTGCGGCAAAGGCCTCCCGTTTGCCTTCGCCGTGCGCGGCAATCAGAGTGGTGCGTGCGCTGTTGAGAACCGGAAACGTCAGAGAGACCCGGTCACGGATGGGGCTGGCAGGAGGAGCCACTGTGTCGACGGTGTACCGCTTCATCTCAGCGAGTGCTGGGGAGCCCGGAAACAGCGACGCTGTGTGTCCATCTCCGCCCATGCCGAGGTGAAGCACATCGAACGTCACGCTCTCCGCTCCGAAGAACGAAAGGAGGACCTGCTCATAGTGGTACGCGGCCGCCTCGGCGCCGCGTTCGCCTTCGATGCGGTGGAGGTTGGCCTCGGGGAGGTCAAGAGCGTTCAACAGCGTCTCACACGCCAGCCGATAGTTGCTGTCAGCGTGGTCCGGGCCAACTGCCCGCTCGTCGCCCCAGAAGACGTGGACGCGGTCCCACGCGATAGCATCCAGCGTGGCGAGTTGGCGATACGCTGGCGCAGGCGTAGAGCCGCCGGTGAGGCAGAGGGAGGCACGCGGTTCAGTTGCGAGCGCTGCTCGAAGGGCGTCAGCCGTTCGGGTCGCCAGCTCGGAAGCGACATCGGCTGGGGTGGGAAGGACGTGGACCTGTGGGGACATAAGACGTAGGGAAGGTGGAGGCGCCAGCTCGAGAAGGGCGGGCCGTCTTCTCGGGGTGTGCAGGCGTGGGACTCGAGCTGGCGAAGTGTCCCTTTCCAGATCCGGGGCTCAGCACTCGGGGTCCTGGTCGGTGGTGGGAGGCGGCACGGCGCTCGTCATGGCGTCGGCTTTATCAGGACCCCAGGTCCCGCTCGGGTAGGTGATGGGGGTAAGGTCGCCGCGGTCTAGGATGGGCGCGTAGATGCGCCAGGCTTCCTCGGCTTCGTCTCCATGGACGAACAGGGTGGGATCGCCCTTTGCGACGTCATGCAGGAGCGTCTCGTACGCATCTGGGAAGACGCCGAAGACATCCTCGTACTTGAATTCGAGGTGCTGTGTGCTGACGCTGAACCCGGCACCTTGGCGCTTGACGTCGAACGACAGCTTGAAGCCCTCGTCGGGTTGGAGGCGGATGCGGAGCACGTTGCGCGCAGGGTCGCAGCCGCCGTCCCCCTTGAACAGCGACACTGGCGGCCGGCGGAACACCACAGCGATCTCGGTCAGGCGTTCTGGCATTCGCTTGCCCGTGCGCAGCACGAATGGCACGCCCTGCCACCGCCAGTTGTCCACGTGGAGACGCACTGAGGCGAACGTCTCAGTCGTCGAACTGGCGTCAACGCCGTCGTGGTCGAGATACGCTTCCTTGCCCACGCCGTCACCGTACTGGCCCAAGATGACCTCATTCGACCGCGCAGACCGTGTGGACTTGAGCACCTTGATCTTCTCGTTGCGGATGCCGTCGGCATCGAGGCGGGCCGGGGGCTCCATCGCCGTCAGGGCGAAGAGTTGCGTGAGGTGATTCTGGACCATGTCCCGCAGTGTGCCCACACCGTCGAAATAGCCAGCGCGGCCCTCAGCATCGTTGGTCTCGGCGACGAAAATCTCCACCTGCTCCACGTGCTGGCGGCTCCAGGAGGCCTCGAACAACGCGTTGGCGAACCGGAAGACCAGCAGGTTCTGGACCGTATCCTTGCCGAGGTAGTGGTCGATGCGGTAGACCTGGTTCTCGTGAAAGTGCTCGTGGACCACCTTGTTGAGGGCCTGCGCGCTGGCGAGATCGTGCCCGAATGGCTTCTCGATAACGAGGCGCGTCCAGGGCGCGTCGTCCGCCACGTGGTCCCCAACCGTCCCGCGCTCCATCTCATGTTCGCCGATGTCGTGAATGGCACCGGGGAACGTGGAAGGCGGGAGTGCCAAGTAATAGACCCGATTTCCCGCCAGCGCGGCGGTGTTCTCTACCTCCCGCGCGCGCTCGAATACCGGGTCGAGCTGGTCATAGCCTTTCACGCGGGCGAAGTGGAGCGTGCGTTCTGCCCAGGCACGCGCCTCCGTCTCGGGGATGCCTTTGCCCACCAGCGCGTCGACAGCGGCCTGCTGGATTCGAGCGTCATCCCAGTCGGAGCGGCCCACACCAAGAACAGAGAATTGAGGCGTTCCGTCGCGTTGCGCGATGCGATAGAGCGCTGGGTATAGCTTGACGTCAGCCAGGTCGCCCGTGGCGCCGAAGAGAACAAACAGATAAGGAGCCATCGGGCAATGCGGATCTTGGAGGAGGGACGAGCCGTGAATGATGTTCAGGGAGTCAAGGTTCGCTGTGTCAGCGTCTCATGCCTGCCGTACCGGCTCGACTCCAATCCCATGTGGGCTTTGCCGCCCTGCTCGTCCATCAACCAGCGCTCAGATCCGTGAAGTTTGTTGGCGTTCAGTTGTCCTATTTCTTCAGCGACCGGAAGGTGCGACGCAACGTGCGGTCGCTCCTGAAATACGTGGCGTTCATCTGTGCCGTGATCGTGGTCTACGCCATCACGTTCCACTTCGTGATGCTATACGAGGGCGAGCAGCACTCCTGGGTCACGGGGTTCTACTGGACGCTCACGGTAATGAGCACGCTCGGTTTCGGAGATATCACCTTCAGCAGCGATCTGGGACGACTGTTCAGCATCCTCGTGCTGGTGTCGGGGATTGTGCTGTTGCTGATTGTATTGCCGTTTGCGTTCATCCGGTTCTTCTATGCGCCGTGGTTGGAGACCCAGGTGCGTATGCGCGCACCGCGCCAGGTGCCGCCGACCATGAAGGGGCACGTCGTCATTTGCGCCTACGATTCGATCACACCGGGGCTCGTGCGTCGGTTGGAGCAGGAGGACATCCCCTATGTGGTGCTGGAGGAAGACCCTGAGGTGGCTGCCTCTCGCTATCTCGATGGACTCTCTGTAGTCGCGGGGGAGGTCGACAGTCCGGCGACGTACCGGGCGCTCGCGCTGGACCGCGCACGGATGGTGTTTGCCAACCGACAGGACACCGTCAACACCAGCATCATCCTGACTGTTGGCGAGGTGGCGCCCGAGCATCCGGTGGTGGCGATCGCTGCCGCACAGGAGGCCATCGATGTGCTCGAGCTGAGCGGGGCATCGCGTGTGCTCCCGCTGAAACAATGGCTCGGCGACCAACTTGCCAGCCGCGTCAACGCCCTCAACGCGCAGTCGCATCCGGTGGGGCACTACGAGGACCTCATCCTCGCGGAGTTGCCCGTGTATCGGACGCCGCTTGCGAACAAAACCATCCGGGAGACGCGCCTTCGAGAGATCGCCGGGGTGAGCGTGATCGGGGTCTCAGAACGGGGGGAGTTCATCCCGGCCCGGCCAGACACCTGTCTCACCGACTCAAGCGTCCTTCTCGTGATTGGGAATGAGTCCCAGTTTGACGCGCTGGATGACCTCCTCGTGATTTACGGGACCAACCCCAATCCTGTCCTGGTCGTTGGGGGCGGGCGTGTCGGGCGCGCGGTGGTCGCGGCGCTCCATGAACGGGGCATCCCGGTCAACCTCGTCGAGAAGGAAGAGGCGCTCTGTCAGCGGAGCGCGGCCATGTGTCAGCAGGTGCTTACCGGAGATGCCTCAGACTTCGATCTGCTCCAGGAGGCAGGCATCATGGACGCCCCTTCCGTGGTGCTGACAACGCACGACGACGCTATGAACATCTACCTTGCGTCGTACTGTCGCCAGCTCAACCCCGACCTCCACATCGTCAGTCGGGTCACACACGATCGCAATGTGGATGCCATCCACCGAGCTGGCGCCGACTTTGTGCTGAGCTACTCGTCTCTCGGCGTCCAGGCTGTGTTATCGGTGCTCGAAGGGAAGGAGATGCTGGTTCTGGGCGAGCACGTCGATCTCTTCTCTGAGCCGGCTCCGCGGCGGCTTTGGGGCAAGTCCTTGGCGGGTGCAGGCATCGGGGAGCGCACCGGCATGACCGTGATCGCCCTCCGGTGCAACGGCGACGTAACGACGGACCTCTCCGGAGAGACCCGGATTCTGCCAAGGAGCGAGCTTGTGATGATGGGCGACCCGACGCAGCGAGCAGACTTCAAAAAGGCCTTTGGAAGCGCTTCGTAGGCTTCGTTCCTGCACAGGACACCGCGCGCGCCTCTAGCTTGTCGCTCCCTCAGCCGCTGCCCATGCCCGATTCGCCAGCTCGACTCAAGAAGTCGCTCACGCTCTTCGACGTGTATGCCATTAGCACGGGGGCGATGTTCAGCTCGGGCTTCTTCCTACTTCCAGGGCTAGCGACGGCCAAAGCTGGACCCGCGACGGTTCTCGCGTATTTCCTGGCAGGCGTGCTCATCCTGCCTGCGATGTTCAGCGTGGCGGAGCTATCGACGGCCATGCCGCGAGCTGGCGGGGCGTACTACTTCCTGGACCGCAGCCTTGGGCCTCTCGCCGGGACCGTCGGCGGTCTCGGCACATGGCTCGCGCTGGTGCTGAAGAGTGCCTTCGCGCTGGTGGGCATGGGTGCCTACCTCGCCTTTTTCTTCGAGGTGCCCATCAAGCAACTCGCCATCGGGCTGACGGTGGCGTTCGCCGCGCTCAACATCTTCGGAGCGAAGGAAACGAGCGGGCTTCAACGGGTGCTCGTCACCATCTTGGTCGCAGTGCTGGTGTTCTTCGTGGTGCAGGGCATTGGGGCCGTGGTAGATCTCGGGGGCGATGCGGTGGGCCGACAGTTCACCCCGTTTCTCCCGTTCGGGACCGAGGGATTGCTCGCCACCATCGGGCTGGTGTTTGTCTCCTATGCTGGGCTGACCAAGGTGGCGAGCGTGGCCGAGGAGGTTCAGAACCCGGACCGCAATCTTCCGCTCGGGATGATCCTCTCGCTGGCGACGGCCACGGTCATCTACTGCGTCGGCGTGTTCATCATGATCGCGGTCTTGGATGCCGAGCAGCTTCGGAGCGACCTCACGCCTGTGGCAACGGCGGCCAATGAGTTCTTCGACTGGCTCCCGGAGCCCTATGGCCTCTGGCTGATCGTGATCGCGGCAGTCGCAGCGTTTGCCTCCACCGGCAACGCAGGCATCCTGTCAGCGTCCCGGTATCCACTCGCGATGGCGCGTGACCACCTCGTCACGCCTCGGCTGGCGGTTCTGGGCCGGTTCGGAACGCCCGTGTTGTCGATTCTGATTACGTCAGCGTTGATGATTCTGGTGATCGTCGCGCTCAACGAGGAGGGCATCGCCAAGCTGGCGAGCGCGTTCCAGCTTCTCGTGTTCGGCTTCCTGAACGTGTCGGTGATCGTGATGCGCGAGAGCCGGATTCCGAGCTATGTGCCGGGCTACAGGAGCCCGTGGTACCCGTGGGTCCAGATCGTCGGCATCGTGGGCCCCATCTTTCTGATTGCGGAGCTGGGGCTGCTCGCCATCGAGCTGACGCTGGCGCTCGTGCTATGCGGCATCGCGTGGTACTTCCGCTACGTGCGGCCCAAGCCGGAAGTGGAGCGTGAGGGCGCCATCTATCACCTCTTCGCTCGCCTCGGAAAGCGCCGCTACGAAGGGCTCGACAGCGAGCTGAGGACGATTCTGAAGGAGAAGGGCCTGAGCGACGAAACGCCGTTCGAGCATCTCGTCACGCGGGCTGCGGTGATCGATCTCGACGAGCCGAGGGACTTTGAGGACGTCGTGCAGGATGCGGCTCGCCAGCTCGCGGCCCGTGCCCGGCTGCCGGAAGACCGGCTCGTGGACGGCTTCCTGGACGGGTCCCGGACGGGCGCGACGCCCGTCTCCAACGGAGCCGCATTGCCACACCTGCGCCTGCCCGAAGTGGACCGGCCCGAGCTGGTGATGGTACGCAGCCGCCCAGGCCTGATCGTCGGCGTGGACACGACCGGCGACGACCGGCCCGACGAGGACAAACGTGCCTACGCGGCGTTCTTCCTGCTCAGTCCTGAAGAGCCGCCGGGGCCCACCTGCGGACCCTGGCGTCCATCGCCAGCCGGATCGACGAGACGCCGTTCCTGGGCGAATGGCGCCGCGCAGAGACCGAGCAGGACCTGAAGGAGGTGCTTCTCCACAATGACCGCTTCCTGGCGCTCAGCCTCAAGCGCGACGGGCCGACCGCCGCACTCGTAGGGAAGCAGCTCAAAGAGGTTCGCCTACCGACAGGTGTCCTCGTCGCATTGGTCCATCGCGACGGCGACATCGCGGTGCCTAGCGGCTCGACGGTCCTGGAAGCCGGTGACCGGCTGACCATGCTGGGAGACCCTGAAGGGATTCGCCAGCTTGAGGTGCAGTACCGGAAGTAGCGTCTAGTTCGCCGGGAGAGAG
>JBCBZH010000302.1:0-4853 GCA_039815415.1 Bacteroidota bacterium
CGACGTCGGCGGTGCACCAGAAGACATCTCCCTCATGGATGTCGAACACCAGCTCATGGGTGAGGCTGGTCCAGACGCAGTAGCCGCCTGTGGTGTGCACGACGCCCTTCGGCTTGCCCGTCGAGCCCGAGGTGTAGAGGATGAACAGCGAGTCCTCGGCGTCCATCGGCTCGGGCGGGCAGTGCGCCGTGACGGCCTCCAGCGCGTCGTGCATCCACACATCCCGCCCGTCGGTCCAGCCGATGTCGCCGCTGGTGTTTCGAACCGTCAGGACGTGGCGCACGTCGGGGCACTGCTCGAGGGCCTTGTCCACGTTGGCCTTGAGCGGCACCGTCCGCCCGCCGCGCCGCCCTTCATCCGCCGTCACTACAAAATCGGACTCGCAATCGAGGATGCGGCTGGCGAGTGAATCCGGGCTGAAGCCCGCGAACACGACCGAGTGGATGGCGCCGATGCGGGCGCAGGCGAGCATGGTGTACGCTGCCTCAGGAATCATCGGCAGGTAGATGGTCACCCGGTCGCCGGTCTTGACGCCCTGCGCCTTCATCACGTTCGCCAGCTTGGCGACGGCGTCGCGCATCTCCGCGTAGGTGATGTGTCGAGCTGGCGATTCGGAATCATCCGGGACCGCGATCAGCGCTGTGCGGTCTCCATTCCCGGCATCCACGTGACGGTCCAGAGCGTTGTCGCAGGCGTTGAGCTGGCCGCCGAGGTACCAGCTGATGTGGACATCGTGCGGGTCGTAGCTGACGTCCCGGACGGTGTGGAAGTCACGCATCCACCGGACGCGGTCGGCCTGCTCGCGCCAGAAGCCTTCGTTGTCATCTACAGAGCGGCGGTACATCGCCTCATAGGCATCCATGGAGCCGATGTGGGCGCGGGCTCGAACGTCGTCGGAGGGTGGGAAGCGATCTGACATAGGAGGAGCAATTGCGGCTCCGCAATCTAGACCGAATGGGCGGCTCAGGGAGCCTTCCCCAGCTGCTTGCGTCTGACTCAGGTGTCTACACTCGATGCTCCCTGTCATGATGGTGTTCTCCAGTCAGCAGAGGAGTGCCAAACGGCCAACGCGGCGCCTCAGTGGGCCCTAGCCGCTGCCATCGGCGGCAGTGCGACGGCCTTCGTGGTTGGCTCGGTGGTCAACGTGGCCCTTCCCGCATTGCAGCGCGCTCTCGGCGCGAGCGTCGCGGAGGTGCAGTGGGTGCTGAATGCCTACCTGCTGATGCTCGGGGCTCTCATTCTTGTGGGCGGCGCCGCGGGGGATCGGCTGGGCCGGCGGCGTGTGTTTGTCATTGGGCTAGCGGTGTTCGCCAGCTCGAGCGTGGCCTGTGGGCTGGCCCCCAGTGCGGGATGGCTCATCGCAGCGCGAGCCGTCCAAGGGGTGGGCGCGGCCCTACTGGTGCCCACCTCGCTTGCCCTTCTCTCAGCGGCCTATCCGAAAGGCGAGGCACGGGGCCGCGCCATCGGAACGTGGGCGGCGTCCTCGGCGCTCACAACTGCTCTAGGCCCCGTCCTGGGCGGATGGTTGGTGGATGCGTTCTCGTGGCGGTGGGTGTTCTTCGTGGCCGTGCCTCCTGCACTCGTCACGCTTGCCATCGCTCTCTGGAAAGTGCCCGAGAGTGAGGGCGAGCCGTCCGGCTCTCTCGATGTGCTCGGCAGCGCACTGGCGGTAGTCGGGTTCGGCGCAGCGGTGTTCGGGCTGGTTGCCGCAGGAAACCGGGGGTGGACCGATAGCCTCGTGCTGGCGAGCCTCGTCGGCGGGTTCATCGTCCTCGGCGTGTTCGTGTGGGTGGAGTCGCGGGTTGACAATCCGATCCTTCCGCTCAGCTTGTTCCGTTCCTCCACGTTCAGCGGAGCCAACGGGATGACGCTCTTGCTGTACTTCGCGCTGAACGGTGTGCTGTTCTTTCTCCCGTTTAACCTCATCCAGGTGCAGGGGTACTCGGCTGCTGCTGCTGGAGCCGCCTTCCTCCCCTTCTCGCTCACGATAGGATTTCTCTCTCGGTCAGTAGGAGGCGTCGCGGAACGGTGGGGTGCACGACTGACCCTCGTGGCGGGATCGGTAATCGCGTCGGTTGGGCTGGCTCTCCTCGCCGTCCCCGGCGTGCAGTCGGGTCCTCTGGGAAGCTCGTACTGGGCCACATTCTTTTTACCCATGGCCGTTCTCGGGTTGGGAATGACATTGGCGGTGGCTCCTCTCACCAATACGGTCATGAGCGCCGTGGATGACGCGCAGGCAGGAACGGCTTCTGGCGTCAACAACGCCGCCGCCCGCATTGCGGCTCTGCTCGCCGTCGCTGTGTTCGGCGTGGTGGCCGTGGGCGTCTTCGGGGCGACCCTGGACAGCCAACTCGTTGACCTGTCTCCTTCAGGGGCAATTGAGGCCGCGCTGACCCCATTCCGCTCTGATTTAACTGGAGCCACGTTGCCGAACTCGCTCGACGCTTCCGAACGCCAGCTTGCAGAACGCCTCGTCGGTGACGCTTTCGTGACGGCATTCCGGTGGACGGCCGGATTGGCGGCAGGATCGGCCATTCTCAGTGCCGCTGTGGCTGCACTCACGGTGGATGCCTAGAACGGTCGCGGGCGGGCTTCGGGCGGCGCGTCGGTCACCAGCTCGTCCCAGACACCAAGGCGGGCGGCGGCCTCGTAGGTGCTCTCCGAAAAGGCGATGAGGGCCTTGTCGCCCTGCTCAACTACAACCTCGTAGGGCAGAACGAACTCGTAGAGGTTGGGGTCGTAGTGTGCGCCCGCAGGGAGCACGGAGGCCTCCGCAAAGCCCTCGGGACCAGGGTAGGCATAGCTGTAGAACAACGGCCCGAACGTGGCATCGCCCGGCCAGAATCCTACGCTGGACACCTCATCGGAATAGGCCTCGCGGGTGATCCAGTCCGGCAGGTTGGGAATGCCGCCGGGGTGCTCGGGGGCCTCACGCCCGGAGAACCGCGTCACGCACAGATCGAAGCTGCCCCAGAAGAAGTGGACTGGACTGACTTTGCCCGTGAACTGCGCCCGGAACGCGGTGAACACGCGATGGGCCTGACGCAGCACCGCGCCGAAGCGGGCTGCAGCTTCTGGATCGTACGACGCATGGACCGTGTCCTCCACGAACGGGATAGGATCCGTGACCTCGTTCGGGGAGCCATGGATCTCGACCGCCAGCTCGAGCTGGCGAAGCGTGTCCATCAGCTCCTCATGGAAGGCCGCGACCGACTGAGCACGGAGCGGGAGCACGCGCCGCTCGGCGTCGGTGTCGATCACGAGCTGGTGCTCCACGAAGTCGAAGGCGATCTCGAACAGACGCATGCCGTGAGGCATGGGCGATGTGGTGAGGCCGCGCGAGGTGACGTAGAGCGGAACGTGCCACGAGTGGTTGGTCCACGGCGTCAGCGCGAGGCGGATCTTGCCAACGATCTGGGTCCAGAGGTGCAGCGTGTCGCGAGTGCCAGACCAGTCGGGGAGCGCAGGCCAGAGAGATGCAGACATGAATCATCGTCGAGGTGGAGACCAACTACGGCGGAGGCATCCCGACCGATCCCGCCGGTTGCATCCGCAGCGCATGGATCCCACCTTCGGCACGTCTCCCACTCGATGCCCCATGCTCCGTTTCGTTCTCGTCCTCTGCGTCTTCGCGCTGGCGGCCTGCTCCACGCCCGTCGTCCCGGACGGCCCGGCGCCGCGCATCGCACCACCCGCCTCGAGCTGGCGCCAGCACGACATGGACCGGCCCCAGCCGCCGCGCGTGGAGCCGCCCCCCCTCCCCGCCGATGCCGTTCAGCTCATCACGCCCGGCCTCGACGCCTGGATGCACGCCGACGGATCGCCAGCTCGATGGACGCACGACGGCGACGCGCTGGTGATCGCACCCGGCACGGGAGACCTCCAGACACGGCAGTCGTTCGGAGACCTCCAGCTCCACCTCGAGTGGCAGCCGAGCGAATCCACCCGGAGGCCGGGCCGATCTCGCTCCAGGATCACGGCAGCCCGGTGCGCTTTCGGAGTCTGTGGGTCCGCGAGATCTCCGAGCGCCCTGCTCCCCCGCCTGGATATGACCGCTGGCGACGGTCACGCTCACCGACCGCCAGCTCGACCGGCTGGTGGGCACCTACACCCGACCCAATGATGCGTACACGATTGCGCGACGCGGCGACACTCTCGAGCTGTCGTTCCCGTGGCGTCCAGAGGTGGTGATGCCGCTGCTTCCCCTCTCGCCAACGCGGTCCACCTCGCCCACACGGCGGGCACAGTCACATTCACGCTGGACGACGTGGGAGCCCCCATCGAGCTGGTGTTCTCGATGGGCGGCACAACATGGCGGGCGACGCCGGATACGCGGAGCGCCGAATAGGCCGTCCTAAAACCCTCCGAACTCGTACGCGATCCCGAACCGGGTGAAGAGCGCAGTGTTGCCGTAGACCCGGTCGACCCCAAAATCGCCATACACCGACACTGGGCCGACCGGATAGGTGGCGCCCAGGACCGCGCCGAACGAGAACTCGGTGCTCGACGAGGAGCTGCTTCCGTTGCTACTCGTTGAGCGGTATAGGCGAGGGCCCGCACCGAGAAAGGCATCTCCTGAACCCAGGATGTCCATCGGCCAGGCACACGACAGGTCTGCTCCAAACACGGTCATGGAGCTGGCATCGTCCTCGGGGAAGTAGTCGATACCGCCGCTGACGGCGAGAGGCATGTCGATGGGAAGCGAATAGTGGCCTCGTGCCCCCCACGATCCCTCCTCGAACTCGAGGCTGTAGCCATGCGTCACGGCGAGGAAGTTGTAGTCCGCGCCGTTGCGGACCGGAGGGGCCTCATCAGCAGGGCTCATGGGCGCGGCGTCTGGTGCGAGTAGCACG
>JBCBZH010000078.1:0-15301 GCA_039815415.1 Bacteroidota bacterium
CGACATCGATATGACCGCTTTGCTGGTGTTCTCAGCAATCATCGGTTTTGCGGGTTCGTTTATTTGCTCCAACCCCTATGAGCAGGATGGCTGTGCCGACCACCTTCAGGACGCCGGAGATGAATGCACCAGGCTCTGTCTCGGCCGGGAAAGCAGCAGCGTGCGCGTCCTTTTGATCGGTTGAGGCGCTGGCTTCCCAATCCGGTGGGGGCGTCACCATGCCCTCTGAAGCGTTGTTCTTGGCCCACCGGCGACGGTTGCGATAGACCACCTGATCCAGCTCGCCACGATGGTAGGAGGCTTCGAGGCCATCGAGGACTTCTTGTAGTGGGCGCTCCATCAGTGGCGTTGGGCTGTTTCTAGAACGACGGCGCGGAGGCGGTATTCGGCCTGCCAGACATCGAGGGGGATGAAGTAGCTGTCGATCTCGGGGTTGTCAGCGGCGACCTCGATCTTTCCAGGGTGGATGTGGAGGCGCTTGACAATGACGGAGCTGGGCGAGCTGCCGAGATACTCGATGATGTAGATCAGGCTGTCGCGGACCGGCGTGGTTTCCGGCAGCAGCGCGATCATGACGCGCTGACCGGGCAGGATGGTAGGCACCATCGAATTGCCCGCTCCGCTTATGTAGAAGACACGCTCTGGGCTGACCTTGTATTCGCTCCGGATGTATTCGGCTGGGAGGTTGACGTTCGAGGGCTCCAGTTCGACGTGCTCGAGATCCACCAGAAAGCCGCCGTTGGGACCATGGGCGGCGGCTTCGATGTTGACGATGTAGGGGATGGCCACTAGCGAGGCGTCGGACTTGGGGCCGCTAGGGTCGTACTGGGGGGATGACGGCTCACCTGTCGCAACCTGCAGTTGCAGTGAACCCGGTACATGACCGGACAAAAAGTCCAGAGCCGCAACACTTGGAGCACTGGGACTGGACTCGTCGAGGTAGCGCCTGATCGTTTTCTCCGTCACGCCAAGGTGCTCCGCCGCCTCAGGAATAGACAATCCGTCCTCTCCAACCAAGCCCCGAAACAGGGCCTTACGCATGGATTTGGTGGTCGTATTGGACTTTTTGTCTGACACGGCTTGACCTAATGGACAAATTGTCCTTACTGTGGTTGTCACGTCAACCGAATGTAGCTGATGGGTCCCAACCCGCGCACCGGGAAGCCCCCGACAGACCGCCACGACATTAAAGCCCTCCTCGGGAAACGTGGCTTGACGCTGGCGGACGTTGGACGCCTTTGTGAACCGGCGGTCTCCAGGCAAGCAGTGTCGGCTGTTCTCACATCGGACACACGTTCAATCCGAATCGAGACGGCGTTGGCACTGGCCTGTGGGCTGTCGCTTGCCGAGATCCAGAACGTAACCCGTGCTGATTCGCGTGGAGGGGTGGTCCACACGAACATCGACGCGAACACGCGACCGGCGCGTACGGGGCAGAATCGCCGACTGGACACTAGCCACGCGAACACTTATGCCTGAGTGGATCGCAGCAAGGGAAGCGGCTGAGCTTCTAGGTGTCGGGGTGCGCGCTGTGCAGATGAGAGCCAAGCGTGGAGACTGGCAGGCCCGAGAGATACCTCACCCAAGTGGTGGTCCGTCAGCCTTGCAATACCACGTTTCGCATCTGCCCGAGGCGGCCCGGATCGAGCTGGCGCGGCGACAGGTCGCGCGCATCGAAGCACGAGACGCCGAGGCTGCGCTGGCCCGCCAGGCGCGGGAGGCCATCGAGGCGGGACGACGGGAGCGGGCGGCAGCCGAGTTGGCGTCGCTGACGGAGACCGAGGCAGAGACCGTGACGGCGCGCGTGGAGCTGCTCCGCGCGGTGTCGGCATTCCAGTCCACCTCGGGCCTCACGGCGGGGAAGGCACGGGCAGCGTTCGCCACGATGTACGCAGATGGGAAGGTCGCCATCGAACTGCACGAGGAGTTGGGCGACGTGAGCGCGCGGACGCTGGCGCGCTGGCAGAAGGCGCTGACGAAGGACGGCCCGGCGGCGTTGGCCCCGAGCTACGGGCGTCGATCGACGCGGGCATACGGGCGGGCCATCACGGAGGACAACGAGCTGGGGCGCTACGTGCTGGGCAAGCTCTACGAGAAGGGACGGCTGGTGTCGGCGGAGCTGCTGCGCGAGGGTGCGTTGGCACTTTACGCGGCGGGAGAGCTGGAATCGAAGGTGCCCAGCGTGCGGACGTTCAACCGGCATCTGGCGTGGCTGGAAGCCGAGCGCCCCCAGGTGTGGGCGCATCTCGTGACGCCGCACAGCGCCAGGGGGACGGTGATGCCCGCGTTCGGATCGATGAGCGAGCAGCTCGAGCGTCCGAACCAGAAGTGGGAGTTGGACTCAACGCTCGCGGACATCCTCCTGGAGGTCACCCACGAGCGGACGGGCGAGACGACACGCGAGCGGCACCACCTGATCGCCTGCGTGGACGTGTATACGCGGCGAGTGAAGTTCCTGGTCTCGCGGCGCTCGCGGTCGGTGGCGATCGCGGGGCTTCTGCGGGCCTGCCTCCTGGATTGGGGCGTGCCCGAGATGGTGAAGATGGACAACGGCAAGGACTACACGAGCCGCCACATCGAGCTGGTGTTGGAGGCGCTGGAGGTGCGGCGCGAGCTGTGTCCTCCGTTCACGCCATGGCACAAGCCCCACGTGGAGCGCGCGATTGGAAGCTTCCAGCGGAGCTGGCTCGCGCTGGCGGACGGCTATGTGGGACCGAGCGTGGCCGAGCGCAAGGCGGTGGAGGCGCGAAAGACCTCGACGGCGGCAGGCGAGGCCCCGATGCTGATTGGAGAGGTGCCCCTTTCGCCTCTGGAGCTACAGGGCCTCTGCGACGACTGGACGGACCGCAAGTACCTCCACGCCGAGCACAGCGAGACGCACCAGACACCCTTCGATCTGGCACGCGGGCACCGGGTGCGTCGCATCGAGGACGCGCGGGCGCTCGACATCCTGCTGGCCCGCCAGGTGGGTGGCCGCAACGGGCTGGTGAAGGTGGGCAAGAAGGGCATCCGCTACACCCCAAACGCACTCAAGGGCGCCGGGCGCCCCTTCTACTTCGTCGCGCCCGAGCTGGTGACGGGCGACTTCGTGGGGCGCCAGGTGCTCTGCTTCGAGGACGCCGCCGACGTGGGGCGCCTCTACGTGTTTACGACGGGCACGCCGCGCACGTTCGTGGCGGTGGCTGAGTGCCCTCAGCTGGCCGGTACCAGTCTGGCCGAAGCCGCCCAGGTGGCGCGGGTGGCCTACACGGAGAAGAAGCGCGAGATCATGAAAGCGGGCAAGAAGGCCGCGACACGGCACAGCGCTGCCACGACGCTCGAACACATCCGGTCGCAGGCACGCGGCGATGCGAAGGTGGCGGGCGCCATCGGGCCGGTGGAGATCCACGAGACCGACGGGCTGGCGGCAGCCGCCGACGCGGCGGAGGCCATGCGCCAGCGGGCGCTGCCCTCGGGTCCCGTGGAGGCGACGGACGAGGAGCGCGCGGCGCACGAGGCCATGCTCGCCGAGGCCGAGGCCGAACGCCAGCGCGCCGTGGAGGCCGAGCGCCAGGAGGCGCGGCTCTACGAACTGTCGCAGGCGAAGACGACCCGCCTCTATGCCTCAGACGACGAGAAATACCTGGCGCTGCTGGACCGGCGCGATGCGGGAGATCCGCTCTCGCCGGACGAGCAGGACTGGCTCACTGCCTACCAGTCGCCCGATTGGACGGGCACAGCGGGCCGCTGAACGGCCCATCCACAGGCGCTTCGAACACGCCTTGAACCCCATCAGACCATGCCACAATCCACTCACGACCACGACAGCGAGGACGCCATCCGGCAGCGGGTGGACCTCATGCTAAACATCATCCAGCCGCCTGGACCGAGGCGCCCGTTCGTGCGCGCCTACCTCTTCGCTGGCGTCCACGCCGCCTTCGGCGCGGCAGCGCCAGAATGGCTGGAGGCTGAACTCAAGAGCGAGGGCCTGTTTCTCAGCGCTGACACCGCCTACGAGCAGGTAGAGGCATGACAACGATCTCACAGGCCCAGCTGGAGCGGATCAAGGACCGTCTCGAGCTGGCGCGCAAGCACGACCAGACCTCGACGGCGCTGATCGACGAAGCCGTGGAGGCGCTCGGCATCGAGAACGAAGGCGCCCGCGAGGAGGCCACCGACGTGCTCCTCGAGTGGGCGCTCTGGGGCGACGGCGTGGAGGACGACGAATCCCTTGCCCTTGAACGCCTGGCAGACCACGGCATCCACCTCACCGACTGACCGGAGCCGAAACAGGCTCCTCTCTCCCATCAGACCCATGAACATGAACACGCTCCCACTCACCCTTTCCGGCGCCGACGCGGCGCTGATCTCCCGCCTTCTCGAGACCCGCTACGACATCCTCTGCCAGTACCTCGAACACGAGGAAGACGTCTGGAAAGGCGACGTCCAGGGCCGAGCTGACGAGCTGCAGGCTGCGATGAAGCGCCAGGCGCGCTGGGCCGCAGTGCCCACTCACTTCCACCAGCGAATGGTGCGCAACGTGGCCGAGGCGCGACGGATGTGGAGCCGGTCCGGGATGACCGTCGAAACGGTGGCGCATCACGTGGCCCAGACCGTCCCGATGGAGTTTGTCCCACTCGTGCTCGAGGAGGCATACAACGGCGAACCCGAAGGACCTGATTTGCCTGCCTCGGAAGGCTGGACACCGCACCCCACGTTCCCCGGCGACGCGCAGGTAGACGAACCCGCCAGCTCAATGCCGCGCATCCAGCTCGACGAGCTGGCGATGGACCCGGACGTGGCAGCCGAACGCCTGGAGGATGGCGTGACGGCCTTGGTGGAGCCCGTCGCCGTCCCCGAGGTCACGCTGACCTCGGCACCCCTTCCGCCAGCCGCATAAACGAAGCGCGGCCCACCAGGAACGAGCTGGCGGGCCGCAAGGGAATCGAAATCCCCCATCAGACCCGCAACATAGCAATGAAAAAGGGAATCACCGTACAGACGTCCAACATCGTGCGCTTCATGAGCGCGCTGGCGCGGCTGAACCAGTCGGCGGAGACGGAGGAGGGCATGGGCATCCTCTACGGCCATCCGGGCGAGGGCAAAACGACGGCCATCGCCTACGCGGCCACCCAGACGAACGCGGTCTACGTGCGCGCCTCGGTGGTATGGAGCGTGACGACGATGCTGCAGACGCTCTCGGAGGAGCTGCACCTGCCCATCGGTCGCCAGCGCGCGCCGATGCTGAAAGCGTGCGCGGAGGCGCTCTCGTTCAATCGCCGTCCGGTGGTCGTGGACGAGGCCGATTACATCTGCCGCCAGAACCGTCAGGCGCTCGACATCCTGGACGCGCTGCGCGACCTCTACGATCTGTCGCGGGTGCCGGTGCTCCTGGTGGGCCTGCCCGACGACGAGATGGTGCGGCTGCTCTCGCCGGTTCAGACGGGGCCGTTCGCGCGGTTCAGTCGCCGCATTTCGGAGCGAGTGGAGTTCAACGGGCTCCGGCTGGCCGATGCCTTGCTCGTGGCCGAGCAGCTCTGCGAGGTCGAGATGGCGGCCGACGTGGTGGAGGAGATGCACCGCGAGACGGGAAGCAACATCGGGCGGCTGGTGAAGCGCCTCGCTCAGGTCGAACGCGCCGCGCGCACGAACGGCCTGACGGCAGTGGATGCGGAGACCTACACCACCCTGGCGCGATGAGGGCATACGACATGAAGCTGACAAACAGAGCCCGCGTGTGGGCCGCGCTCTGCTGGGCCTCTCGAACGGGCGAGGTGGCTCCGGACGCGAAGATCTACGTCCGAGACCGCGAGGATGTGGACCGGCTCCTCGATCGCCTCGCAGCCTGTGGACTGGCCGAGCGTGTGGAGGGTGGGGTGCAGCTCACCGAAAAGGGGTGCGAGGCCGCACGGAGGACGCTTGCGTCAGGTCGCGTGCCGGACGTGGTGATGCACGACGCAACGGCGTGGCGCCAGCGCGCGTGGCAGTCGATGCGCATCCACCGCCGGTTTACGGCTGCGCAGATCGCTGCGACGTGCGACGGCCCCTCCGTGCCTGCTGTGCAGCGGTACTGCCGCGAGCTGGTCGACCTGGCCGTTCTCCGTTCAGATGGTGGCCGCGAGATCAGGTACACGCTGGCACGTGACATCGGCCCAGACGCACCGCGCAAGAGTTCGGCACCCGGTGCAAAGGAGACCGACCCGACCCGACCTTGGCGACGGCGCGTGTGGACGTCGTGCCGGCGACTGGGGCAGGACGGCTCTGGCATACGAGCGATAGAGGTTGCCGTCGCCTCGGGCGTCTCACAGGACGGCGCGCACCGGCTGCTCGAGGAGTTGACCAACGTGGGCGCGCTCGTGCGTTGTACACGTGAGGGCGGGCCTCCTGGCGGCAGGAGATGGGTGTATTCACTAACGCCGAATGCCGACGACCTGGCGACTCCAGTGGTCACCCGGCAGCACTGGCGGGAGCGCGCTTGGGACCACTTGCTCCGGGCGACGACACCTGTGACGACCCATGAACTGGCGGACGTAGCGGGTGTAGTGCCACGCACGGCGCGGATCCTTCTGGACGGGCTCGAACGGGCGGGCTACGCCACGTCGTCGCCCGTGCGTCAGTCGGACACGCGCGGGAGCGACCCGCTGGGCTATCAGCTGGTGCCCTCCCCTCCGGCGGCCTGCCCACCCGTGCCGCACTATCCGCAGTACGGTCCCCTGACGGCCCAGCCCGAGGTGAGCGATGCCTGACACTCCCAAATGGACGGATGAGCCCTGGTGCCAGGTGCTACGTGCCAAGCGCAACGAGCTGGGGGCCACGAAGGTCTCCAAGCTGATCGGCTACTCAGCACCCACGGTGATCGAGGTCTGCAAGGGCAGCTACGGTGCCGATCCGAAAGGGGTTCGAGAGGCCGTCGAAGCGCGACTGATGGCGGCAGAGGTGCGCTGCCCAGTGCTGGGCGTGATCCCGCTCGACGACTGTCGAACCCACCGAACGGCGCCCTTCGCCGTCACGAACCCGCTGCGGGTGCAGTTGCACCGCGCCTGCCAGGAGTGCCCCAACAACCCCAACGCCCTGGACCGATGAAACGCTCGGCTTCTCTCTTCCTGATGGCCTGGGCCCTCGTCGCGCTCTGGGCACTCCTTCTGGCCTTCTCCTGGCCCCTCGCTGCGCTCTTGGCCTCGATGCTCGAGCTGGCGGGCCTCGACGTGTCGGTGCAGACACTGACGATTGGTGTGGCGATCACCGCCGTGGTGTCCGTGGCCGTCATCATCCAGCCGGGTGGAGGCGGCGACGGGCCGCCCGATCCGACGCCTCGCACGCCGCGTCCGCCCGCGCGACCTGAGCCTGCTCCTGACGACCCACCCTTCGAGCTGGTGGTGTCCGAGACCGGCGAGGTGCTGATCTCGGCTGGCGATCGCCAGCGAATCGACTCCCTTCCCCTTCACGCCAACTAGACCCATGGCAACAGCCACCAAGCCCACGTCCGAAGAACCGCACGTCCGCGAATACCTCGCGCACGAACAGGTGACCCTCCGCTCCATAGCGGCCGTGCTCCTGGAGGGCGACCCGAAACAGCGCGTCGACGTGCGCCGCATCGTGGAGGTCGATCCGTCGCAGACGCCCCGCGTGGTGTCGGACCGCTGCTTCATCGAGGTCTCGGTGGACGCCTATCAGGCACTCCTGACCGCCGAGGCCCAAAGCCGGGTTTCGTGATGGCTGCTCCCTCCTCTCCCTCACCCGCTCGTGACGAGCAGGGCCGCCGTCACCGTCGGCAGGCCGACCCCGAACGTCGCACCCATCCGGGCTCGATCGACAACGGGCCGCTGTTCCACCAGCCCGCCTACAAGGGCGGCTCGCCGGACGCGCAGTTCCTGACCTTCCACGAGGCGAACCCGCACGTCTATCGCGAGCTGGTGAAGATGGCCCGCCAGCTCAAGGCGCAAGGCCACCGGAGCTACTCGATCAAGGGGCTCTACGAGGCTCTGCGCTTCAAGTGGTCGCTCCGGACGCACGGCGATGTGGTGAAGCTGAACAACAACAACACCTCGCGCTACGCCCGGCTGATTATGGCCCAGGAGCCGGATCTGAAGGGCTTCTTCCAGACGCGCGAGATGCCGAGCCGAGAGGGTGGCGATGCCTGACTCTCTCATTCCCCGCACCCTTCGAGCTGGCGGCTCGCTCTGGATGAAGCGGCTCTCAGGGCGTGACTTCGTGGCTTGGCTCGTCGACACCGATGGTCGCATGACGCGCGACCTGCACATCGATCAGATCCTGGAAGCGCTGGGCTCATCCGAGTACACCTGGCATCGAGGGCCTGGCGCGACACTCTGGCTCGGCATCGATGAGCTGGTGAAGCCGGAAACCTGGACAGAAGAGGACGAGCGAGCGTGGCAACTAAAGCACGTAAAGAGACATCGTGGCGGCCCTCCTGTCACCCGGTACGACGGCGCAATCATCGAGCTGCCTCCTCTTGGAGACCGTGTGCTCCACGACGACATCTCCGAAGCGATTGGCGCCCGCATTGAGTCTGTTCGGTATTGGGGCGGTCGGAATGGCGTCACGCGGGCCGGAAAAGGGTGGTACCGCGTCGACAACGCTCTCATTGTCGAGCTGCGCCGCAGGGGCGTGGCCGTCACAGTCGCAGAATCTGCTCATGCTTGAAACTCCTCCACAGCTCCTCACCTCCCTCATCGGTCGCACGGTCCGCATCGAGTGGGCTCTCGGGCCCGACTCGTCCCGGTGCTATGAGCATGTGGTGCGGTCGATCGACGTGCAGGCGCGGTTCATCCAACTGGCTGCGGTCGACGGCTCGGTGGTGGGGAAGGCTGACTGGTACCACCTGGATACTATCGCACGCATTTCGGACTGATGGCGACCTACCTTCTCACCTGGAACCCGAGCTGCTGGGACATCTCTTCGATGGCCGACGAGCTGCACGCGACCGGCCAGCGCGAAGACCTCTGGACGACGCAGAGCCGCAAGATTCGGGCTGGCGACACGCTGCTCTTCCTGCGCCAGGGCGTCGAACCGCGCGGCATCGTCGGGCTGGCGACGGCCACCAGTGCTCCCGTCCAGCACGGACGGCGCTGGTACGCCCCGCTCCGTTGGCACTGGCTCGAGCCCGAGGATCCGGTGATCTCGGTCGCGGATCTCCAGCGCGACGTCCCGACCGGCCACTGGGTCCCGCGATGCAGTGGCACGCGCGTGAGCGACATCGAGGCGGAGGTGGTGCTGAGCCTCCTTGACGAGCTGCGAGCCGAGGCGCACCGATGAACCTGCCGGATCCTCTGCTTCCAACGCACACCCGTCGAACCACATCTGACGGCAGCGACCTCGCGCTCCTGCCCTGCCCGTTCTGCTCCGCTACGAGCGAGCTGGTACTGCACTGGTACCCGGCGCTCGATGACGGCGAAGAGACGCTCGCAGCGGCCTGGGTCGAGTGCGAGTTCTGCGGCTGCAATGGCCCCGGCTGCGAGGACGAGCTGACGGCTGTGATGACCTGGAACGACCGCTACACCGCCTTCACTCCCCACTGGAACTAGCCCCCCTTCCCCATGGCTACCGCCAAACGCAAGACCCGCAACCGCCGGACCGGCCAGCTCTCGGCCATCCACGTGCTCAAGAGTAAGCTGGGCCTGGAAGACGACGACTACCGCGACATCCTGGAGGGCATCACGGGCAAGCGCTCGTCGGCCCAGCTCACAGACAGAGGGCGCCAGCGCGTGCTCGACCACCTGCGGTGGATGGAGAGCGGCGGACAGACGCCCGATCCGCCCGTCGATCCTGAGAAGGGGCGCGGCTACATGGACTTCCGCAAGGACGACGAACCACGTGTGCGCAAGATCAAGGCGATGTGGATCCAGCTGGGGAAGGCAGGCAAGGTGGAACGCACGACGCTGCCCGCGCTCAATGCCTGGGTGACGCGCCAGTTCGGCGTCTCGCTCGTCCAGTCGCTCGACAGCAAGCAACTCAACCGCGCCATTGAGCAGCTCAAAGGCTGGCTCGATCGCAACTAGATCTCCCCCTAAACCCCCAACGAGCCGTGACCAAGGAGACTGAGCGCCGCATCTGGGACGACGTCACCCTCGAGGATCTGCCGTCCGACATGCAGGAGGTCGCACGAGAGTGCGGCCTGGACGTGGTCCGCTATCTCGTCAACACCTGGGGTGGCGTGCAGCTCTACATCCCGTCGGCGAGCCGCGTCACCCGGCCTACGGTAGAGCGCTTCATCCTGGACGAATGGAACGGGCGCAACGAAGGGGAGCTGTCCAGACGCTACGGTCTCTCCCGCAAGGTGATCTACGACATTCTGAAAGGCGATCGGAAGACCGTGGTGTCGCCGCAGCAGCAGGACATGTTCGGGGGGGAGTCGGCGGGGTAAGCCGGGAGCCCATTTTTGTGATTTCGTTTTAGGCCGGGCTGGCGAGAGGAGGCATCCTGGATGCATGGATGCCACGACCCAGAGACCGTGGGGCATGAATGCCTCGACGAAGCTGCCCACCAACAAGGTGCTGGCAGCAACGATGGCGTCGACGGCAGGCGTCTTCTTCGCAGACCTGCTGGTCACGCTGTGGGCTGCGTTTCCAGCGTCGGGCGAGCCGTTTCTGGTGGCTGCGTTCACATTCGCGGTGGCCTACTATGTGCCAGAGCGTCGTTCGAGCTATTCCCGCGTAGCGCCCAGGACAGACCGATCTGAGGAGGAGCCGGGATGATCCGCTCTCGCCTCCTCAGTTACGGCCTGGGCGGCCTGTCGTTCGCCCTGGCGGGCCTCGTGGTGTTTCTCTACCTCGGGCGCCAGGACGCACGTCGGGGCGAGACACGCGCGACGGAGCGGGCCGACGCGCTGGCGGTGGACACGACGCGGCTGGGGTCCTCGCTTCGATCCGTCCGGGGATCGCTCGACCGCCAGACGACCGCCGTTCGCCAGCTCGAGCTGGAGGGCGCGCGGAAACAGGCCCAGGTGGATCAAGCCGTCGAGCTGGCGACTCTCCAGCGCCGTGTCGACAACGCAAGCGTGCAGCGCGTGCTGATCGAGCCGGTGCCTGCCGGTCCGCCGTCTTGTCCGGAGCGGGGAGCGGTCGACTATCTGGCCGCTCGGGCGCCTGCACTCTACGAGGGGTGGTGATGATGCGTGTAGCCCTCCTGGTGGTGCTCCTGACCGTGCTCTCCGGATGCACGCGCACCCGAACGGTCACGCTGACCGAGACCGTGGAGGTGCCCATTCCGGTGGCGGTGAGCTGCCCGGCTCCGCCGCCCCTGGACCGCCCCGCCCTTCCCATCGAGCTGGTAGCCCCCGGCGCCAGCGCGGCCGACGTCGCGCGGGCCTACGTCGCCACTGTCGTCACACTCCGCACCTACGCACGCCGTCTCGAAACGCTCCTGGATGCCTACCGCACTCCGGCGCACTCGACACGTCACCCCTCCCCCTGATGCCGAAGCGCAAGAGCACTACTCACCTCGTCGTACACACGACGGCCTCGGCAATCGTTGAGGACACGCTGGGCGACATCCCGGAGAAATACCGGGGCCAGGCCGAAGAGATCGCAGGCGGCAAATGGGTTGCTACGCTCGATCCGTCGGCAAAGGTGGTGAACGGGATACACCGCGAGCGCGGGTTCGCCCGGATCGGATACCACTGGCTAATCCGAAAGGATGGAACTATCGAGGCTGGCCGCGAGGAGGGGCAGAAGGGCGCCCACTGCAAAGCCAGCGGCATGAACTCGAAGGCCATCGGCATCGCCTTCAGCGGCCATCACAACTATGAGGGCTGGACGCCCGAGCAACGCACGGCGTGGCTCGAGCTGGCGGTACGCATCTGCCGCGAGTACACCATCTCGGTCCGCAATGTGATCGGGCACCGCGAGGCGGGAGCCCGGAAGGACTGCCCCGGCACGGCTATCGACATGGACGCCATACGTGCCGAGTTGGCACGTCGCCTCCGCGATGAGCCCGACGACTCGCTGCTTGCGAAGGGCAGCCACGGGCCCCGCGTGGGGCTTCTCCAGATGCGCCTCCAGGAGACCGGGCACTACTCAGGCCGCATCGACGACGACTTCGGGCCGATGACCGACGGCGCCGTCCGCACGGCGCAGATCGACCTCGATCTGGTGCCGGATGGAGTCGTCGGACCGATGACCGCCACCGCGCTCTCGCTCCCCTGGCCATCATTGCAATGAGCACCGAAACCCTCATTGTCGCGGTGGCCATTCCCACCCTCTCAATCCTTGTGGGGCTCTTTTCGGCGATGCTGCTGCATCGACGTGAAGTACGGCGCCTGCGCGACGAGCGTGACAGTCGGGCCAACGAGGTCGCCCAGCGCGTGATTCAATCTGCACTCGAGGAGCGTGGATTGGAGCGTCGCATTGACGGGCTCAGCTCACGCCAAGATCGCCATGCCGATGAACTGAGGGATATCCATCGCCAGCTCGCCGATGCTCTGCAAGCACTGCCCAACACCTTCGTGCGCCGGGACGACTGGATTCAGCACCAGAGCCGCATGGAGGGCAAGCTCGACAAGATCTGGACCGAGATCCACGCTCTCATCCGACAGCAGCTCCCACCCTCCCAGCCGACTCATACATGACGGGGCACGAACAATCAGAACGCACCGAGGTCCGCTGGCTCTTGTTGGAGGCCCTCTACGAAGCCCGCATGGGACCGCTCTCGGAGAACGTACTGGCCGGAGAGATTGCAGAAGCGGGGTATGACGTTGCTCGGGGGGATATCCAGCGTGACCTGCAGCACCTAGAACGGCGTGGCCTGATCGAAGCCGACCGGACTCCGCCCTCGGGCTGGCGGGCCAACATCTCAGCACTCGGTGTCGACGTGGTTGAGTATGCCGCCGCGCCGCCCACGGGGGTCTATCGCCCCGAGGGCACGATGACCGTTCAGACCCGCCAGACGCGCGAGGCACGCTGGAGGATTCTGCAAACTCTGGCCATAGGGATGCCCATGCCGACGTCGGAGAGAACGGTGCACGCCGCTGTCTCAGACGTGGAATTACCGGTCACGGAGGCCGCGATCCGGCGCGAGATGTGCTACCTGCAGGCCCTCGGGCTTGTGACCGTCTTTGATGACCGTCCGGTTTGGCGCGCCGAGCTGACCGCCGATGGCGTGGACATCCACGAGTTCCAAGTGGACGCACCACCCGGCATCGACCGCCCTCCCCCCTATCACTGATGCCTGCCCGCTCCAAGGTGCTCTCGCTGCCCAATACCGTTAAGGCAGACCTGGACGCCCGACTCGTCTCGGGGGGATTCTCGGACTATGAGGGTCTGGCCGACTGGCTCGAGGGCCAAGGGTTCCAGATCTCCAAGTCGTCACTGGGGCGCTATGGGAAAGCCTTCGAGGCGCGTCTCGGTGCCCTTCGTCTGGCGAGCGAACAGGCCAAGGCCATCGTTGCCGAGATGGGCGACGACAAGGGGGACATGGGAGAGGCGTTAACCGCTGTTGCGCAGCAGAAGACGTTCGAGCTGTTGATGGACCTCGAGGTCGATGTGGGCGACGTCCAGTACGACAAGCTCGTGACAGCCATCGCCAAGCTGAACGCGACCGGCGTCCAGCAGAAGAAGTGGCGCTCGGAAGTGCTCCGCAAGGTGGAGGCGGCAGCCGATGAGGTCGACACGATGGCCCAGGCCGGGGGCCTCACCGACGAAACCGCCGAAGCCATCCGAGCCAAGATCCTCGGCATCGCTGCATGATCGCTGTTACGTCCATCGCTGCACTGATCTACCTGGCCTTGGGCTTGGTGGTGGCCATCGCTCTGCTCGTCCGCTACGGCGTCGAGCTGGCAGACGAATGGAGATCGCTGCGCTCGTCGCGGAAAGAGCGCGTCCTCCTGGTCGGCTGCGTGATCGCCGTCGCCTCCGGAGCTGCCGTCGCCTGGCCCTCAGTCGTCGCCCTGTATCTGCTCACTCGACTCTCGGACTGACCCATGCGCTACCGTCTTCTCGCGCTGCTCCTTGGCCTCCTCGCACAGACCGGCGCTGCACAGGTACCGATCACAACCCCTCTATCCATCGATGGGGCAGCGCACCCCGCCGACGTCGAGATCACGGTCACGCCCGCAGACGGCTCAGACGAGCTGGTGATCTCGGGCATGCGACTCCACGGCGTTGCGTGGTTCGACAGGCTGGATCGAGGGCCGCGTCTCACGTTTGGCGACGATGCAAAGGCATTGCCCGTTCGTCAGCTCGAAATCGCATTCGGACGACGCGCCACCTGGAGCGCCACTGTGACGCCCACGGGACGGGATCTCGCGGATCTGTGTTCGCCTCCCGCAGACCCAGGCGTCGATGTCGCCCCCCACATCAACTGGTGCCTACGTCTGACGAGCCGGTTCGCGCCATCCGCCGACACCTTCGGCATCGTGGGCCCCATCGTCGTGCCCGACGGAGGCGAGATTAGTGGAGCAGGAGGTGCTGTGCTAGGGCCGGTCCAGGTTGATCGGTTTGGCATCTCATTCCGCCCCGTGGTCCCGGCTGCAGCCATGGGCCTGCCATCGACCACGCTCAGAGTGCTCGACGGCCAGGCGCTCGCGTTTGCCCTTCCCGATTCGGCCCTGACAGACATCCAGCGCGTCCGTCGCGTCCTCGACCAGGAGAAGACGACCGTGTTCCACGCCTCCTGGGCGGTGACCGCCACGATCCAGGATCTGGTCCTCGATGGCAACGCGAGGGCCGACGAGCTGGCGAGTGTGCCAGGCCCCGTGGCCGAATCCTGCCTCCGGAACGGCCCCTGCCACACGGGCCTGGCGTTCGGGCGTCACGGCGGTCTCGTTGTCCCAGGCTCTGATTCCGAGCCGGGGCGCTTCATCACGCTCTCCGGCCTCTACCTCCACGATTGGGCGGCCACCTCCATCCTCGGAGATCACCATGCCCTGTTCACGGCGGACACCATCCTGCTCCACAACGCGCTCTACAACCACCTGCTCTACGCTGCCGAGGGCACCTGGGAGCACCTGACGTTGTCGGGATACGCCTGGACTCACGCCATCCTCGCAGGGCAGGGACGAGGCGGCTCGGCCAACGAGCCGAGCCTCTACCGCAATTTGGTCATCCACGAGCTGGCGCCCAATCCCTCTAGACGAACAGGGGCCGATATCCTCGACGTCCGCCAGGGCCAGGGCTCCGTCACGATTGAACGGCTCTATGCCGACCTGTCTGGATCGAACGCGTTCCTGGCGCACGTCAGACCTGTGGACCGTCCCGAGTACGACCCCACGGTTCCGTACGTGCCCCCGTGGAACGACCCCGACTACGAGGGGTGGGCACAGATCGGAGACCATGTGTTCACGCTCACCGACGCGACGGTACACACGGAG
>JBCBZH010000118.1:0-12022 GCA_039815415.1 Bacteroidota bacterium
CATTAGCGCAACAGGTGGGACGCTCTCAGCGAGCTTCCTAGCCTATGATCCATCGCTGGGGCTTGGAAGCTCAGGTGCTGCTACTTCTGGTGGCTATGTCGAGCTGACATCTGGCGACGAGATCGCCGTCTGGCAGGGCCTCTTTGCGGAGGTCACCAGCCCGTCAGGGGGCACTGTGAGCTTCACATACGCAGCTGCGAGCCGGAATGCATCGGGAACGCCGGTCTTCTTTGGCCGTGCGGATCGCCCGACGACGTTCGCGCTGATGCTCGACGGCGAGGTGGACATCAACGGCACGCTCTACCCGGTGGTCGACGCCGTCACCAAGGCGCGCTTCCGCGAGGGCGCGACCAACGGCTTCGACCGCTTCGACCTCTCCGAGCTGGCCCCGCCGAACGGCATCCAGGCATCGCTGGCCTTCGCCACCGAGCGTGACGGTGCGCCGCACCGGCTTGGCGTCCACTCGATGCCGGAGACCCTCAAGGGCTCGGTGACGCTGCCGGTCGAGTTTGCCAGCACCGCCCCGGGCACGTTCACGATCTCCGGCGAGCTGGTGTCGATCCCCGAGGGCTGGATGGCCAGCCTCCGCGACCTCGTTACGGGCGCCATCGTGGACCTGACGGGTGACGAGAGCCATACGTTCACCACCGACACGCCAACCGAGTGGACGCCCCGCTTCGAGCTGGTGGTGTCCGCAAGCTCGAGCGTCGCCACCCAGGACGAGGCCCAGGGCTTCGAGCTGAGCCTCGTGACGCCGAACCCGGCCGTGTCATCGGCATCGCTCGCACTCCGCGTGGACGCGCCGCAGTTCGTGACGGCGACGGTGGTGGATGCGCTCGGCCGCGTGGTGCAGACGCCGTTCGCCGACGAGCTGGCGCCGAGCACCGACGCTCAGATCTCGGTGAACACGGCCGTTCTCGCTCCGGGCACGTACGTCGTCCGTGTCGAGGGCGAGACCTTCGCGCAGTCGCGCCGCCTGACCGTGGTGCGGTAGATCCGAGCCATCGCTTATCTGGCTCCGTCGGGGGCGTGGGAGAGATCCTGCGCCCCCGACGTGCGTTTGGACAGGAACCGTAAGGGACCAGGCGTTCTCGCCAGCCCGTTGGAACGGTGCTTTGAGCGCGGTGGCAGGACATCCCCATAGCCAATACACTCGAGCAGCGACACGACGCTGCGCCGGGACCCGTCGTAATCTTGGGGCCGGGCGCGCTGGCACAGTCGATGCGTCCCGCCTGGACTCACCATACACACCCTGGACTCACCATACACACCCTGGATGCACCTGACCGATCTCTCGGCTCCCATTTTCGTCGCTGGCCATCGGGGCCTGGTGGGCTCCGCCGTGGTCCGCGCGCTGCGCGAGGCGGGCTACACGAACCTGCTGCTCCGCACGCGCTCCGACCTAGACCTCCGCGATCGCGCGGCTGTGGATGCCTTCTTCGCTGACGAGAAACCGCGGTTCGTCGTGCTGGCGGCGGCCAAAGTGGGCGGCATCCTCGCCAACGACACCTACCGCGCCGACTTCATCGCGGACAACCTCGCCATCGCGCTCAACGTGATCGAGGCCGCCCATGAGCACGGTGTGGGGACGACGGGGCGCCTTGTGTTCCTCGGGTCATCCTGCATCTATCCCAAGATGGCGCCGCAGCCGATGCGCGAGGAGCATCTGCTTACCGGGCCGCTCGAGCCCACCAATCGGCCGTACGCCATCGCCAAGATCGCAGGGCTCGAGATGGCGGAGTCGTTCCATCGCCAGCACGGCGATGACTTCGTGAGCTTGATGCCGACCAACCTGTACGGCCCGGACGACAACTTCGATCTCGAGAACAGCCACGTGTTGCCTGCGCTCATCCGCAAGTTCCACGAGGCCAAGGGTGCTGCGCCCGATGGCTCCGATGCGCCCGTGGTGATGTGGGGCACTGGCTCCCCGAAGCGCGAGTTCCTCCACGCCGACGACCTCGCTGCGGCGGTGCGGTTCATCCTCGAGACGCCCGAGGCGACCATCCGCGAAGCGGCTCCCGATGGACTCATCAACGCCGGTGTGGGCGAGGACCTGTCCATTCTCGAGCTGGCGACACTCGTTCGCGACGTGGTCGGCAGCGAGAGTCCCATTGAGCACGACCGCTCCAAACCGGACGGTACGCCGCGCAAGCTTATGGACGTGGGGCGCCTCCACGCGATGGGCTGGAAGGCGCAGATTCCTCTCCGCGAGGGCATCGCGTCGGTCTATGAGACATTCAAGGCGCGCGCGGCATCGGAACCAATGGCCTGACCTTTGCTACTGCCTTCCCTGAGCGCCGATCCGTTCGGACTCATCTCCCCGTTTTTCGTCGATCTCCCTGTCTCCCTTCATGTCCCAGACGAACGGCCGCGCGCGCAAGTGCGCCCTCATTACCGGCATTACTGGCCAGGACGGTTCCTATCTCGCTGAGCTTCTGCTCGACAAGGGCTATGAGGTCCATGGCCTTAAGCGGCGCGCCAGCTCGTTCAATACGAAGCGGGTGGATCATCTCTACCAGGATCCTCATGAGGAGGATGTCCGGTTCCGCCTCCACTACGGAGACATGACCGACTCCACGAACCTCATTCGGATCGTGCAGGAGATCCAACCGGACGAGATCTACAACCTCGCGGCGATGAGCCACGTGGCGGTCTCGTTCGAGAGCCCGGAGTACACCGCCAATGCCGATGGCATCGGAACACTTCGGTTGCTCGAGGCCATCCGCATCCTCGGGATGGAGGACAAGACCAAGTTCTACCAGGCCTCTACGAGCGAGCTGTACGGCAAAGTGATGGAGACGCCGCAGTCGGAGACGACGCCGTTTTACCCCCGCTCGCCGTACGCAGTCGCCAAGCTGTATGCGTACTGGATCGTAGTGAACTATCGGGAGGCCTATGGCATGTTTGCCACCAACGGCATCCTCTTCAACCACGAGAGCCCGCGCAGAGGCGAGACGTTTGTGACGCGCAAGATCACGCGCGCCGCTGCTCGGATCTTCCTCGGCTTGCAAGACTGCCTGTACCTCGGCAACCTGGACGCCAAGCGCGATTGGGGCCATGCCCGCGATTACGTGGAAGGCATGTGGCGCATCCTCCAGCACGACCGCGCCGAAGACTGGGTCCTCGCCACTGGCCAGACCACGCCCGTTCGCACCTTCGCCGAGATGGCGTTCCGCGCTGCTGGCATCGAGCTGGCGTGGGAGGGACACGAGACGGATGAGATCGGCCGCCGCACCGATACCGGCGCCGTCGTAGTTCGGGTCGATCCCGCCTACTATCGTCCCACGGAGGTCGATCTTCTGCTCGGGACTGCCGAGAAGGCACGTCAGGAACTGGGGTGGGAGCCAACAACGTCTCTGGCGGAGATGACCCGCGAGATGGTGGAGGCCGACATCGCAGAGGCTCGTCGGGAGGCAGCGGCAGAGGGCGTGGCTGGATAACGCCAACCCGACTCTCGAGCTGGCGCACCCACCCGTCGCCAGCCCGACCTAGATGCCTCGGCGGAGCCGCTCGGCCAGATTGGGCGGGAGGCCTCGCCGAACGATCTTGCTCGCGGTACGCGCCACGTCATAGTGGACCCGGACAACGTCTACCGTGCAGGCGTCCGTGTCATACATGGCGAAGGCGGCGCGAGGGTCGTGGTCCCGAGGCTGCCCCACACTGCCGACATCGATCAGGTAGCGATGGCCGGGGCGGACCTGAAAGACGCCGAGGCTGTTGGAGACCACTGCCGGCTTGTGGGAATGACCCACGAAGCAGATGTCCGTGTCGAACGCCGAGAACTGAGCCTGGAGGGCTGCGAAGGAGTCGAGCCGGGGCCAAGCTTCGGGGTGGTCCGGTGCAGCATGGGCGAGTGTAGCACCGTGAACGATGGCGGTGTAGGGAAGGCTGGCCAGCCAGTCCAGTTGGTCGTCTGATAGAAGCGCTTGGTGAAGCTTGGCAGCGCTCTGGCCGTCTTTGGGGAGCACCTGCATCTCTGCGTTCAGGGCGACCGCGGCGTCGTGGTTGCCGAGGATCGTCTGGTCACACCGGGCCCGTACTAATTCAACGGTTTCGCTGGGGTTGGGGCCGTAGCCCACCACATCGCCAAGGCACAGAACAGCGTCCACGTTTCGCGTCTCGGCTTCGGCGAGAACGGCCTCTGTCGCTTCGAGATTGGCATGAAGGTCAGACAGGATGGCGAGGCGCACGCGAAGCGAGGGATGAGGGGGTGTGAAGTTAGGGGGCAAGTTGGGCCTGCACGGCATCGTCACCACAAGGCGTGAAGGCCGTCCCGTATATTTCGCCTGCCTGTCTCAAAATGAGAATCTAGCCGGTGTCGGCTCCCGTCCTCCCACTATGGCACTTCCTCCCAACTCTCCCACCATCGTTCCGGCGCCCCCACGTCAGGAATCGCTGATGGGAGGAGACGACCCGTTCTACGTCGTCCCAAACGAAGGCCTCGATCTCCGGCAGATCTTTGACATATTGATGCGGGGCAAATGGCTGATCCTCGCCGCTGTGCTAGCCGTTACGATCCCCGTTGCGGTGTACAGCTGGCTTCAGCCCTCCATGTACTCGTCCTATGCACTGCTTCTGGTCGAGAAGCAGGACACCGATCTGGCGAGCATTCTGCCCTCAGACCCATCGGCCGCGTTCTTTCGGAACGAGCGCAATCTGAGCAACGAACTGCTGATCCTGCGTCAGTCGCTTCCGTTGGCCGAGACCGTGGCGCAGCAGTTGATCGCGTTGGCGCGCGTTCCGGGAACGGATCGCCCCCTGACGATTCTCGAACCGCTCGAAGACGGGGCTCCCCCCACGGTCCGAGATGTTGCTTTCCGGCTGCAGTTGAACTACGTACAGGCCAGCCTGACCACCAACGACGCGGACGCCATCAGCATCACGGCGGTGAGTACCGACCCGCAGGAGGCGGCCTTGATCGCCAACGCGTACTCGACGGCCTTTGCATCGCTCACACGGGCCGAGAACCAAGAAGGCTACGCAACCTCTCGCGAGTTCCTCGAAGAGCAGGTTACGGAGCGAGGCCAGGCTCTCGACTCCCTCGATCAGGCCGTGCGTGCTTACATGGAGCGCGAGGAGGCTGTAGCGCTGAACGAGGAAACCAGTCAGACGGTGCGCCAGATCGGCAATCTGACCGCCGAGCGCGATCAGGCTGGCATCGAGATCCAGATCGTCCGTGCGCAGATCAGTTCTCTCCAAGCTGAGCTTCAGCAGCTCGAGCCCAACCTTCGCGATCGCCTGGGGTCTGGACTGGATGCCGAGCTGGCGACCGCCCAAACCCGCGTCCAGGAGCTGATCAGCGAGCTGGAGGTCTACTACAATCGCCAGCCCGACCTGCGCACCGCCACCCAGGTTCCGGCTGAAGTGGACCGGCTCCGCACTCAGCTTTCCACCGCTCGGGATCGGGTGCAGGACATCTCTCGCGACCTCGCGGCCCAGTCGCTGGCCGCAGGGGGAGGGCCTGGCGACCAGAACTCGGGATTCGCGCGCGCGGCGGCGCTGCGCTCCCAGATTTCCGACCTCCGCGTCCAACTCGACGGCCTCCAAGCGCAGCGGGGTCAGCTCTCCAGCCGCCTGGGGCAGTATGAAGCCGACCTTCGCGCCATTCCCGGGCAGTCCATCGAGCTGGCGCAGCTCCAACGGGACCGTCAGGCTGCAGAGCAGCTCTACGGTGCTCTCCAGGCCAATCTCCAGCAGGCAACAGTCGCGGAGGACTCGCAGCTGGGCTACGCGGACATTATCCGAGAAGCCTTTCCATCTCCCTTCCCATATGCCCCGAAGCGCCTTCGCAATGTGGCCCTTGGGCTGCTGCTCGGTCTGATGTTCGGCGCCGTGGCTGCGATTGGCAAGGTTCGCCTGGATCACCGCCTCCATCTCCCGGACGACATCCGCGAGCGCGGACATCCTCTGATTGGCACCATCCCGAGCACCACCGAGCTGATCGCACGCGACTTCGGCGCTCAGGAGACGATGGCCGTCAACGGGCGGGAGGTAGACACCCACCTCGTGACTCTCCTCAACCCGATGGCAGCGGCGAGCGAAGCCTATCGGGCATTGCGAACCAGTGTCCAGTTTAGCCGCCCGGATGTGGTGGTGGAGACAGTACTGGTGACCAGCGCGAACCCGAGCGAGGGCAAGAGCGTGACCTCGGCCAACCTCGCCATCGTCATGGCGCAGGCAGGGCGCAAAACCCTGTTGATTGACGCCGACCTTCGCAAGCCCACCGGACACAAGAAGTTCGGTCTTCCTAGGGAACCAGGGCTTGTCCAGCGCCTCTTCTCGGAGCAGCCGTTCACGACGGATGGCCTGCATCGGCCCGCGGATGACCTCTGGGTCCTGACTGCGGGGTCGTTGGCTCCGAACCCCTCCGAGCTGCTGGGCTCCAAACGGATGCGCGAGCTGGTGGGAGAGATGAAGCAGCACTTCGACCTCATCATCTTCGACGCTCCTCCGGTTCTGGCCGCTACCGACGCCGTGCTGCTCTCCACGCAGTGCGACGCCACGCTCGTGGTGACGCGTGCCGGGCAGACGCGTGATTATGACCTCGATTCTGCGCTCGAAGCCCTAAGCGGCGTCGGAGCGCCCGTCATTGGCACCGTGCTCAATGGCTTCGATGTCAACAAGTCATACGGCTACCGCTACAAGTACGCGTACCGCTATGGCAGCGATTACGCGTACGGGTCCGACAAGGCCTAACTCTTCTCTCCCTCAGGTCTCTGGGTGCTCCCGCCCGTTCTATGCGCACACTTTCTTTGCGTCTCGTTGCTCTGTGTTTCTCTGTCGCGGCGCTCGCTAGCGTTGAGTCCGCTTCGGCCCAAGAAACCGGCCGCGTTGAAGGCCGTCAGGCTACCCCTGGGGGCTACTACGTCAACTACCGCCCTGGAGAGCCCACGACGCGGATTTCCGTCTGGGGAGCGGTGCGGAATCCTGGCGTCTATGAGGTCGGGCCTGAGTTCGACATCGAGACTGTGCTGTCGCTCGCTGGAGGCCCCATCCGCCCGTCCGCTCGGTCGACGACACTCGCCCGGAGTGCGTCGGTGACGGACCCGCTGGATGTAATGATTCGCGTCTTCCGAGGAGGCACCGGCGAGCCGCTGTACGAGGCCTCTTTGGACGACTTCGTAAGCAATGAGTCTCGCCAGCCCGCCCTTCGGGATGGAGACGTGATCGAGGTTGCGGCGCAGCCCTCGGCACGGGTAAGCGTCTGGGGAGCGGTCAACAATCCCGGTCTGTACGAAGTCGGGTCCGGATACGACGTGGAGGATGTGCTCTCCCTCGCAGGCGGTCCCCAGCTCCGGCCTCTTATCGACAACACGCGCCGAACGGTTCACATCGCGGTCTATCGGGCGACGGGCCCCGGGAGCGGCCCTGTGTTCGAAGCCACGATGGATGCGTTCATCGCCAACCCGTCGGCCCACCCGCCGTTGCAGGACGGAGACATCATCGAGGTGACGATGCGCGAGAAACGAGGGTGGACGGGGCGCGACACGCTCACCCTGCTCGGCGTCACAGCGTCGGCAGGCATCGCCGTTGCCACATTGATCAACGCTTTGGGGAGATAACCGCCCTGGGGAACTAGAGCCGCCCGTCGTCTCTACCTCGTACCCGATTGCCCTGATGTCCCGCCAGCTCGCCGGAGTGGCCCAATGGCTGACGCCGTGAATGAGGCGATTCCTGCCCTCCTTTCTGTTGCATACCTGACATGTCTGATTCGTCCTCAGTCTCTCACCTCAATCGCTTCCGTTCTCACGTAGAGGACCGTTCCCTCAAGGTTGGGGTGATCGGCCTTGGGTATGTGGGCTTGCCGCTGGCCGTCGAGCTGGCGGAAGCTGGTTACTCAGTGATCGGCTACGATGTCAGCCAGCCGGTTGTGGATGGCATCAACGGGGGCATCAGCCACATTGGCGACGTTTCGTCTGAGACGCTCGCAGGGTTGGTGGACGCCGGGCTGATTGTAGCGACCACGGATGAGAGTCACCTCGGCGAATGTGGAGCGCTGTCGATCTGCGTGCCGACGCCGCTCAACAAGATCAAGGACCCGGATCTAGCCTACGTCCTGCGCGCGGGAGAGACCATTCGGCGCGTCATGCGGCCAGGAACGCTGGTCATCCTCGAAAGCACGACGTACCCCGGCACCACCGACGAGGTGTTGCTTCCCATTCTCGAAGAGGGAGGCCTGAAGGTGGGGGCCGATCTGTTCCTGTGCTTCTCGCCGGAGCGCGTGGATCCAGGCAACCCTACGTGGCAGACCAAGAACACGCCGAAGGTGCTCGGGGGCGTCACCGAGGCGTGCACCGACGCTGGGCGGGCACTGTACGACACGGTGTTCGACACTGTGGTGCCAGTCACCAGCGCGCGGGCGGCGGAGCTGGTCAAGGTCTACGAGAACACCTTCCGCATGATCAACATCGCGCTGGCGAACGAGCTGGCGCAGGCGTGCGACAAGCTGGACCTCGACGTGTGGGAGGTAGTGGAGGCCGCAGCGACCAAGCCGTTCGGCTTCATGAAGTTCACCCCTGGTCCAGGTCTAGGTGGGCACTGCATCCCGCTGGATCCACACTACCTCGCGTGGAAGATGCGGACGCTCTCGTTCAAGACGCGGCTCATCGAGCTGGCGAGCGAGATCAACGCCGAGATGCCGGTGTTCGTGGTCCGCAAGGTGGCAGACGCGCTCAACGACGACAGCAAGGCCGTTCGGGGCAGCCGCGTGCTGGTTCTCGGGATCGCATACAAGAAGAACATCGACGACCTCCGCGAGAGCCCGGCGCTCGAGATCATCCACCTCCTCCAGGAGAACGGCGCGGACGTGGTGTATCACGATCCCTACTGCCCGACTATCGCGGATGACGGGCACACGGCGATTCAGAATCTCCCACTCCACAGCCAGCCGCTCACCGACGAGGTGCTGGCGGCCGTCGATGCGGTCGTGCTCGTGACCGACCACACGGACGTGGACTACGGCTTCGTGGCAAACCGCGTCCCGGTCATCGTCGATACCCGTGGGGCCATGAAGGGCGTGGAGGGATCCGCTCGCGTCCTCGGCCTCAGTGGCGTCGAAAGCGGCCGGGACGGCTCTCACGAGCTGGCACCCGTGGTGGTGTAGGTCGCCAGCTCGAGCTGGCGACAAGGCGTCCTACCGATAGACGGTTGCCGCCTGCCGGTACATCGTCGCGTGGAGATCGGCTGTGGCTTCGGCGAGCGTCTCCGGGGCCTGGCCGGGTTGACGCCGCGCCGCGTAGCCACCCGAGAGAAGCAGACAGAGCGGAATACCAGAAGCGCGGACCGTTTCGCAGACGTATCGGTCGCGAGCCGCAAGCCCATCCCGCGTCAGGGAGAGCCGCCCGAACCGGTCATCGGCCACCACATCGACGCCGCCGAGGTAGATGACGAGGTCTGGAGTCGCCTGCTCGATCGCCTCTGGGAGGTGTCGTTTGAGCAGGGTGAGGTAGGTTTCGTCTGTGGTGCCGTCCGGGAGAGGGACGTCTCGGGTGGACGGAGGCTTGCGGAACGGGAAGTTGTTGGCGCCATGCATCGAGAACGTGAACACGCCGCCATGAGGCCAGCCCCGCTCGCCACTGAAGAACGCGGCGTTTCCGTTTCCCTGGTGCACATCCAGATCCACGATGAGCGCCCTCCGCAGCCAGCCCGAGCGCTGGTGCATCCGGATCGCGACGGCGACATCGTTGAGGACGCAGAAGCCCTCGCCCCAGTCGGGCATGGCATGATGGGTGCCGCCGGCGAGATTGCCCGCCAGCCCGTCGCAGAGAGCCATCCAGATGGCATTGGCCGTACCCTGGACAGCGAGGCGGGAACGGCGGACCAGGGCCTCGCTCCACGGCAACCCCATCCGGCGTTCAGCCGAGCGTTCTAGCGTTCCGGCCTCGAGAGCCGTGAGATAGCGCGACGTGTGAACCAGCAGGAGGTCGCCCCAGTCGGCCTCGCGAGGCTCCACGATGTCGTTGGAGCGGAGCACGGTCTCCGAAATCAGCAGGTCCCGGAGGGCTGAGAACTTCGCCATCGGGAACGGGTGCCGCTCGGGCAGCGGGACGACGTAGTCCGGATGGTAGGAGACGCGCACGCCGCCTGAATGCAGGAGAGACGGTCCGAGTTGCGTGTCGGGCCAATCTTGGCTCAGCCTGTGTATCGCGTCAACGGGCTGGCGAAGGGCTACCGGCCTGCATCCTGGGGCGCCTCGGTCTGGGCCTCGATGTACTCTGCGAATGAGACGTGCTCGTACGCTTCTTCCTTGACGTAGCGCAGCGCGTGCAGAAAGGTCTCGGCGTCCTGGAAGCCTGGCATCTTGGTGATCAGCGATCCGTCGGAGTCCACGAAGACAGTGGTTGGGGTTGCCGAGACTTGCAGGGCGTTTGCGAGTGCGGCCATGGACACGGTGTGCTCGAAGAACTGGACCACCTCCTGACTCTCGAGGTCTACGCGTGTCGCCTCGTAGTGGGTGCCGAGGTAGGCCTGTACAGCGTCGTTGGTGTAGGTCTCCCGGTCCATCCGGGCACACCAGCCGCACCAGACGGTGTACGAGTGAAGTACCAGCAGGCGGTCATTGGCCGTCGCCAGCGTGATGGCCTCATCCATCGAACGCCAGTTCGGAGCATCGTCTGGAATGACCCCTGCGTTGGTTTGCGCCGTAGCGGGCAGAGCCGCGATCAGCAGCGCGAGGGTACACAGAAGGCGAATCATGGAGTCGAGAGCAAGGACAGAACGAGGCGCTGGAAGTGGGCTGTCACGTCAGCCGGGGCGAGAGCCGTGAGGGCATCCGGGATGCGGGATCGCCAGCTCGACCGGAGCGGGGCCTCTGTACATCCGCGGAGAGCGTCTGCAACGGCTTCAGGGTTCGCTGGATCGACGAGCGTCCCGACCTCGAACGCGTCAACTACGCGCTGGATCTCTGGCAACGGGCTGGCGAGAACGGGCACGTGGGCGTTCAGGTAGTCGAAGAGCTTGTTGGGGAGGCTCAGACGGAGGCTTTCCGTGAGTGGTTCGATGAGACAGGCGCCCATGTCTGCACCCACGGTGAACGAGGGGAGATCCGCCGGAGGCACAAACGGGTGAAGGATGGCGCGGTCGCCGAGCGGCTGGGCACGTCGGTAGACCTCTGGGTAGAGAGGCCCTTCGCCGATGAACGCAAGACGGACGGAATCGACGTCACGGGCGGCGTCCAGAAGCGTAAGTAGGCCTCGGCCTTCGCGGAACAGGCCTTGATAGAGCACCAGGGTTCGGTCATCGTCGGGGATCGCCAGCTCGGTCTGGAGACGGTCGGAGGGCCCCGGCGAGGGCGTGTCTGGACAATTGGGGAGCACCTCTGGGCGTGGAATCCCATACGCGGTCACCAGCGCGTCGGCGATGCTGTCGCTGACGGTCAGGACGGCGTCGGCACTCCGGATGAACCGGCGCTCAACCGTGCGCCACGTTGCTCGAACGAGTGGCCGGTTGGCCGACGCGTCGAGGTGTGCATACAGCTCCCGACTGTCGAACACCAGCGTGCCGCCGTGACGGGCGGCGGCGGCTGAGAGCGCTGGGAGGACGTAGAGGTCGCTGGCGAGGTACAGGTCGGCGGGCTGGCGACGTACATGCTGGTTCACGGCTCGGTGGGCGGCCCAGAACCACGCCGGTCCACGCCCTGAAGGGCGCGGCAGCATGTCCACGGCGAGCGGAGTGGGGAGAGCATCTGCGTCGCTGAGAGCCCCGATGCCGACGACCCGCACCTCCACCTCGAGCGCCACAAGGGCACGCAGCTGGCGTAGCGCCCGCGACGAAGCCGATGGGTCGCCAACGTAGGCGAAGAGGACGCGGGGAGCGGAGGCCATGCCCACAAGTTCTCACCATCCGGACGTTGGCGTCGAACAGAGAAATCTGCACGGTTCTCCATCGGGAGTGACAGAGGAACGACGGTGCTATACGTGTACTTTATGGACTCCCTTCCCCGTTCAACGACGCGTGAACCCACGCCGCATCCTGTTCGGGCTGGCGGCTTTAGCCGTTGGCATTCTGATCGGCCTGCCGGTAG
>JBCBZH010000149.1:0-10455 GCA_039815415.1 Bacteroidota bacterium
AGTGCTCCCCCAGTCGTCATCACCAACAACACGGCCACCATCGATCAGACCGGAAACCGCAACTTCGGTCAAGTCGCGCAGAGCTTCGGCTTCTCGGGCGACGAATCGACCAACAACGTGGCCGCCATCACCCAGAATGGCAATGACAACGGCGCGTTCGTCGGCCATGGGTTTGGCGCCGACGACAACGATGTTGACCTCTCGCAGACCGGAAACCGTAACCGGGCCGATGCCTTTCAGGACGAAGGCGCCACAGGCAACGAGGCCGACGTCGTACAAACCGGCAACGACAACACTGCACTGGTGGAGCAGCGGGGCGTCGGCACCGACGACAACGCCTCCGACATCCTGCAGGAGGGCAACCGCAACGGCGCAGGCACCTTCCAGGTTGGCGTTGGCAACGACGCTCAGATTCAGCAGCGCGGCAACGACAACTTCTCGTTGTTCACCCAGACCGGCGATGACAACCGCGCCATCGAGCGGATGACCGCTGGCAACGACAACGAGGTCTTCGTCGACCAGTCGGGCAATGGCAACAACGCCATCTACGAGATCTGGGGCAACGGCAACGATGTTGACATCGACCAGGTCGGCAACGACAACGACATCTTCTTCAACGCTCGTGGCACCGGCTCTGGCCTGCCCTCGCCTCCAGGTGGTGGCGTCAACCGCAACGTGGTTGACTTCAACCAAACCGGTGACGGCAACCTGCTCTCGGGCGCTCTCGACGGCTCGCGCAACGAGATCACAACGACGCAGTCCGGCAATGACAACTTCATCGGCACGAGCCTGTTCTCGTTCGATGGCATGTTCGTCGTCGGCAACGCGAACCTGATCGACGTGCTGCAGGATGCCAACAGCAACAGCGCCTTCGTGGACGTGGACGGCAACACCAACATGGTCGATGTCAACCAGCTGACCGACGGCAACACGGCGAATGCCATGGCGATGGGCAACGGCAACAGCTCGACCATCAACCAGTAGCCCACCGGCTCGAACTTTCGGGCTGCCGGTCGGTAATACGGTCGGCGGCTCTTCCCATGCCTCGCTTCCCATGAACACGTCTCTCCGCCTCCTCAGTCTTGGTCTCGCGCTGGCGATCTCGGCTCCGGCCCTGGCGCAGTCCTCGGAAGCCTACGTCTCGCAGGCCGTCGCCCAGGCCGATGTGGCCGCGACGGTCAACGGATCCGGCCTGAACCCCTTCGAAGCGCTCCAGGCCACCCTCCCCGAGGTGCCGGAAGGCACCAACGTGCTGGTGTTGGAGCAGATGGGCATCGGGAACCAGATCGACGCCCAGCAGGCCGGGCTCAACAACCGCGTTGCCCTCACGCAGAACGGGGACCGCAACGCGTTTGTGCTCTCGCAGATCGGCAACAACAACCTGATCCTCGCGAGCATCAACGGCAGTGACAACGGCCTGATCACGGTCAACCAGTCCAACGACGACAACGTCTACGCGCTCTACCTCGATGGCGACTTCGCGCCTCCGCATACCGTGACGCAGACTGGCGGCCAGAACCTCGCCACCCAGGTGGTGGGCCCGGGCTCCACGCCCATCGACATCCAGCAGTTCGGCAACGGCATCGAGGTTCTCGTCGAGCGGTACTGATGGGCCGAGCTGGCGCGTTCACCCGCTCGACCGTGACTCTGCCTCTCCGATGCTTCACCTCCTGACGCTCCTCCTGCTCGCGGGCTGTGCTCTCAACGCCACCCCTCCGGAACCCGTCTCTCCGAGCAGCGCGCGAATCGAGGTGGATCGCCAGCCCGACCGCTACGAGCTGACGGGCGTGTACACGGGTCCGGTTACTGAAGACCTGACATACCGGTTGGAGGTCACACGCGAGGGACAAAGTGGCCGCTCCCGCTCCTCGCAAGGCGGAGCTGTGCTGAGCGACACGCTCTCAACGTCCACCGTGAATGTGTCGGACGGAGACCGCGTTACAGCCCGGCTCACGATTCTCGATAGGGAGCGTGTGATTGCGGAAGACCGTTTAGACGAAGTCGTTGATGCATAGCGGACAGACGTACCTTTGATGGTTCTCTTCTCCCTCTGACGACTGTGGTGTTTTCTCGACTTCTCCTGGCCGTGCTCCTGACTGTCGGGCTGACGGCCTGCAAAGACGGCCTTCTCGAACCCGAGAAGTTTGGAACGGTCCAGGGTCGCGTTCTGGATCGTGAGACCAGCCAGCCCATCGCAGGCGCGTCAGTGACCACCAGCCCAGCTACCGGCGCCTTCGTGACTGACGCCGATGGGCGCTTCAGTGCCGGCGAAGTCCTGACGGGCAGCTACACCATCTCCGCCAATCGGCTCGGGTATGACCCCAACACGGTGACGGTCGCCGTCCGGGAGGGCCAGACGACAGACGCCTCGTTCTTCCTCGCCCAAGAGGATGCGTCCGGGACGGACGTGGCCTTCGCAGCCGAGTTGCTCAACTTCACGCCGGAGATCTTTCAGGCGGTCAACGGGACGGACAGCACGTATGTGACCCTCGAGTACCGAGCCATCAACCAGGGAGATGTGGACATCGAGACGTACGAGATCTACTTCCGCATCGACACCAACCGGGGTCCGTTCTATCAGGAGGTGACCGGCTCGAACCTGCAGGCCACGCAGCGTGACATCGGAACCGTCCGGAAGTACCTCATCAGCGCGACGCCGTCGGCGGTAGAGATCGAGGGCACCTCTGCTCGCGAGTCCGTCGCGACCGACTCCTGAGTGCGCTGAACCGGGTGCCGGTGGTTTCTTGAGGGGCGCCACCTTCACCTCTATGCGTTCTCTCTCTGCCTCTCTCCTCGCGCTGGCCGTCGTCCTCGCCAGCTCGGCCCTCTCCGGCTGCGCCTCAGGCTCATCCGCTCGAGCTGGCGACGCCACCACATGGACCCCGACCCTCACGGATCAGACCTCCGGCACGGACGCGCTCCTGATCGGATCGCACGCCATCGATGAGAACGTGGTCTGGCTCTCCGGCACTGGCGGCACAGTGGTACGCACCACCGATGGCGGCGCCACGTGGACGGCGTCCGTGATCCCTGGAACCGACACCCTCCAGCTTCGCGACATCCACGCCCACGACGCGCAGACCGCCTGGGCGCTCTCCATCGGATCGGGCGCTTCGTCGCGCATCTTCAAGACCACCGACGGCGGCGCGAGCTGGCGAACGACGTTCGTGAACGACGAGCCCGACGGCTTCCTCGACTGCTTCTCGTTCTGGGACGCCCGCCACGGCCTCGCCTTCTCCGATTCCATCGAGGACGGCCTCTACCTCCTCACGACGTCCGACGGTGGCGAGACGTGGCAGCGCATCCCACCGAGCGCGCTCCCGGACCCGCTGCCTGGTGAGGGCAGCTTCGCCGCCAGCGGGACGTGCGTGACCACGCGCGGACGGAGCCTCGGCTGGGCGGGGATGGGCAACGCTTCGCCAGCTCGAGTGCTACGTACGGACGACCGCGGAGCAAGCTGGACGGTGGCCTCGGTCCCCGTGGTGGCAGGGGACGCAGCGGGCCTCGCCTCGGTCGCGTTTCGCACGAATGAGGTTGGCGTTGCGCTGGGAGGCGACATCGCGCGCCCGGACAGTCTGGCGGACACGGTGGCTCGGACCACAGACGGCGGACGCTCGTGGACGCAGGGTGGGCGGCTCCCGTTCAACGGGGCGGCCTACGGCTCCGCCTACGTCCCCGGCACGCGCTCCGTGGTGGCCGTAGGCCCCGGGGGCGTGGCCCTCTCCCAGGACGACGGCGCAACCTGGACGCTTGTGGACGAGCAGACGTTCTGGGGCGTGACGGCCGTCTCTACGGATGCGATCTGGCTGGTCGGCCCTGAAGGACGCATCGCTATGATGCGCCTGACTACCGATGAGGGCTGACCGCTCCGTGCAGAGCCCAGCCCCTAGATTGAAGCCCCTCCACAACCCACGATCTCCATGGCAGCCAAGCTGATTACCGAGTTCATTGGCACCTTCTTTCTCGTCCTCACCATTGGGCTCTCCGTCCTGATCCAGGCGCCACTGGCGGCCCTCGCCATCGCGTCGGTTCTGATGGTGATGGTGTACATGGGCGGCCACGTCTCGGGTGCCCACTACAACCCGGCGGTCACCCTCGCCGTTTGGATGCGGGGCAAGCTGCCGGCCTCGGAGATCGCCCCATACATGGGTGCTCAGATTCTGGCTGCCATCGTGGCCGCCTTCTGCGCCTATATCATCACCGGCGACGTGCTGACCGTGGCGCCTGCTGAGGAGACCAGCCTCGCCGCCTTCTTCCTGCTCGAGTTGCTGTTCACCTTCGCGCTGGTGATCGTCATCCTGAACGTGGCGACGAGCGTGGACACGGCGGGCAACAGCTACTTCGGCCTCGCCATCGGCTTCACGGTGTTTGCCGGGGCCGTCGCGGCCGGTCCGATCTCAGGCGGTGCCTTCAACCCAGCTGTCGCCATCGGCCCGATCCTCGTGGACCTGATCTCTGGCGAGGGCACGACGATCTCTGGCCTGTGGGTCTACCTCGTGTCGACCTTCGCGGGCGCCGCGCTGGCAGCTATCGTGTTCAAGATGCAGAGCCCCGCCGATGCCGAGGCGGCCGCCTAGCGTCAGCTCGTCGGCTCCCGATGTTCGCCAGCTCGACGCACGGCCGTCGAGCTGGCGATTTCGTTTAGGCCCGGACCACCGTAGGGACACGATGCATCATGTCCCTACCGAGCACAAACGTCTTGTCTGCGTGCAGTCACCGACGGGCTGGCGACGTATAGACCCAAACGACGGATGCCTTCTCTATGCGTGCTCTCCTCGCTCTTCTCCTGCTCGCCGGGTGCGCCCAGGCCCAATCGCCGGAGCAGGCCTTACCCGGCTTCAGCACCAACACAGCCCTCCGTGCCATCGACCTGAGTGAGCTGCGCGGCGGTGGCCCGCCGAAGGACGGCATCCCCTCCATTGACGACCCGCAGTTCGTGAGCGTGGACGTAGCCTCAAGCTGGCTGGCCGACCGCGAGCCGGTCATCCTGCTGACCGTCGAGGACGAGACCCGCATCTACCCGCTCCAGATCCTGACGTGGCACGAGATCGTCAACGACGAACTAGGGGGTGTCCCCGTCGCCATTACGTTCTGCCCGCTCTGCTACAGCGCCATCGCCCTGGACCGGCGCATCCCGACGGACGAGGGGGAGCGCACGTTGACCTTCGGCGTCTCGGGCATGCTGCGCTTCTCAGACATGGTCATGTTCGACCGCGAGACAGAGACCCTCTGGCAGCAATTCAATGGCGAAGCCCTCGTGGGAGATCTTCTCGGCACCACGCTGACCCTTCTGCCTGCCCAGATCGTCTCGTTCTCCCAGGCCCGCGACGTGGCACCCGACGCTCCTGTCCTCTCGCGCGAGACCGGTCACCAGCGCGACTACGGCCGCAACCCCTACGCGGGCTACGACGACGTAGACAAGCGCCCCTTCCTGTTCGACGGCGAGGACAACGGCCAACTGCCCCCGATGCAGCGCGTGATCGCGGTCACCGCCGGAGAGGCCGCCCGCGCCTATCCCGCCGATCTCACGCTGGAGCGCGGCGTGGTGGCCGACGAGCTGGGGGGCCAGCCCCTCGTGGTGTTCCACATCGAAGGCACCGCAACAGCACTCGGCGAAGCCGAGATCGCGGCGGCCCGCGACGTGGGCGCAACCGGCGTGTTCGATCCGCGCGTGGACGGCCAGACGCTCACGTTCGAGCGGCGCGGCGACCGCTTCGTGGACGCCGAGACCGCCAGCGCGTGGACCATCACCGGCGAGGCTGTGGACGGCGAGCTGGCGGGCACGCAGCTCGAGACGGTGCTGCACCACGACACGTTCGCGTTCGCGTGGTTCGCGTTCCGCCCCGACGCGACGGTGTTCGCGGAGTAGGGCCCGTCGCCAGCTCGAGGCTCAGAGCCCGTCGGGAAGGTGCTGTTCCTCAAGCTGGCGAATGGCGTCGATGGTGGCGCTGATCTCTCGGAGGACTGGGCGGCTCCGCTTTTCTCCGTTGAGCACCGCTCGGAGGTCGTGCGAGCTGCGAGCGAATCCAGCCTTTTCCAGAGCTTCGGCCAGACGGATGTATGTGGTCCGACCGGACCGATCCGTGGCTTGCATTCGGGCCTTTATGGAGTCCCGGACCGCGTTGTACCTTTGGATCTCTGCTGGCGTGAACGGCTTCGCTAAATATGAAGAGGTACGGTGGCAGTTCAGCATAAACAGTGGTTACACGGCACCTCCGCCTTCTTCAATGTGGTACGTCGCTGAAATGCTCTTCGCTCAACCGAAGGCGGAAGGCGTCGAGTCCGTCGTCTGCGAAGAGTGCAACGTGTTGTTCGAGGCAGCAACGGCCATCGAGGCGTACGACAAAGCGCTTGCTTGGGCTACCGAATACGCAGACGACCCAGCGGCGCTCGCCTTTGTTGGGGTCGAGAACGTCCGCAGCCTGAACGACCCCCCAGCGGATGGCGTGGAGATTGGAGGCCGGTTTTACGAGAGCGACGACGTTTGGGAACGCCGAGACGAGATCCCAGCCCGCGACGAGATCGTCACGATCCGCGCCGAGCTGGCGCCAGACACGACCGTGGGCGAGATGCTCGATGACTGGAAACGTCGCATATGGGATCAACTCTCAAACAGTGATGACGCCCCGTAGGCCGGTGCCGTGTAACCCGCGGCTGCAGGCCGACGCGGAGCTCCAGCGTCCTCGATTCGTGCGGGCTTCGGCGCCTACCTTGCCTCGTCCCACCCTCACGGCGTCAGCCCCACGCGGCTGATTCGCAATCTGTTTGGCGCTTCCGGGATTCGCGCCTAACGAGACAGCCGTGAACCTGTGTCCACCGCGAACTAACCTGTCCGAAGCCAATGGGTACTGTCCACATCGTGTTTGGACCGCAAGGCGCGGGGAAGTCCACCTATTCCCGCCGCCTCGCTGCCGAGACTCAGGCCGTCCACTTCTCTATCGACGAGTGGATGCACCGGCTCTACGGACCGGACCTGCCGAAGCCGCTCAACTTCGCTTGGATCATGGAGCGGGTCCGCCGCTGCGAGGAGCAGATTTGGGCGACCGCCTCAGCGTTTGCCCAAGCTGGTGGGAGTGTGGTCTTGGACCTCGGTTTCATGAAGGCCGCCAGCCGAACCGAGTTTCTAGGTCTGGCCGAGTCGTGCGCGCTTCCGTCGCAGTTGCACTTCATCGACGCGCCCCACGACGTTCGTAAGGCTCGCGTTCTTGCTCGCAACGAGGAGCGCGGCGAGACCTTCTCGTTTGAGGTCACGCCTGCCATGTTTGACTTCATGGAGCAGCAGTTCCAACGGCCGACGGAGGCTGAGCTGTCGGTAGCGTCTGTGTCCACGTCTGAATAGACTCGGGCCGTGCCAGGTGCCGTATACCATCTGTTCTACCGCACTCCCGCTGACCCATGATCGACCGGCTCGATCACCTCGTCCTCACCGTCCGCGACCTCGATACGACCGTCGCGTTCTACGTCGGCGTGCTTGGCATGGAGGAGGTCACGTTCGGGACCGGGCGGAAGGCGCTCCGGTTCGGGGACTAGAAGATCAACCTCCACGAGGCCGGGCACGAGTTTGAGCCGAAGGCGGACCGCCCGATCCCCGGCTCAGCCGACCTCTGCTTCGTGTCCACGGTCCCGGTCGAGGAGGTCGCCGACCGCGTCCGCCAGTCGGGCACCGACGTGATCGAGGGTCCGGTGAATCGAACGGGCGCTGTCGGTCCGATCCGCTCGGTCTACTTCCGGGACCCCGATGCCAACCTGATCGAGATATCGAACTACGCGGCGTAGCCCGCCGTGCGGTAGTGATGGCTGTTCGGAGAGACCAGTGGTCTCTCCTCATGAGGTGGCCGCTCCCCCGCCTGTCGCCAGCTCGAGCTGGCGGTCACCCGCGCACGGTCTCGTTCGTCTCCATCACGAGCGCTGCCGCGCCGTCGCGGCGCCGATGCCGGACGAGGCACCGGTGATGATGACAGAGAGGTCGTTCAGGTCGCGAAGCCCAAGTCTTGGATGAAGGCAAGAACCCCGTCACCGTCGTGCGGTAGAACCCACCAGGAAGGGCCGACCGTAAAGGGGCAGCGTCCTCGACTCGTCTCAGCGCCCCCCCAGTCATCCCTTCTCCCCACTGACCTGCCCTCACCCACCCATGGCTGAGCGGTCAACTGTTAGGCAGCGACAGCAGCCTATCTCTAATCCGACCCCGTGCATAAGGACTGCCGTCTCTTCGTGCACAAGGGGACAACCAACACTCAGGCGGCAAATAGGAAACTGCAAGTCATGACAACAAAAAATGGTGATGGTCGGGTAGCGCTCATCACGGGAGCGAACAAGGGTTTGGGCAAGGAGATTGGGCGGCAGCTGGGCGCCCTCGGATATACGGTGATCCTCACGGCGCGGGACGAACAGGCCGGGAGGGCGGCTGCGGAAGAACTCGTGGCTGACGGGTGCGATGCCCACACTGTGCGTCTCGAAGTCACCAATCCCGACGACATCGCCAACCTCGTTGGCGATGTCGAAACAACGTTCGGCAAGCTTGACGTGCTGGTCAACAACGCCGGGGTCGCCCTCGAGTGGGATGGAAATCCGACCGACTCCAGCAAGATCCGCCAGACTCTCGAGGTAAACCTCATTGCTCCTTACGCGATCACTGCGGCCCTCGTGCCGCTTCTCGCACGCAGTAGCGATGCACGGGTTATCAACCAGTCGTCGATGCTTGGCTCGATGGGTGTCGCTGAGGGCATGTGGGATCAGGTAGGAGGCTTTATGTCTGTGGGGTACTCCACCTCGAAGGCGGGGCTCAATATGCTCTCGCTCGTTCAATCGAAGACCCTCGCGAATGAGGGGATCGCAGTCGCCGCGGCCCATCCCGGGTGGGTCAAAACCGATCTCGGGACCCAGGCCGCTCCGATGGAGGTCGAGGACGGCGCGCGTACAGTTGTTGATCTCGTGACCATCGCGCGTGACCAGTTTCCGCACGGCCACCTCATTCACAACGGCGAGCGCATGGCATGGTAGGGGCCGTTTGAGTCAACTAGCCCGGCCGCCTCACTTTGCATCAAGCCGACCGCACCGGCACCCGTCTTTCGCCAGCTCGAGCTGACGCGTAGGAAGCGCTCCTCGAGCTGGTGGCCAGCCCCGCACGGTCACGTCTGTCTCCATCACGAGCGCTGCACCGCCAGGGGCCCGGGTCTCGTCTTCTGAGGCTAGCATACGACCGTCAGCCTCTGGACGTCACCGCTATCGGAAACGCGCATCTGAACTGTGTAGGTGCCGCTGGCCAGACGCGAGGCGTCAAACTCGTCGGTATGGGTCCCAGGCTCCAAGCCCCCACTCCGCAACGCCGAGACATCCAGCTCGTGGACCCTCAGCGGCAAGCTGGTGGACACGCAGAGACGGTGCGGCACCACGCACATTCGCATTCAGGTTTGCGTTCTCACTCGACGCAACGGTGTACGAGGGCTGACAGCTCTGGGGGGTAGCCCTCAGGCCAGTCCTACCAGCTCTCGGCTGACCTGGACCAGGCGCTGGGCAGCCGCCTCGTCGTGGGCCTCGGGGTTGGGTGAGCGCAGGGGCCAGCCCCCCGGGCGGCACTCCTTGTCGGCATACAGGAGGCTGTTCTGGCTGTAGTAGGCGCCGGGGTGGTTTGGGACCTCGTCATCCAGCAGACAATGCAGTGACGTCTGTGCCCCGTCCTGGCTGTTCATCATGGTAAGCAGCGGGGATAGGGGAGCCATGATCACGTTCTGGATCCAGACCGGCATCATGCCCGCTGCCAGGTTGGAGCGAACCCAGCCCGGATGCGCGGATACCGCGGTGACGCCCGTCCCTTCCAGCCGCTTCGCAAGCTCCTTGGCGTAGAGCAGGTTGGCCAACTTGGATTCGGCGTAGGCCCGGCTGCCCTTGTACTCCCGCTGCGTCCACATCAGGTCGTCGAAGTTCAGCGAGACCCGGTCCTTGGGACTGCCTGCGTGAACGACGGAGGAGAGAATGACGATGCGCGCAGGCGCGCTGGCCTTGAGAGTGTCCAGGAGCCGCTCGGTGAGCAGAAAGTGGCCCAGGTGATTGGTTCCGAACTGCAGCTCGAAGCCGTCCTGGGTCTTGGCATCCGCGGTCGTCATGACGCCGGCGTTGTTCACCAGGGCATCCAGGTGATCGTGTGTGGCGATTACGGCGTCGGCGAAGGCACGCACGGACGCCAGATCAGCCAGGTCCAGGGCGATGACCTCCGTGCTCCCCTTCTCCTCGGCCATGGTCGACGCCGCAGCCTGGCCGGCCTCGACACGGCGACAGCCCATCACGACATGGGCTCCCTGACGAGTGAGTTGGCGGGTGGTCTCTAGGCCTACGCCCGAGTTGGCACCTGTCACCACATAGGTCCTGCCGGAGAGGTCCTTGTCGAAGAGCTTGGGGTCACAGCGAAGAATGCGGTACACGGGCCACCATGGCTTGGGATTGACCTCGGAAACATAG
>JBCBZH010000096.1:0-13620 GCA_039815415.1 Bacteroidota bacterium
CAGGCTCTGCTCCCAGAAGAGATCGACGCCGCCCATCACACCGGGCACCCTACGCTGGATTTCGACTCACTCCTGCATCACCCCGCATTCCGCGTCACGGACGAGGGTCACGACGCGACTACAGCAGGCTTCGGCCCTAACGGCCTGACCGAGGTGGAGGCTCGCGCCCTCTTCTCCCAGCCTCTCATCGAAGACCCCGAGGTACTGATTGATCCCGACGCTTTTGACGATGCGATTGGTCGGGCAGATCTCTACTGGTCCCTGGCGCAGGAAATCCAGGGTGCCCCTGAAGACGCTGCGCGGGCCTTTGCCCAGATGCATGCTGGCGAGCGGGATACTAGCGAGGTCGAGCGCGAGGCCATCCGGATGATCGAGCGATACCGCGAGCTGTTCGGGTGAGTCGACCGATGGATCGCCAGCTCAAGGCACCGAGCCAGTAGAGAGGAGGCGAGGGAAGTCGCATACGTCGCCAGCGTGATGGAAACGACGCGCAGAGCCACTCCTCGAGCTGGCGGCTGACGTCCGAACGGACCCGCAGCCCACCGGACCTACGAGCGCGTTTGCGATTCCTTCACACGGGCGGTTTCTTGGATGCCTCCTTCTGCCCTGCCCCGATGGACATTAGTCAGCTCGACGCCCCCGCCCCGATTCCCTTCAACGCGTCACCAGCCCCCACGCTGGGAGCCGAAATCGAGCTTCAGATCCTAGACCCGGCCACCTTCAACCTGAAGCAGGGCTCGACGATGATCCTGGACCGCGTGGGAGACCACCCTCGCATCAAGCAGGAGCTCACGCAATCGACGATTGAAGTCATCACAGGCGTCTGCAACAACGTCGCAGAAATCGAGGCGGACTTAGGCGGCACGCTCCGCGAGCTCTATGGCATGGCCGACGAAATGGGCCTCACGTTCGCTTCGGCGGGCACCCATCCGTTCGGCCAGTGGCGCGACCAGAAGATTTTCCCCAACGACCGCTACCAGCACCTCGTCGACAAGATCCAATGGCCTGCGCGACGCCTTCTGATCTACGGCCTTCACGTCCATGTCGGGATCGACTCGGGCGAGAAAGCGATCTCGATCATGAACGCGCTGACGACGTATCTGCCGCACCTGCTGGCCCTCAGCTCGTCATCGCCGTTCACGGACTTTGAAGACACGGGTCTCGCCAGCGCGCGCTCCAAGATTTTTGAGGGGATGCCAACAGCTGGTCTCCCCTACCGCCTTGACAATTACGGCTCGTTCCAGCGCTTCATGAACACGCTCGTTCGAGCGGGCGCCATCGAAACGGTCCGCGAGATCTGGTGGGACATCCGCCCGCACCCCGGATTTGGGACTCTCGAGATCCGCGTGTGCGACGCCCCTTCCACGCTTCACGAGCTGACGTCGCTGGTTGCACTGGTGCAGTGCCTCGTCGTCGCGCTCGGCGACCGCTACACGGCAGGGGCACCACTCCCGGTTCTGAAGCCCTGGATCATTCGCGAGAACAAATGGCGCGCGGCCCGTCACGGCCTCGATGCAAGCGTGATCCACGACAACGACGGCAACCAGGCCCCACTCCGCGAGCAGCTCCCTGAACTGGTGGCTCGCCTGGAGCCCGTCGCCGAACGTCTCGGCTGCCTGAGTGAACTCAGACGGACGCTCGACGTGTTGGACACTGGAGCCTCGTACGAACGCCAACGCGAAATGATGGCGTCGGCAGGACGGCTCCCAGATATCGTCGCCATGCTGGCTGACGAGCTACGCGAGAGCGTAATGCAACCGGCCTAGCTCTTCTGTTCCATCGCAACGCCAGCTCGCCGGATCCCATCGGCTTTAGATCCTGAGGTGCGACTGCCGACGTAGCTTTCTCCAACGCTGCGGTCCCCCTCTGTGCCAGTGCCTGATACACTCACGCCTCCGATCTCGAACACCGACCTTCGCTCCGAGTTGGTGAGCCTTCGTCGGCAGCTCCACCAGTACCCGGAGCTAGGCTTTCAGGAGCACGTCACCTCGGCCACAGTCCGTGGCTGGCTCCGGGAACGGGGTTTCACCGTCGGTCCGCCGATAGCCGGGACCGGCTTTGCCGTCGAAATCGACGGTGCCAAACCCGGCCCCACGATCGCGTACAGAGCCGACATGGATGCGCTCCCGATTCAGGAGGCGACCAACAAGCCCTACACGTCGCAGACCCCTGGCGTGATGCACGCCTGCGGGCACGACGCCCACATGGCCGTCGCGTGTGGCGTGGCGCTCCTGGCTCGCGAGCGACGCGAAGAATTATATGGGACGCTCCGGGTGTTCTTCCAGCCCAACGAGGAAAGCACACCGTCCGGCGCCCCGGTCATGATCAAGGAGGGAATCCTGGATGGCGTTGAAGCGATTTACGCTGTCCATATGGACCCAGCGCTCTCAGTTGGCCGCGTGGGACTCCGTGTCGGCGCGCTCACCGCTGCCAGCTCGCCGTTCCTCGTAACGGTTGCTACGGGCCGGACAGGGCATTCGGCACGCCCGCACGAGTCCGTGGACACCATCTGGGTCTCCCATCAGATCGCCTCGGACCTCTACCAGCTGGTGGGGCGCGTGACCGACTCACGCCGGAGCGCCATCATCACGATCTGCCGCTTCGTTGGCGGCGAGGCACTGAACGTGATCCCGTCCCAGGTTGAGTTCGGAGGCACGCTACGCTGCTCGGACACCCAGACGCTTGCCTATCTACGCGAGAAGATCCGCCGTGTCTCAGGTGCCCTGGGCGCCGTGTACAATGCCGACGTGGATGTCGACTACGCACACCTGCTTCCGGCTGTTGTCAACACGGCACCTGAGATCGACACGGCACGAGAATCCGTCACGGCACTCTACGACCAGGAGGCCATCGTAGACATGGCCCTGCCGAGCATGGGCGGCGAGGACTTCTCGTATTACCTAGAGCATGTTCCGGGTGCCATGCTTCGCATCGGATCGGCCGGAGGGCCTGAGACGCGCTACCCGTTGCACTATGCCCTCTTCGACCTGGACGAGTCGGCGCTCCCCTTTGCCGCTCGTCTGATGACCGATGTATGTCTCCGAGACCTCTCCAAACGCGCGGCGTGAGGGCAAGCTGTTCTCTGGCCGCACTCCTCGGGCTGGCGATCGCCAGCGCGCTTCCGTCGGCACTGGCCCAGACGCCGTCTCCTGGCGACCTCGTCATCAACGAGATCATGTACGATCCGCCAACAGGCGGCTCGGGCAACGAGTGGATCGAGATCACCAATCGCTCGTCACAGACCTTTGATCTGCAAGGGCTGGTGGTCACCGACGCCAGCTCGTCGTCCCCCGCTGTTCCCGCCTCGGTGCTCATCGGTCCTGGTGAGTTCGTGGTCTTCGCAGGCGACGCCTCGGCATTCGCTGCCACGTACCCGGGCGTGGCGTTCATCGACCTGAACCTTCCCGCACTCAACAACTCGGGCGACCACATCGCGCTGGTGGTGGGCGCTACGGAGATCGATGTCGTTCCGTACCAACCCTCTTGGGGCGGCACGGACGCATCGCTCGAACGCCGCGACCCGTTCGGACCGAGCAGTTCCGCCTCAAACTTTGGAACGACGAGCGGGCCTGCCGGCGGTACTCCAGGAGCCCAGAACACGCTCTTCTCCACCGATCAGGACCCGCCCACCCTCAACGCGGTCGAAGCTGTGTCAGCAACCACCATCCGGGTCACGTTCAGCGAACCTGTGGGGGGGAGCGCGGGCGTCCCAGCCAACTACGAGGTTTCGGGAAGCTCACAAGTCACCGCAGCCAACCCGGCAAGCGATCCTACCGTCGCTGACCTCACCGTAGAGCCTGCTCTAACTGGCCCCGCCGAGTACACGCTCACCGTCCGCAACGTCGCGGACTTACGGGGCAACGCGATGACCTCGGAGTCGGCCACGTTTTTCTTTGGAACAGGCGATGCCGCTGCCTCCCGGGACCTCGTCATCAATGAGTTCCTCTACGATGAGCCCGCATCCAACAGCCCGGGCGAGTTCGTCGAGCTGGTGAATCGGAGCGACAAGACGTTTGATCTCCGCGAGTTCACGCTGAATGACGGCACAGGAGATGATGAGCCGATCACAGATCAGGCGGTGTTCATCGGCCCAGGCGAGTACGCTGTGATTGTCGAAGATGGACCCGACTTCCAGGCCGTGTTCGCTGGCGTCCCGTTCATTGACCAACCCACATGGAGCGCGCTCAACAACTCAGGCGACGCCATTGTGCTCAAGTACCAGGGCACCACCATCGACTCCTTGACCTACACGAGCGCGTGGAATGGAGTGGACCTGAGCTTGGAACGTAAGGATCCAGAGGGAGCCTCGGTCCGCTCCAACTTCCTCCCGACTACGGACCCGCGTGGCGGAACACCCGGGGCCGAGAATTCCCAGTTTGCCCCCGATGTGACCGGCCCTCAGCTCGCACAGGCCAGCGGTTCGAGCGATGGCCGCGTCGTGATCGTCGAATTGGATGAGCCCGCCACACAAGCGAGCGTCTCTGCATCGGCGTTCAGCATCAGCGGCGCGACCATCTTGGAGGCTGCGTACGACGGAGATGTGACCGTCTCTCTGACGCTTACCACGTCGCTTCCCACCGGCACTTACACCGTCACTGCCACCGGACTCACGGATGCCCTTGGAAACGTCACGGCCCAGACCTCGACCACGTTCGAGTACACCGCCGACGAGACCTCCCCAGCAGTAGCCTCCGCTGTCGTCCTCGAGCCCACGCGCGTGAGCGTCTCGTTTACCGAGCCCGTCACGCTCGCCAGCGCAAGTCCACCTGCCGTCTACCAGATCGACGGCGGCATCGGCTCCCCCTCTCAGGTGAACGTCGACGTGGCCGATGGGCTCGCGACAGGCGCCACGCTGGACTTCGCGGCAGCCTTGCAGGACCGCGTGGTCTACACCCTTACAGTGACCGGACTGGAGGATCCGACAGGCAACCTCGGAGGTGGGACCGCATCGCTGTTTTTTGGCACACCCGACACACCTCAACCCGGCGACATCCTCATCAACGAGCTGATGTTCGATCCCCAAGACGGCAGCGACGGAGAGTATGTCGAGCTGGCGAACACGACGACCGACCGCGTCTTCGACCTCCGTCAGCTCGCTCTCGGAGAGGGCCCTATCGCATCGACCCCTGCTGTGCTGACTCCAGGCCAGATCCTTGCCGTCGTCCGCGATACGGATGCGTTTGTCTCCCGCTTCCCATCGGTGCCGTTTATTGAGGCCGATTCGTTCGACGGCCTCTCCAACGGTGGCGACACGGTCGTTCTCCGCGCTGGCAACGCCGTGATCGATTCTGTGGCGTACGACCCGGACTGGCACCGACCGGAGCTGGACGATGCCACTGGCATTGCTCTCGAACGCCGGGATTCCGATGGCCCATCAAGTGCAGCGTCCAACTGGACATCCTCGCTGGACGAGCGAGGCGGAACGCCGAGCGCCACGAACTCTGTCGGCGTCGCCGACGGGGGCCGACCCGATGGCACCGGGGCCGAGATCACCAGCCCGTTCGCGCCCGACGACGGCGAGGCGGCACGGATTTCCTACACGCTTTCCGCGGAAGCCTCCCTGGTCCGAGCGCGGATCTACGACGCTGGAGGCCGCTTCGTCCGCGAACTGGAACCTGGGCGCCTGACTGGCCGAGAAGGCAGCCTGCTGTGGGACGGCCGAGGCGAAACCGGCGAGCAGCTCCGCGTCGGTTATTACGTTGTGCTCGTGGAGGCCGTGGACACGCTGGGCGGAACCACCGAGCGCTACACAGCAACGGTTGTGCTGGCCCGTCGGTAGTGCGAACCGCCTTTCAGGAACGGATTCGCCAGCTCGAGGCGGCGCGCTGACCAAGGATGGGGTGGCGCTTGGAGCGGATGCGCAAGACGGGGAATCCTTCTCACCTTTCTCTGTGTCTGTTCCGGCTTCTGTATCCAGAACAGCCCGTACCTTGTGAAGACCGGGCGGTGCCGTCCTCCGTGGACACTCGGGGGAGACTCGATCTCATCCGATGTGCGTTGGAACAGCGACGCCCGCTGTTGATTCGACACGTCGATCCAACCGGCGCGCTCTTTGCACGCCCTCTGTTCCCCGAGTTTTAGGCCCGATGAGTACTGCCACCGCAACCCGCCCCTCCCCGGTCGTCCTGACCGATCGCGCTGCCACCGAAGTGCGCCGCATCGTCGCCAACAAGCAGATTCCGGCTCAGTTTGGGCTTCGAGTTGGCGTCAAAGGTGGTGGCTGTTCGGGCATGAGCTATGTGCTCGGCTTCGACAAGCAGCGCGAGCACGACCTCCAATTCGAGCTGGAGACGGACTCGGGCGACCCGATCACTGTGTTCATGGACAAGCGCCACGGGCTCTATCTCATGGGCACCACCGTTGACTACCACGACGGTCTCGATGCGCGTGGATTCGTCTTCGACAATCCCAACGCGACCACAACTTGCGGCTGCGGCTCCTCGTTCGGAGCCTGAGCCAGACCGACCTACGCGTCGGCCCCACGCGCCCCAGCGCAGCACACTGCATCATGGAAGGCAACTTTTCCAACCGCGTCCGCGACGTGATCTCGTACTCCCGCGAGGAAGCGATCCGCCTCGGGCACGACTACATCGGCACCGAGCACTTGCTGCTTGGGATCATCCGCGAAGGCGAGGGCATCGCCATCAAAATCCTACGCAACCTCGGATGCGACCTCTTCAAGCTCAAGAAGGCTGTTGAGGACACCGTTCGCTCGTCGGGCGGTACGCTGACCGTCGGCAACATCCCGCTGACGAAACAGGCGGAGAAGGTGCTCAAGATCACATACCTCGAGGCCAAGCTGTACAAGAGCGATGTGATCGGTACCGAGCATCTCCTTCTGTCGCTTCTGCGCGACGACGAGAACATCGCCGCGCAGATTCTCCAGCAAGGCTTCTCTGTCAGCTACGACGCTGTCCGGTCTGAACTGGACTCGATCCTCAGTGGCAAGGCTGCCCCCCGCTCCGGCCCCGAAGACACCAGTTCGGAACGACCCGGACGCGGCTCCCGCTCCTCCAGCGAACGCAAGCAGATGTCTGACAAAAGCAAAACCCCGGTCCTCGACAACTTTGGACGCGACCTCACAACGCTCGCAGAAGAAGGCAAGCTCGACCCCATCGTGGGCCGCGAGCAGGAGATCGAGCGTGTCGCTCAGGTCCTCTCGCGCCGCAAGAAGAACAACCCGGTGCTCATCGGCGAGCCAGGCGTTGGCAAGACGGCCATCGCCGAAGGGCTCGCGCTGCGCATCGTTCAACGCAAGGTCTCACGTGTGCTTTATGACAAGCGCATCGTGACGCTGGACCTAGCTGCGCTTGTGGCGGGCACCAAGTATCGTGGCCAGTTCGAGGAGCGCATGAAGGCGGTCATGAACGAGCTGGAGAAGAATCAGGACGTGATCCTGTTCATCGACGAGTTGCACACGCTCGTCGGCGCCGGTGGCGCCTCGGGCTCGCTGGATGCCTCGAACATGTTCAAGCCTGCGCTGGCGCGCGGCGAGATCCAGTGCGTGGGCGCTACCACCCTGGATGAATACCGCCAGTTCATCGAGAAGGACGGAGCACTGGACCGTCGTTTCCAGAAGATCCTCGTGGATCCGGCCACGCCGGAGGAGGCCATTGAGATTCTCTCGCAGATCCAATCCAAGTACGAGGAGCACCACAACGTGGAGTACGAAGAGGGGGCGATCGAGCTGATCGTGAAGCTCTCGGAGCGCTACATCACTGACCGTCACCTCCCCGACAAGGCCATTGACGTTCTGGACGAAGCGGGTGCCCGCGTCCACCTCGCCAACATCAAGGTGCCTCAGGAGGTCGTTGATCTCGAGGAGCAGATCGAGGCTGTCCGGGAGGAGAAGAACCAGGTCGTCAAGAGCCAGAAGTTTGAAGAGGCTGCCCAACTCCGTGACAAGGAAAAGAAGCTCCAGGAAGAGCTTGAGAACGTCAAGGAGGAGTGGGAGCGTCAGGCTGAGGACGAGACCTACCCCGTGACGGAAGAGGACGTCTCTGCCGTCGTCGCCATGATGACGGGCGTGCCCGTTGACCGCGTGCAGACCTCCGAAGGCACCAAGCTGCTCAACATGGAGGACGAGCTCAAGGGCTCGGTCGTTGGTCAGGACGAAGCCATCGTCAAGTTGGCGCGCTCCATCCGCCGAACCCGCGCGGGTCTCAAGGATCCCAAGCGGCCCATCGGTTAGTTCATCTTCCTCGGCCCCACGGGCGTGGGCAAGACCGAGCTGGCGAAGCGGCTCACCGAGTACCTCTTCGACAGCCAGGATGCGCTCATCCGCATTGACATGAGCGAGTACATGGAGAAGTTCTCCGTGTCGCGCCTCGTTGGGGCACCTCCCGGGTACGTCGGCTACGAGGAAGGCGGCCAGCTCACCGAGAAGGTCCGCCGGAAGCCGTACTCCGTGGTCCTGCTTGATGAGATCGAGAAGGCGCACCCGGACGTGTTCAACATCCTGCTCCAGGTGCTCGATGACGGCATTCTCACCGACGGCCTCGGCCGCCGTGTGGACTTCCGTAACACGATCATCATCATGACCTCCAACATCGGGGCGCGGGACATCAAGAACCTCGGCAAGGGGATCGGCTTCTCACTCTCTGAGGAAACGTTCGACTATACCAAGATGAAGTCCACGGTGGAGGACGCGCTCAAGCGGGTCTTCAACCCGGAGTTCCTCAACCGCATCGACGATGTGATTGTCTTCCACCCTCTCGAGAAGAACCACATCCTCGAGATCATCGACGTGATGAAGGCCGACCTCTTCGCACGCGTCCAGGAGCTGGGCATTAGCATCGACGTGACGGACTCTGCGAAGAACTTCCTCGTAGAGAAGGGTTTCGACCCGCAGTTCGGGGCACGTCCGCTGCGCCGTGCCATCCAACGATTCGTCGAGGACCCGATGGCGGAGCAGATCCTGACGAAGGACCTGGACGAAGGCGCAAAGATCACGGTCGACTACAAGGACGGCGCCGACGAGCTGACGTTCAGAACGCGCAAGGCGCGAAAGAAGAAAGCTTCAAAGGCCGAGAAGCCAGAGGCTGAAGAGCCTGAGGCGGAGACACCCGCAGAGCCTGACGCTGAATAGTCGCCAGCTCGCTGCCCCTCTCTTCCGCCCCGTCAGCCTCGAGCTGGCGGGGCGCTTTCGTTCTCCGTATTAAGCGTTGAGGCGAGGACTTTTCCCATACCATGATTCGACGATCTAGCTGGCTCATTCTGGCTCTCATTGTTGCCGCCTGCGACACCTCCGACGCGGACCGATCTGTCATCGGTGTATGGGAGCAAACAGCGACTCAGAATCTGACGGCTGGCGTTGTGTCTGAACCGCAAACGATCCTCGACCTCACCGCGCCCTCTACTGGATCATTCATCATCGCAGGGAATGAATCAGAGACTTTGAGATATGCCAGATGGTTCGATGATGAATCAGATGACATGTTTCGGGTTCAGTTCTCAACCCGTTCCAGTGGACAGCTGCCTCCTTACGCTCTGCTGATCCTCGAACGTTCACGTCAAGGCGTTCGTTTTCGCGATAGCGCCACCGTACTTGTAAACACTGGAACTGAGCGTCTTTACACAGCCTCGCGAGAGTTCACAACCGACCCTTCGCTCTTCAACCGAGATGGGTACCAGATTAGCATAGATGCTGACCTGAACCCTTTCCTTGGAGCAACCAGCACTATTCCCGTATCTGGCTCTATTACCGTTGGAAGCCGCGCACTTCGTGCTGACGAAGAGAGTGTTCTCAAAGCTGATACCGCGGTCCCAGCTCAGCATCTGTCACGAACACGCCGCCTCACATTCGATCAGGATGGGAGTTTCCTGATCCAGTACTTTGATCCTCCTGGGACGCCACGAGGCCGCTCCTCTGGAACATGGGAGCGCGTAGGAGATCGATTCGTAGTCGCATATACAAGCGTCGAGAATGGACCACAGGAGTTGACGCTTGAATGGGAGGGCTCGAACCTCGTCGTCGGCGAACGACGCTATCCTGACGCGTGCGATTCTGAGTGTCTTCTGCTTGCTTCGCGGCAGCTTAGCGTGGGACTCCGCCCCGGTACACTCGAAGAGTGGTGGTATGAATTCCGTCACTCATTTGCGCCAGAGTAGCCTCTCGGTCTTGTGGAGCCACTCCAACCCTTGGCTTACAGCTCCCCCTGCATGAGAACAACTGTCGAGGTGGATTGTTCACGCGGGAGTCCGAATGCAGCGCGCCCGACGAAGAACTGCACAGCGCAGGACCGAATGTACTTGGGTTCGATTTGACTGAAAGTCAGGACCTCGGCAAAAAGCCGAATCTACAGACACGAAAAAACGCTAGCCCGGTGGACTGGCGTTCTGAAAACGTATAAGGCCGTTGACTACCGCGTCAGAGCCAGCGAACGGGTTGCGGTATCCCCCTGGTCGTTCGTCGCACGGACGATGTAGAGCCCTGGCGGCAGATCGCCGGCCTCCACGCGGAGCGTGTACGTTCCCGCGGACGTTTGTCCCTCGCGCAGAAGCGCCACGCGGCGACCGAGTGCGTCGTGGACCGTCACGGTGATTTCACCGGCCTCCTCCACAGTCAGCGTCAGCGCAGACGTCGTGCGGAAGGGATTCGGGCGCGGAGCCGAGAGCTTAAACGGCTTCGGCGTGTCATCGACCAGCACCAGCTCGAGGCCAGCATCCGAGCTGGCGACAGGAGCGGCCATCACAGCGGTCCCGCTCAGGAGCAGGGCCGAGGCAGCGAGGAGTTGGAGGGTAGAGCGAAGACGCATGACGGGATCAATATCGGTCAAACGGGCGGACATCTCCAGGGATCCCAGGGCAAACCCTGTACCGACACAACCGAGATTCACAGCCCCAACGGCTCACCACAAGACACGATTGCCCGCGTCTCGTCGAATGGCCCCTGAGAGGACGTTTGGGCGCTCCTTCGTTCCCATCAGGCGAGCCACGCCGCCAAATACCGCCCCTGCAACGAAGCCGCCGATGTGTGCGCCATAGGCGACACCTCCGGTGTCTTCAGCGGTCGCTCCAATGGATGCATACCCGCTGAACAGCTGCATGGCGATCCACAGCCCGAGCGCCACTACTGCCGGCACCACCACCACACGGTAGAAGAAGATGGCGTTGACCTTGTTGCGCGGGAAGAGCACGAGGTACGCCCCCAACACGCCGGAGATGGCCCCGCTGGCGCCCAGGTTCGGAATGATGCCGTCCGGGTTGAGTGCGATCTGCGTAAAGGTTGCCGCCAGCCCACTGACGAGGTAGAAGGCCAGAAACGGGAGCGGTCCAAACCGATGCTCCACGTTGTCTCCGAAGATCCAGAGGTAGAGCATGTTGCCAGCGATATGCCCAAAGCCGCCATGCATGAACATGGACGAGATCAGCGTGAAGTAGATAAACGGGGCCCCGGCTCCGCCTCCTGGCCCCGGCTCTTGCGGAATGCCTCGGACTGGGCTCGTCAAATCCGTCCCCGTCGTGATCTCGGCCGGGACGACGCTCCACCCATAGGTGAGGCTGGGATCGGCGACCTGGAGGATGAAAATGACCACGTTGGCCGCCAGCAGCAGCAACGTGACGTACGCCGGGCCATCGAGTTGGCGATCGTCGTCGCTAATCGGGAAGAGCATCGCGGGGTAGGTTTGGGAGCCGCCAGAACCTACCGCTGTGCCCCACGATCCTCCTCGACGTATTGCCCTCATCGGAACAGGGCTCATCGGCGGATCGCTCGGGCTGGCGATTCGGCGACGACATTCCGAGGCAGTGATCATCGGCTACGACCCCCAGAGCGCTCAGCGTGCGCTGGACCGAGAGGCCTGCACGAGCATTGCGGACACGCTGGATGGCGCCATCATGGACGCTGACATCGTTGTACTCGCGACGCCGGTCGGCTTGCTCCCAGACTTGCTTCGGCGCGTATCGGGCCTAGTGTCTCCAGACGCTCTCATCACGGATGTGGGATCCGTCAAAGGCCCCCTCGATGCTGCAGCTCGCCAGCTCGACCTGGCAGACCAGTTCGTGGGTGGTCATCCGATGGCGGGTGCCGAGAATGGGGGCATCGATCACGCGGATGCTCTGCTGTTCGAGAACGCGGTGTACGTCCTCTGCCCTCTCCCCGGCCAGAGCGTTCATCCAAAGGCCTTGTGGTTGGTCGACGCCGTCGGCGCTCGTCCAGCCGTCCTGGATGCCGACCGCCACGATCAACTGGTCGCAACTGTGAGCCACCTTCCACAGCTCGTGGCGGTCGCGCTGGTGGAGACGGCTGCTGCCGTGGGTGACGATGCCCTCGCGCTGGCGGCGGGTGGCTTCCGTGACATGACACGGATTGCTTCATCCCCGTTTGGGCTCTGGGGAGATATCTATGGAGCCAATGCATCCGCCGTAGACCACGCGCTTGATGCGTTCCTTAACCGGATCCAGGACTATCGTCGTCACGTCGTTCGCCAGCCCGGAGCCCTCCGCCACGCGTTCGAGCAGGCGGCGAGCCACCGGGGCATCATGCCTGCAGACGCCCGGGGCTTCCTCCAACCCCTGGTCGATGTCATTGTCTGGATCGCCGACAACCCTGGGGCGCTGCACGACATCACCGGAACGCTAGCCGACGCCAGCGTGGACGTGAAGGACATCGAGCTGATGCGGATCCGCGAGGGGGATGCTGGGACCTTCCGTCTCGGCTTTGCCGATGCCAGCACAGCCGACCGAGCCGTGGCGGCCTTCTCAGAGCGCGGGATCCGAGCGCAGCGCCGGGAGATTTAGCCGCTCACCGTGCTCTCGTTGGCATGAAACTGCCCGCGAACAGCCGCATCTGGACTCCAATCGTACTTCTCACTCTTCGAATCCGAGGAGAGCCTTGCGTCCCGCTTGCACGATCTAGCGTCGATAGACACTGCGTTCAAGCACGACCTCACACGTCGTGCTCACCGTCGAGCTGTCGGAATCCATCCGTCTCGGTCTGCCCAGAGCACAGCAGCCACGTGGATTCCATGGACGATCTCGCCATCGCGCACCCGATCCAGCAGGGACTCGGCCGGAACGCGGCGGGTGGTGATGTCCTCAGACTCGTCGAGCTGAGGGTCCGCCACCTGGCGCACATCATGGGCGATGAAAAGGTGTCCGTAGTTCGTGTGGCGCGTCGGCTCGATGGCAAGGGCCCCTAGGAATGTCCAGCGCTCAGCCTCAAAGCCGGTCTCTTCCATCAGCTCGCGCTTCGCGGCAGCCAGCGCATCCTCTCCTGGGTCAATGGCGCCAGCTGGGCACTCGAGGCTCATCCGGTCGATGCCATAGCGGTACTGCTCGACCATCACGGCGTCCCCGTCAGGCGTCAGAGCCAGAACGCATGCCCAGTCTGGGTATTCGGCTACGTGGTATTCCTCTAGGATTGGGCCGTGGGGCAATTGCACCCGATCCACTCGGAGAATCATCCACCACCGCTTCAGAAGCGTCCGCGTTGAAAGAGTCACCCAGCGGCGGGAATCAGACATGGCAGTATGAATGCGTCGCCAGCTCGTTGGCCGGCGGCGAAAACGAAAAAAGCGGCCCCAGAGGAACGTCTGAGGCCGCTTTGTGCGGAGCGGAACACCGGGCTCGAACCGGCGACCTCCACCTTGGCAAGGTGGCGCTCTACCAACTGAGCTA
>JBCBZH010000130.1:0-11404 GCA_039815415.1 Bacteroidota bacterium
ACCGCGCGCCCGCCCAGCCAGAGGCAGCGCCACGGAATACAAGACCACCAGCCCGAGAAGCCGCCAGCCGAGATCGGGGGCCGGAAGCGCAAGCACCGTCAGCGCGATGAGAGCAAAGGCGGCATGGATCGAGATGGCGTCCCGGACGACAGGCGACATGTGAAACCATGAATCCGCGCTGGATTCGCCCTTTTCGAGCTGGTGAGAACCGGCCTTATCGCTCATCAGGATGTACAGCGGGGCGCGGGAAGGGCGGCGGAACCACCGTCGGCGTGCCTTCAGCCTCGAGGAGGCGGAGCGCTTCCTCCACGGCCCGCTCGAGCTGGGGGTCTCGGCCCGCAGCGACGGATTGTGCGTCCAATCGCACCTCGATGTCTGGCGGGATGCCGGCGTTCTCACCGATCCACTCGCCCTCAATCGGGTCGAAGACGGCGTTGTCCGGCGCCGTCAGCGCGCCGCCGTCCACCAAGGCGTAGTGCACCGAGGACTTGACGAGGCCGCCCCACGTCCGCGTCCCAATGAGCGGCCCCGCGTTCTGCTGGCGAAAGACCCACGGGAAAAAGTCCCCGCCGGAGCCCGCCAGCTCGTTGATGAGCAGCACCTTTGGCCCGAGGATGCCTGCGGGCAGGCGAAATGGCACGCCATTCGGGACCTCGTTGGTGATGGCTGCGCGCAGCCGCCGCGTCATCAGGTCCACCATGTAATCATCCAGCAGTCCGCCTCCGTTGAAGCGCTCATCAATGACGGCGCCCTGCTTGTCCTGCTGAGCAAAGTAGTAGCGATTGAACGACACCATGCCCCCGCCGCCGGTGTTGGGCACCCACACGTAGGCGAGTCGCCCACCCGACAGCTCGTCCACACGACGGCGGTTGTCTTCCACCCATGCGCGCTGGCGAAGACCGAACTCGCTACGGATTGGCTCCACGGTCTCACGACGCGACCCCTCTATTCCGGGCTGGTCGTTGATGTGCAGCACGGTCTGCCGATTGGCGGTGCCGTCGAGCAGCCGGTACGGATCGTCGGCCGCCGTCAGCTCGACGCCGTTGACGCCAACGAGGTAGTCGCCCTCCTCGATGTCGAGGCCCGCGCGGTCGAGCGGGGCCGTGAGGCTCGGATTCCAGCTCTCCGATGTGTAGATGCGTGCGATGCGCCAGCCTCCGCCATCCAGCTCGAAATCGGCGCCCAGAAGCCCAACGCGGACGGTATCGACCGCGGGGAAATCACCCCCGAACACAAAGCTGTGACCAACCGATAGCTCGCCGTTCATCTGGTCGAGCAGATAGGTCAGGTCGGTGCGGTGGCGAACGTGCGAGACGAGCGTAGCGTAGCGCGCGTAGACGGCGTCCCAATCCCGGCCGTGGTGGCCAGGGTCGTAGAAGTAGTCGCGCTCGTAGCGCCATGCCTCATCAAACATCTGTCGCCACTCGGCCTGCCGGTCAAGGGCCATTCGGAGGTTCAGGCGAACGGCCTCGCCGCCCTCTCCTGAGGCTCCCGCTGTGCTGACGACTCTCCAGCCTCCCGTACGAACGATCATCTTGGCGCCATCCGGCGAGAGTGCCACCTGCCGAACACCACTCAGGAACGGCTTGGACTCGCGGTCTTCCAGAGAAAACTTGCGAAGCGAGAGGCCAGGCGAACCAGGGGCGAACTCTCCCAGAAAGACGGTTCCCTCTGGCCCCGCCAGCGTGACCGCATAGCGCGACACGGGGACCGGCAGCGCGATGGTGCGACGGTCAATCCGCTCAAAGTCAATTCGAACCTCCAGCTCGTCGGCGGCCTCGCCCTCGCTCTCTGGAGCCTCTTCCTCATCGTGAGCCTCGCTCTCGTCCCCATCGCCCTCGTCCGGCTCAGGCTCCTCGTCACTCCGTGGCACGAATGGGGCCGGATCGTCCTCGCGGAGCACGACCACGTAGGCACCGTATTCAGGACTAGCCGTCATCGCGCTGGTGTTGGCCCAGCCCGACCCCAGCGCCACGTCTGTGCTGGCAAGGAGGTAGAGATGCCGCCCGTCGCGGTCCCAGGCTGGCGCGAAGGCATCCGCAAGGGGATCGGTGAGAGGCCGGGTCTCACCACTCTCCATCGACCACACCAACACGCGGCGAAAGCCGTTCGGCTGCGAGCTGGCGTAGGCGATCCACTTCGAGTCTGGCGACCACGTCACCCCTAGCGACCCACGCTGCAGGTTGGTGCCGCCCGCTCCAATGGTCTGAATGTCGCCCGATTCGAGCGTTACGACGCGCACGCGCACATCATCGTCCACGAACGCGATGTGCTCTCCATCCGGCGACCACGTCGGGTCCCAGGCCATCTTGGACTCTCCAATGTCGATGCGGAGCGGCTCGGTGAGGCCGTCCTGACCGGCGATCATCAGCCCGTAGCCCTCAGATCCGGCATCCGAGAACCACGCGATCTCATCCCCCTTAGGCGACCAGATCGGAGCCCGGTCGGCGGCGTCCGAGGAGCGGGTCAGGTTGCGAGCATCGCCGTTTTCGATGGGCACTGTGAATACCTCGCCGCGTGCTTCCATCAGCGCGCGCTTGCCCGTCGCAGACAAGGAGACCGATGACACCCGGTTGGCGACCGCTTCCCACCGCTCAGCAGCCCACGGGAAATCGCCCCGAACGGTAATGCGTAGCCGCTGCGTCGTGTCCGAGACCGGGTCAAAGATGTGGAGGGCACCATCGCGCTCAAACACCAGCCCGTCTGGGCCTGCCGAGAGCCATTTGATGTCCGAGCCCCTCAGGGTGGTCCGCTGCTGGAGGCTGCCAGTAGCCGGATCGTAGGACCAGATGTTGCTCGTCCAGTCGCGGTCGGAGAGGAAGTAAATGGTGCCATCGTGCCAGACGGGCTGGATGTCCACCGTCAGCTCGTTGGGAATCCGTGTCTCCTCGAGGGTCGCCAGCTCGAGAATGGTGAGCGATGTGTTCTGGCCGCCCCGGTAGGCCCGCCACTCGCTGTCCCACCGCGCCACCCGGTCGATGACGATCTGCGTGCCCTCCGCGTTGTAGGCCCCATCCGTGGCCCACGGCGCAGGCAGCCTCTCCGACGGCCCACCGTCCTTCGACACCGTCCAGAGGCGGTCGTAGCCCGTGGGTGCCGTTTCGCGCGACGATGCATAGAGCACGCGCTGGCCGTCAGGCGTCCAACCACGAGCTTGCGATGACGACGGATACCATGAGAGCCGCGTCGGGTCGCCGCCCGCGACGGGCATGGTGTAGACCGCCTCCACGCCGACCCGGTTGGACGTAAACGCAAGCGTCTGCCCATCGGGAGAGAAATGGGGATCGCTCTCCACCGCCGCCGTGCTCGTCAAACGCCGAGCGTCTCCGCCAGCCCGATCCACCACCCAGAGATCCCCCCCATGCGCGAACGCAATGTGCGTCTGGCTCATCGTCGGCTGCCGGAGCAGCAGCGTTTCCTGAGCATGAGCCGCCGATCCTGCGGCGACAAGGAGGGCAAGAACCGCGACGCCGCGGAGAACGAATTGAGGCACAGAACCGGATGCGAGTGACACGCCATCTTACCGGACACGCGCCTGCTAGACAACCGCCTCGAATCCAACCTCACGGCGCGCGTTCCGGGGTCGCTCTCATCGCCCCATCAGCTCCTGCATCACGCGCTGGCGGTAGGCAAAGATGTGCTCGAGCTGGAACCTAACGAGCAGATATGCCAGCTCGCCGACGGGCGCGAGTGGAAGCTGCCAGAACACGCGGTCGTCCATACGCGTGGCGGGGCGACCGTCAGGGGTAGTCCTCTCTAAGAAGGTGTGCATGTGCCACCACAGCCGGTACGGCCCACGAAGCTGCATATCCGAAAAGAGGAACGGCGGCCTCCAGGTCTCGATCTCTGTCCGCCACCTGAAGCCAACACCAAAGAGCTGGAGTTCGTAGTCGATCAACGTGCCCACCTGCATCTCGATCGGTTGCGGCGTGACGATGCGGAAGTTCAGCTCAGGCGGCGTGATGCGTTCGAGATTGCCTGCATCGGCGAAGAAGGCAAAGACCTCCTCGCGCGGCAGCGGCAGGTGCGTGGTGGTGTGGAGGCGATGGGTGGCGGCCACGGACGGGGCGAGCTGGCGAGGGGCAGATGCAACCGAATCGCCATCGCGCGTGATCCGCTAGCTTGGAAGCCCGTCTGCTCCGCCTCCCATGTTCGCTCCCGAGACCTACGCTGCCCGCCGCTCCGCCCTCGCACGCCAGCTCGACGGCCTCATCGTCATCCTCGGAAACGACAACGTGCCGATGAACTACGCGGGCAACGTGTACGGCTTTCGGCAGGACGGCTCGTTCCTCTACTACGGCGGCCTCGACGAACCGGGCCTCGCGCTGACGATTGACGCAGACACCGGCGAGAGCGTCCTCTACGGCCACGAGCCCACGCTCGACGACGCGATATGGGAAGGCCCGATGGCGAGCCTCGGCGACCGCGCCGCGGCCATCGGCATCCCGACAACAGCGGTTCCTGACGCACTGGAAGAGGCCGTCGCCAGCGCGAGGCATGCGGGCCGGACGGTGCATGTGCTGCCGCCCTACCGCGCCGTCCACAAGATCCGTCTGGCGAAGATGCTCGACGAGGACGCCAGCTCGATCCAAGCCTCCGAGCCCCTTATCGACGCCGTCATCGCGCAGCGGCTTGTCAAGTCCGACGAGGAGGTGGCGGAGATCGAGAAGGCCGTCGCGCTGGCGAAGGAGGTCCACGAGTTGGCGATGAGTCTAGCGCATCCGGGCCGGACAGAGTGGGAGATCGCAGGTGCCATCGAGGGGCACCTCGCAGGACAGGGAGGCTTCCCAGCGTTCCCCATCATCCTCACCAAGCACGGCGAGACGCTCCACAACCACGCTAGCGGCGCCGTTCTCGATGCGGGCGACTTGCTGCTCATCGACACGGGTGCCGTCGTGCCCGGCACGCGCTACGCCTCCGACATCACGCGCGTGGCGCCCGTCGGCGGCACCTTCTCCGATCGCCAGCGCGACGTTTACCAGATCGTCCTAGACGCACAGACGGCGTGCATTGAGGGCATGGCACCGGGCGTACCGTTCCGCGACCTCCACCAGCTCGCCGGGCTCACGCTCACGCGTGGGCTCCAGGGCCTCGGGCTGATGACGGGGGACGCCGAAGAGGCCGTCGCTGCTGGCGCCCACGCGCTCTTTATGCCCCACGGCCTCGGGCACCCGATGGGCCTCGACGTGCACGACATGGAGGGCCTCGGCGAAGACCGCGTCGGCTACGACGACGAGTTCCAGCGCAGCGACCAGTTCGGAACCAAGTACCTCCGCTTCGGGAGGCGCCTCGACGCAGGCCACGTGATGACCGTCGAGCCCGGCTGCTACTTCATTCCGGCTCTGATGGACGTGTGGCAGCGTGAGGGCAAGCACCTGGACTTCATCGACTACGACGCGCTCTCGAGCTGGCGCGACTTCGGAGGCGTCCGCCTGGAGGACGACGTGCTGGTGACCGACGTCGGCTTCCGCGTGCTCGGACCCGAGATTCCGAAGGCGCCCGAGGCCGTGGAGACCATCATTCGAGCTGGTGCATCGGCCTGATGCATCGCTTTCTATTCCGCACATCCTCTCATGCCGTCATCCTGAGCGCCAGCGAAGGATCTCCTCTCAGCCTCGCGTCTCGCTCGGACGCGGCTGAACGCCAGAGCCACCGAGACTCTTCGCTCTGCTCAGAATGACCTGTCCGTAGTGGATTGCTGCAGGCCCCAGATTGTCTTCATTTCTGAACTCGCCAGCTCGATTCTCCCCCACCCGATTGACTCGACACGATGACTGACTCGACCGACGCCCCACCCAAACGCAGCCTGTTCGACCGATTTCTGGATGGCGTCGAGCGCGCGGGAAACCGTCTGCCCGACCCCGTCACACTGTTCCTGATCTTTATCGGGATGGTGATGGTCGCCTCAGCGATTGCGGCGGCGCTGGGGGCTAGCGCAGTGCATCCAGGCACGGGCGAGCGCATCCAGGCGCTGAACCTGTTCTCGGGCGACTTGATCCAGCGCTTGCTGGTCGAGCTGCCGGAGACGTTCGCGGCGTTCCCACCGCTTGGCCTCGTGCTCGCGGTCATGCTTGGCATCGGCGTGGCGGACAAGACTGGGCTCATCGCAGCGGCCCTGAAGGCGTTCATGAGTTCGATCCCGAACACGCTGCTCACCGCGGCACTGATCTTCGCGGGCATCATGAGCAGCCTCGCCGTGGACGCAGGCTACGTGGTGGTGATTCCCCTCGGGGCAGTGCTGTTCGCAGGTGCCGGGCGGCACCCGCTGGCCGGGTTGGCGGCGGCCTTCGCGGGTGTCTCGGCGGGCTTCTCCTCGAACCTGCTCCTGACCGGCCTCGACCCGCTCCTGGCAGGCTTCACCACGCCTGCCGCCCAGCTCATCGACGCCAGCTATGAGGTGGCTGCGACGGCCAACTACTACCTGATGATCGCCCTCGTGCCGGTGTTCATCATCGTTGGGACATGGATCACAGAACGCCTCGTGGAGCCGCGCCTTGGCGAGTGGAGCCCCTCGGACGGAGAGGATGAGACAAGCGCGAGCAGCGCTGATACCGAAGCCCTCACGGACACCGAACGCCGAGGCCTCCGCTGGGCAGGCATCGTGCTGCTCGTTACGCTGGTGGGCATCGCGCTGCTGGTGGTGCCGTCGGGAGCGCCACTGCGTGGGCCGGAGGGCGAGCTGGCGCCGTTCTACAGCAGCATCGTGGCGCTCATGCTGATCGCGTTCCTGCTACCTGGCCTCGCCTACGGCATCGTGACGGGCTCCATCAAGCGCGACCGCGACGCGGTGAAAATGACCGCCGATGCCATGAGCGACCTCGGGCTCTACATCGTGCTGGCGTTCGTGGCGGCCCACTTCATCGCGCTGTTCAACTGGTCGAACCTCGGCACGATCGTCGCCATTAGCGGCGCGAAGGGGCTGGAAGCCATCGGGTTCACGGGCATTCCGCTCCTGGTGGCCTTTGTGCTGGTGTCAGCCACCGTGAACCTGCTCGTCGGCAGCGCGTCGGCCAAGTGGGCCATCCTGGCGCCCATCTTCGTGCCGATGCTGATGCTGCTCGGCTTCTCGCCGGAGCTGACGCAGGGCGCCTACCGCCTGGGCGATGCCTTCACCAACATCATTACGCCGCTGATGCCGTACTTCCCGCTGGTGATCGTGTTTGGGCAGAAGTACCAGAAGGACCTCGGCATCGGGACGCTCATCGGGGCGATGCTGCCATACTCGATCGGCTTCGGGCTGGTGAGCATCGCGCTGTTGATCGCGTGGGTGCTGTTCGGTCTGCCGCTCGGGCCGGGCGCGCCGCTGGAGTACGTCGTGCCGTAGCCCGTCGCCAGCTTGAGGCCCATGCTCCTGCCCATCGGCACCGCCGACGCTCCGCCCCAAACGGGGGAACTGATTCTGGGTCAGTCATCGCCGACCTGTCGGAATCAGCTTGACACAGTACTCAGGTCGCGTCGCGGAGGCACTGCGTGAGGGTCTCCACCTGCTCGGCATCGGACTGGCGGGCGAGGCCCAGGCGCTCGGCATAGGTCAGGCCCAGAGTGTCCAGGGCGATGCGAATGGCTTCGGGCCAGCGCACGTTGCGCGCCTCCACCCGGTCGAGCGTCCAGAGGGGATGCGATTGCGATGCCCACCGCTTGCTCGTCCGACCGAAAGCCGCCAGTGCGTCTAGGAGAGCCTCTTCTTGGGCCGCGCTCGGAGGCCGATCCGGTCGAGCCAGGCCCTCGACGCGCGCCCTCGGCAGCGAATCGCCCGGCGAGGCGCCGAGGACGCGAACGAGTTGAACGCCTTCCAGCGTCACTCGCGACTCCGCCTCGCCCGCCCAGCGCGCGCCCCGGATTCGGGTGACGGTGCCCAGCGTCTCTGGCCCACCTCGGAATCCATCGAGCAGGCTGCGCCTCGGCACGGGCTCCGCCGTCACCACAACCCGGCGCAGGTCGAACAGCACCTTGCCCATGTCGCGGGGCACGATCGTCGTTCCGGTCTGGCCGGGAACGACGGCGTCATCACCCAGCACGAGAAGCGGATAGGCGGCGTCGAGCGAGGACAGCGATGGGATGGACAGGAGCGTCGGCTCGGGCGGCGGTGTGCCCCAGACCCTGCTGTGCATCGGGAACCGCTCGGGCACCTCCACCTCATCCATGCTGGCGACTGCCTTGAACATTACCACGTAGCTCGGCAGCGCCTCGTCTCCACTCCAGTCAACCTCGACGACGCTGACGCGATAGGCGCCATTCGCCAGCTCGAGCCACTGATCCGGGTGCGCGTCCGGGTCGATCATCCGCTCCAGTCCCGGCAACCCGTCCGTGTTGCCGACGAAGACTCGTCCGTGACGGACGATGAGTGGCGAGACGATCCGCGTCGTTTCCGCTGCGGCCTCGGCAGGCGTCAGTTCGCTCGTCGTGAGGCGGATCCGGTAGCCACCGTCGCTCCCGGTCCCGATGGCAACCATGCGCCCGGCCCGGGCCTCCTGAACGTAGGCAAAGTCGTAGCCGTACCACCCCAGCGGCGCGTCCGCACGATGCGCGAGATCGTCCGGGTGGTAGATCAGGAACGTGGCGACGTCCGTTCCGAGGTCCAGGGTGGTGTCGAGCATGGGAGCCAGAGGCGGGGGAGCGCAAGTTGTCTCTCGGAGTGCCGGTCCGCCAGATCGAGGCATTGTGACGCTCGAGCTGGCGAGTGTGCGGAGGGTAAGGAAGGTGTGGCGTGTGCGTTCCATCCCCTCCTGCCCGTCCATCCTCTTCACCCCTTCCTCCGGCGTTTGGCGCGAGCGGTGGGGGTGGCCTCCAGCGGGTTCTCAGGCCAGTGATGCTTGGGGTAGCGCCCCCGGAGGTCCTTGCGCACATCGAAGTAGGTGTCGCGCCAGAAGGAAGCCAGGTCGGTCGTCATCTGAGCCGGACGCCCAGCAGGGCTGAGGAGGTGCATCAGCAGCGGCACGCGACCACCGAGCACCGTCGGCGTGTCCGTCAGTCCGAAGACCTCCTGCAGCCGCACGGCCAGCACGGGCGAGTCCGAATCCGTGTAGTCGATGGGAATGCGAGAGCCAGACGGGACCGTGACGTGGCTGGGCGCGAGGCGGTCGAGGTCGGCGTGCTTGTCCCACGGCACCAGCGCCAGCAGAGCACCCGAGAGATCCGCGCGGGCGAGATCACTCAGGCGGCGTGCCGACGCCAGCGCGGCGCCGAACCACACGTCGAGGGCGTCGAGCAGCGCCTCGTCCGACACATCCGGCCAGGGCTCGCCCTCGTGGTGGTGAAGAAACGCGAGACGCTCGCGGAGGCGACGCGCGTCCTTGCTCCACCCAAGCGACGCCAGCCCGGCCGCTCGAACCCCATCCGCCAGCGCGTTCCGGACGAGCGCAGCGTCGGGCTGGCGAATCGGTGCCTCTTTCAGGATGACTGCTCCAATACGACGCACGCGCCGAGCCCGCACAGCTCCGGCATCTGCGTCCCATGTCACGAGGTCCTCGTCTACAATCGAGCTGGCGAAGGCGGCTTCGATCTCCTCAGCCGTGAGTGGTGCTGCGAGGAAGACTCGCACGCCGCCGTGCCGGTCGTCCAGGTCGCCGACGGCCAGGAAGTCAGCGTCGGCGAGGGGCTGGCCAGGGTCGAGGGTGGCGGATCGGCCTTCGCGGAGGCGGAAGCGGGCGCCCTGGGCCGTCTCGGCTACGCGCTGCGCAAGGCGATCCGGGTACGCCAGCGCGAGCAGTCGCCCGGCGTCGTGGAGGTCGTCCGGTGCGTTGGAGGCTCTCCACTGCTGGCGCCAGCGGCGGGCCTGCTCGCGGGCCCGGTAGAGTGCGCCTCGGTCCAGACGCATTCCTCGGAACGAACTGGCGGACGTCCCCCGCAGCGCCTCCACGCGAAGCCGCAGGTCCACGTCGGGCACGCGCCCATGCTGACGCGGCCCATCGGGCTGGACGATGTCGCGCTCGCCGAGAAGCGCCGCCACGTCGGCAGCGAGGGCAGAGCGCCCGGCGGTGATCGCCATGTGGGCGAGGCGCGGGTGCATCGCCAGCTCGGTCATCGCTCGTCCGTGGCCGGTGAGGCGCCCCTCGGCGTCGAGGGCCTCGAGTTGGTGGAGAAGGTCACGGGCCTGACCGTAGAGCGCCTCCGGTGGCGGGTCAAACCACGCCAGCTCGTCGGGAGAAGCGCCCCAGGCGGCGAGGTCGAGCGCGAGCGGGGCAAGGTCGGCCTGCAGGATCTCGGGCGGCGCGAACGGCTGGAGGGCCGCCTGCTCGGTCTGGCTCCAGAGCCGATACGCCACACCCGGCTCGGTACGGCCGGCACGTCCTCGCCGCTGGTCGGCCTCCGCAGCGCTCACGCGGACCGTCTCCAGCCGCGACATCCCGCTCCCAGCGTCGAAGCGAGGCCGCCGCGCCAGCCCGCTGTCCACCACCACGCGCACGCCCTCGATGGTCAGGCTCGTCTCCGCGATGGAGGTCGCCAGCACGACCTTCCGCTCGCCCGCTCGAGCTGGCGATATGGCCGCGTCCTGCTCAGCTGCTGAGAGCGTCCCGTAGAGCGGCGCGATGCGGGCGCCCACGGTGCCGTCCAGTCGTTCGGCGGTCCGGCGGATCTCGCCCACGCCCGGCAGGAATGCCAACACGCTTCCGGTCTCCTCGCGCAGCGCCTGCCGCACGGCATCAGCCACGGCGTCTTCGATCCGCGCCCGCCCCTGGGGACCGCCCAGATAGTGCGTCTCGATCGGAAACGTCCGTCCATCGCTGGCAACGACCGGCGTGCCCGGCCCAAGCAGCGACGCCACGCGGGCACCGTCGAGCGTGGCGCTCATGACCAGGATCTTGAGATCGGAACGCAGGAGCGCCTGGGCCTGGAGGCAGAGCGCCAGCCCAAGGTCAGCCTGTAGGCTGCGCTCGTGGTACTCGTCGAAGATGACGATGCCCACAGGCCGTCTGCCAGGGCCGCGCTCGAGGGCGGGATCGGAGAGCAAGCGACGCGTCAGAATGCCCTCGGTGACGACCTCGATGCGGGTCCGCGCGCTGCGCTTGCTCTCGAGCCGCACCTGCACGCCCACCGTTTCGCCCACCCGCTCATTGAGTTGGTGCGCCAGCCGGCGCGCTGCCGTGCGCGCTGCCAGCCGACGAGGCTCGAGCATCACGATCGATCGGTCGCCCAGCCAATCCGCCTCCGCCAGCGCGAGAGGCACGCGTGTTGTCTTGCCTGCACCGGGCGGCGCCTGTAATACCGCACAGGGCGCATCCCGCAGCGCCTCTTCCAGCTTGGGCAGGACGGCATCAACGGGCAGCGGAGATCCGGGCAGAGGCATGGGAGAAGATCGTGCGCGGAGAGCGCGGAGAGCGCGGAGAGCGCGGAGAGCGCGGAGAGCGCGGAGAGCGCGGAGAGCGCGGAGAGCGCGGAGAGCGCGGAGAGCGCGGAGAGCGAA